>QNAI01000160.1 GCA_003641745.1 Verrucomicrobiota bacterium | reverse complement strand
GTCTCGGCGCCGATTTCCATGCTCCTGAGTTTCCAGATGCGGAAAGACCTGTGGTGGGCGCCAATCCGATTCTGACGGAAGAACACCGGCCCTCTGGACTCGCGCCGGATCATCAGGGCCAGGATCAGGATGAACGGGCTCGAAACGATGAGACCGGTCAGCGCCCCGGCGAGATCGAGCGAGCGCTTGATGAGGCGGCCGGCCAGCCGGGTCACCGCAAAATCTTCTATGCCGAGAACGGGTATCCGACCGAAGGTCTGCAGCTTCAGGTTCGAGACGAAGACCTCAAAAGCATCCGGGACCACTTTCCACTCCACGTAGTGGTGTTCGCAGATCTCCATCAGCTTCAAAGTCTCGCCCTCCGGTCGCTCCAGACGAACGGCCAGGATGACGTCGACTCGATTTGCTTTCAGGATGGAGGAGAGATCGCCGACCTCCCCCAGGATCGGCACACCGGGGATCGCGGTTGGGAAGGCCCCTTCAACTTCCGGTTCGATCACAGTCCCCACCACCTTGAAGGGGTGGGTTGGATTCGAAGTGATTTCCTCTGCCAGTTCGATCGCCTTGGCATTGCAGCCGAGGATCGCGAGGCGTTGCTGAAGATTCTCCCGAAGGGACGTCCGGGTCACGAGGGCAAAGAAAATCGATCGCCAGGCATGCAGGGACAACAGGATGGTCACGAATGAGATGACCACGAAGAGACGACTGATCGGGGGATCGAACTTCAGCGCCAGTGAAACGCCGAGATAGGCGAAGAGCCAGAAGGTCGTCCCCTTGAAGAGCAGCCCGAGACTCCGGTACTTGCGAAGCAGAAGCCTCGGATCATACACATTGAGATATCCGAAGCTGGCCAGCAGAAGAACCACGCCCACACACATGAGCGGCAGATAGAGGGAAAAATTGGCGTTGGGTACGGGAATGCCAAGATCGCCGAGGGTTGTGTGAAAACGCAGTGTGTAGCCGGCGGCAAGCCCTGCGAACGAAGCCAGGAGATCGCCGAGGGCGGCGAGCGCCGGCAGCAACACCTGCCGGATCCGGATGGAATGGCGGGTGTTCATGACCGATCATCCTCCAGTATTTCTGCTGCGTGAACCATCGCAGTGGTCGGAAGAACCCCTTTCGGGGGAAAAGCCGAGGAGTAGAAGTCACGGATAATGCCGTTCTTCTGGACCAGGTAGGCATCGACCGGAGTCGGTCCGTCCAGGTTTCTCATCAGGATTCCGTAGGCGGGGCGCTCGTTTCTCTGGATACGGACCAGGGGCCACTCGTTGCCGGCGGGATGCCAGGGCAGGGACTTCGTGTCCAGTCGACCTGGATCGAGAAGACCGGTGTAGGCCGCAACTATGTCGGGCTCAACCCTCGATCCATGCCGGGTCACCAGGTAGGTGCGGATTGCCTCGGATCGTTCCCTGGAGTTCGTCGGCAGGTTCTCGATCAGGACCCGCCCCTTCGGGTTCATCCGTATTCCGGGGATCTTGTGAGTGAAATCGCGAATCAGACCGATGGTTTCGAGGGCCTGATCACGGGTTCGAGTCCCCGACTCGGGCGATCCCGCCAGCAGCGTAAGGACGTAAACCGCTCGCTCGGCGACCCGCTGCTTCATGACGGAGAAGATCGGGATGTCCCAGAACGGTGCCGTGATGAAGGTCGGATCGTTGACGACTTCCAAGGCAAAGCCGTCGATCGCTTTCTCGCGATCGTTTTGTTCGTAACGGGCCAGGCCGACTCCGAGATAGACACCCCCTTTGTCGGGCACCAACTCCGATGCTCGCAGAAAATGGCGTTCAGCCGATTCAGGATCCCTCTCAAGGAGCAGCCAACCGACGTTGAAGTGGGCGATCTCCTGGGTATCGGATTTTTTCAGGGACTTGAGGAATGCGTCGATCGCCAGACTTTCGAGTTCAGCTTTTCGATTCAGATCCGCTTCTGCAAAGGACAGGCGCAGAAGGCCGGCCCCGGCTGACGTCGGGTAGAATGCGTTCCCCTGGCTGTGGCTTTCAGCGACAGAAACCCCTCGAAGGAAGCCCGGAATATCGTGCCTTTCGAGACGGGTTACGGCATCCGAGAAAGTAGTCCGGGCAAGAAGTGATTGAGCGGTCGCCCAGAGAACCGGAATGAGAAGAATGATCCCTGCAATCCTGATGGAATAGAAGCGGATAGGGGATTCGGGCGAGTCGGTTTGGTTTCCGGACCGGGCCGCAAGAATGATCCCGAGATTGATCGCGAGCAGACCTGCGAATACGGGTACGTCGAGTTGGTAGTCAGTGACCGAGAAGGCCAGGTAGCCAATGGTTGAAACGATGGCTGAAGCCAGGATTGGTTCGGGAGAGAGGGCATGATCGGAGACCCTGGCGGTCAGAGTCCGGAATCCGTGGGTCAGGATCAGCCCGAGCAGCAGGAGGCAGATGAGACATCCCGCCAAACCGAGGTCCGCCCAGATCTGGATCGGCGTGGAATGCAGTTGAAGGGCAGACTCGACCCCCCCGTCCAGGCCGCTCCGGTAATCAGGATAAGTCAGCGGAGTGAGCCCGGGTCCCTGTCCGAGCAGGGGCGCGTCCCATCCCATCCTGAGTCCGGCTTCCGTCATGCTCCATCTCTGAACATCGCCGGAGTTGAGTGTCCGGCTGGTTGCGAAGTCGGTGACCAGTGAACGGACCCGGGGTGTCGCCATTGCGAAGACGCCGGTGGCAATCGCGACGGCGGCAAGTCCGATCATCAGTCGGGGGCCTTTGATTCCGCGCTGGAGACCTCTGATAAGCAATGCGGTCCCTGCCATTGCGCCGACTCCGAACAGAGCGCCGCGGCTTCCCGCGGTGAAAAGGACGGATACGACGAGGAGGGTCGCGGAGATCCACATCCAGCGAGGTCGTCCGCGATGGCGGATTGCGAGACCCGCCATCCAGGGCAGGAGGATCAGGGCCAGACCTGCGGTGTAGTTGGCGTGACCAAGCGGGGATTCGTTTCTGAACTGAAGGGGACGGAAGTCGAAGGTGTCGCTTCCGACAAGATCATTGAGAGTCGAAGTGTGACTCCATTGGGGCACAAGTGTGCCGCCGATCCACCCGACCATGCTGACGA
The DNA here is from genome assembly GCA_003641745.1 of Verrucomicrobiota bacterium. GTDB lineage: Bacteria > Verrucomicrobiota > Verrucomicrobiia > Opitutales > Opitutaceae > B12-G4. The sequence goes on along the minus strand of QNAI01000160.1, from coordinate 5,039 downwards.
TCCCAAACGCAACTCCGAATGCGCCGATCAATTGCTGCAGGCGAACCTCCCGTCGGCGGATCTCCGGCCCATCCCCAGACATGGTCCGGGGGATCAGGAAAACTGCGGAAATCGCACCTATCGGTATCAGGCAGGCTTCGAGGCTCTGGGTCGGATGGGAACTTGTCGCGGCCGAAAGAACAAGGAGGGCGCTCAGAAGACCCAGAGTGAGTGTCACGTTGAGGTCGATCGCTATACCTGCTTTTCGAGGCAGAGCGAGCATGACCACGATCGGTATCAGGGTGAGCAGACTGGTCAGTAAGAGCCACGGCCAGAGGTAGATACGTGTGGCTCCGTTGGGAGAAAGCGACAGGACGACGAAGAGAATCATCGCACTGATCCCCAGCCAGCAGGTCGCTCGGGACACATTGAATCCGACCGATGAATGTTGGTGTGGTGCCGGAGACAGAGCGCCGACAGATTCCTGTGTTTCGAGGGTTGCCACTTCCTGCTATTCATCTTCGACTTCCGGGCAGTGGACCTGAGCTTGCCCATGCGTTTTTTCCTCCAGGCGAGATGAGGGATTTCCCTTATGAATCAAGTCTCCGCGATGTCCTCTCGGTTTCGGCCTTGAACCAGCGGGTCAAGACCGTCCTCCAACGGAATATCCCACCGGGATGGGTCCGAGGTGAAATATCGAATCTCCGACGCCAGGCGAGTGGTCATATCTACTTCTCCCTCAAGGACGAGAAGAGCCAGATTTCCGCCGTCGCCTTCAGAGGAAATGCCATGCGACTCGGGCTCGAATTGCACGATGGCATGCAGGTCATTCTCTACGGGGAGATCAGTGTTTACGAACCCCGGGGAACCTACCAGTTGATCGTCCGCGCCGCGATCGAAGACGGGGTGGGGCGTCTGCAATTGGAGTTTGAGCGGTTGAAGAAACAACTCGCCGACGAGGGATTGTTCGATCCTGAGCAGAAGAAACCGCTGCCGGAGTTTCCACGGACCATCGGTTTTGTGACCTCACCGACTGGTGCGGCCATCCAGGATTTTCTTCGGATCTTGAAACGGCGCGATTGGACCGGTCGTCTGATTGTCCTGCCGGTCAAGGTTCAGGGAACGGGTGCCGGCGGGGAGATCGTGGCGGCGCTCGAGTTGGCGCAGCGGCTACGATTGCGCCGGGACGAAATCGCCCTTGCCAGGAGCCCCGAAGCGCCCCTCCCCGGGACGCGCGATTTCTTCGATCTCCTGGTCGTCGGTCGCGGCGGTGGCAGTATCGAGGATCTCTGGGCGTTCAATGAGGAAACAGTGGCCCGCGCGGTCGCGGCTTGCCGCCTGCCGGTGATTTCCTCTGTCGGGCACGAGATCGATTTCACGCTGAGCGATTTTGCCGCTGACATAAGGGCCGAGACCCCATCCGCCGCCGCGGAATTGATCTCGAGCGGGTACCTTGAGGTGATCGACCGTCTGCAAGGTGCGGCGGACTTGCTCGATCAGATCATGGTTGAGCGCATGAGGCGCCTGAGCGATCAGGTGGTTATCATGTCGAAGTCGCTCGAACTCCACTCGCCCGCATCCGCGATAGAGCGGGGATTCCTGCGGGTCGACGACCTGAGAAACCAACTCAATGGAGTGGCCCGCGGTCGATTACAGCAGATTCGGCAGCACCTGGAACGAACCCGGGCCCGGGTTGCCGCGCAATCCCCGGAACCGACCGTTCGCCTGCTGCAACAGCGATTCGGAAATCTGGGAGCTCGCCTTGAACGGAGCCTTGCCGTCGCCTGGCAAACCCGTGTTCACCGCCTGGAGGAATTGGGTAAGCGGCTCGAGTCGGTCGGACCGGATTCCGTCCTGCAACGTGGATACGCGCTTGTGAGCCGGACGGACGGTCGTCTGGTTGCCCGGGCGAAGGACCTGGAGCCGGGCGACGGCGTTGTCGCTCGATTCGCGGATGGACCGGTGCCGATGCGGGTGGGGCGTGAACAGGGAGAAACAGAAGCCAGGAAGCGGGAAGGAAGATCGGGCAACCAACCCATCGGCGATGCAAATTGAAATTGGAAATAGACGGGATTTGTTCGTGCCCGGTTGAATACATACCTGTTGGCTGCTCCGGGAATGGTGTATACGGGGCATGGTCTTTCGCCCAAGTGAAAAAAGAGAAACCAGAATCCCGGTTACCGGCCCGATCGCAGTCACGCGCGGTGAGCACCTCTCCAATCCGGCTGGTGCTGATTTTGGTAGTTCCGCTCTTGGTCGCCATATGGGCCATTGGGTTGCGGCAATCGAGCGGCCCCTTCTGGCTCGGTCACAACTCCGACCCGTCCTATGCTTATCTGATGAATGGACTGGCCTTGAGCCAGGCGCAACCGACGGTCCATGCGGATCATCCCGGTGCGACCCTCCACTGGTTCAGCGCGATGCTCCTGTATCCGATCGAGTTTCTGGCCGGAGAGGGGGATCTGGTCGATGACGTCCTGAAACAGCCCGAAACCTTTTTGACTTGGTTGCACCGGGGGTTGATTGCGTTACTGGTGGTCACGCTGGTCGTCGGCGGGTTCCTTGTCTTCAGGTGGACGGGTGATCCGGTTGCCGTGGTCCTGTTTCAGTCCGGGACTCTGATGAGCAGCAACGTCCGCAATGTGCTTTCAGAGATGTCTCCGGAGCCATTGCTGGTGATACTGGCCATCTGGCTGGCTATCTTTGTTTTTTTGCAGGTGTCGAACGCCGGTAAGGGCTCCCGTGCTGAGCCCGCCTGGCAGTACGGTCTGCTGATCGGGCTGGGATTGGCCTTGAAGCTGAACTTCGCACCGCTCGCACTCCTGCCGCTGTTCATGCTGAGCACATTTCGTCGGTGGATGATCTATTTCGGAACATCGCTCCTCACGTTCCTGCTGCTGGTGGCGAACCCGTTGACGAACAGCCGGGGGTTCCTGGGTTTTCTGGTGAATAACCTGTTGGTTCGTGAAGGCTACAACCGCCCCCTTGAAGAGGGTCGTTCATACTTCGGCGCTATGCTTGATGGTATCGGCTTCCAGGTTTCAGAAATCGGGCCAACCGAATTGCCGGTGATCCTGTTGACGGCCGGATTCGCCGCCCTCGGAATGGTTGTTCTTCTGCAGAAGAAGCCAGTCTCGCTCGCAGTTCTCAAGCGCCCGCAGACTCGAGTCTGGCTGGGCATCCTGGTTGTCCTGGCGGCACAGATTCTCCTGGTGGCGAACGGGCCTTTTGGTAAGCCCCACTACCTGGTGCCCGCGCTTGGTCTGACCGGACTGATGACCTGTCTCTCCTGGTCGTGGCTGAAGACCCTGCTCAGGCAATCTGGGTTGTCCGGAGTCTACGGCAGGATCACCGCCGGGGTCGGGTTCGTGGTGTTGCTTGTGATGACTTCCTATGCTGTGCCCGGCCAATTGCGGCAGGCAAATCTGGAGGCACGGGCGTGGAGTGAAGCCATCCTTTTCAGGGAGGAGAGCGGACTCCTGGATGAACCGACGCTCTTCCATTACCGGACCTCAAGCCAGGAGTTTGCCCTCCACTTCGGAAATCAATGGGCTGGGAACAGGTTTTCCGGACGGCTACAGAAGCTTTATCCCTACTTTCTTTACTTCGACATCTGGCACCAGAGATTTGAGATCGGGTTTGGTCGTCCAGTGAATACCTTGGGAGCGATCCTGGAGGACCCGATCTATGTCCAGGGAATGAAAGGCAGTCACCTGGAGGCCTTCTTCGCTGAGCACGACAAGGGATCGGTCGTGATTGAAACCCTGTTCGAAGGTATCAAAGAACAGGTCCTTGAGATCAGACCGGATCCGGATCACCGTTCTCGTTAGATACTCCCGATGGTTCGGTTGATCTGGAACCCGACTTGAACGCATGCCTCGTCTTCAGCGTCTGGAGCGACACCGGAGAGTGTAGATCGCAGCTCGGTTCTGCTCAGCCGAGCATCTTTGTCCACTTGGTCTTCGATTTCGAGGATTTGACCGCGGTGGCGATGAAGGCCATGCCGATGACACCATCTTCGACGGTTGGGAAGTCATAATTCTTCTTCAGTTTCCGTCCCGAAACCTCGTCTTCGATGGCGTCAGCCGCTGCCAGGTAGACGTTGGCAAAGGCTTCAATGAATGCCTCCTGGTGCCCGAAGGGAAGACGGCTGTATTTTTGGGCCACGGTTGAGAGATAGCTGTTGCCTCGCCGCTTGATGATGCGCGGCTGGTTGACTTCTTTGACCACGAGTTCGTTGGGATGCTCCTGAAACCACTCGATCGAGCACTTGGTACCGTAGATACGGATATTGAGATTGTTTTCTTCGCCGTTCGAGATCTGGGAGGCGTAAAGGATGCCCCTGGCTCCGCCCTTGTAGCGGACGAGCATGTTCCCGTCGTCGTCGAGCGGGCGATCCGGGATGAAGGTTGAGAGCTCAGCGCACATCTCCTCGATTTCGAGGCCCGTGATGTATCGCGCCAGGTTCTCGGCGTGGGTGCCTATGTCCCCCATGCAGTTCGAGACACCGGCTACGCTGGGATCCATGCGCCAGTTGGAGATTCCGCTTTCGCCCTTGTCGCCCAGGGCGGTGATGGCGTAGCCCTGCGGATACTCGACCACGATCTTGAGGATCCTGCCCAGCTGGCCGGTGCGAACCATTTCCTTCGCCTCCTTGACCATCGGGTAACCGGTATAGTTGTGGGTGAGGGCGAAAACCTTCCCGGAATTATTGACCACCCTGCGCAACGCCCTGGCCTCGACCATGCTGAAAGCGAGCGGCTTTTCGCAGATCACGTTGATACCCGCTTCCAGGAAAGTCTTGGCCACTGCAAAATGTGTCTGGTTTCGGGTGACGATGGAGACGAAATCAATCCGTTCGGACGCGGGCAGTGCGGCCTCTTTTCGCGCCATCTCTTCATAAGACGAATACACTCTGGAGGTGTCGAGGTAGAGGTCGGCTCCAGAGGCCTTGGAGTTTTTCGGCTTTGAGGAAAAGCATCCGGCCACCAATTTGATCCGCCCGTCGAGGTTGGCCGCCATGCGATGGACGCCTCCGATGAACGATCCGCGGCCGCCGC
>QNAI01000159.1 GCA_003641745.1 Verrucomicrobiota bacterium | reverse complement strand
GGCGATCGATTATGGATCGCTGGCCTTGGTGAATGCTCGATCTCGCTACGGCAGAAGATGAAAGAGCTTATTGGGACGCCCACTAGATCAGGCGCATCCTGGGGAGATCCTGACCGTCTATCAGGCCAACGGGACGATTGGCATCGTCGACGACGATGAGATCATCGATTTCCCGATGCTCGAAGACCCGCAGAGCATCGACCACCAGGGACTGGTCAGAAACGGTAACCGGGTTGCGGGTCATGAAGTCGGCAACCGGCCGGCCGAGGAAATCGCCCCCCTTGACGGCGGATCTCCGGAAGTCACCGTCGGTGAATATGCCGCACAAGGTGTCGTCCGGCTCGTTGACCAGGGCAATGCATCCGGCCCGCGCCTTGGTCATTTGCAAAATGGCGTCCTGCACGGATCGGCTGCAGGGCAGGCGGGGAAAGCGATCGCCGGTCAACATGATATCGGTGACGCGCAGGATCAGGTTGCGTCCGATATTCCCGGCCGGGTGAAAGCGGGCAAAATCTTCCCGGGTGAGTCCGCGGTCTTCCAGCAGGACCATGGCCAGGGCATCACCGATGGCCATGGCCGCCACGGTGCTGGCGGTCGGAGCGAGGGCCAGAGGACAGGCCTCACGGGGCACGCTATAGGTCAGTATCTGGTCACAGGCCGTGGCCAGGGTGGAATCAGGTTGTGCGGTGATGGCCACGGTGGACAGCTCAAAGCGCTTCAGGAGTGGCACCAGGCGGGTGAGTTCCTCCGACTCCCCACTGTTGCTGAGCATGAGGCAGATATCGCCTCCCCGGCAGAGACCGAGGTCACCATGCAGGGCATTGACCGGATCGAGAAAACAGGATGGTGCACCGATGCTGTTGAAGGTGCCGACGCACTTCTGGGCGATATGGGCGGACTTGCCCAGTCCGGAGAAGATAAGTTTGCGCCCGGTGTCCAGAGCCTGGTTAAGGGCGGTGATAACCTGGGCAAAACGATCATCGATGGTCCGGGCGGTCGCTTCCAGGGCCAGCGCCTCGGTCGTGATACAGTCCTTCCCACGGCGGATGGCGGATTGGGGATCCAAGGGCATAGCAGGAGTTTTAGTCGGATTCTTGCACAAGGAAAGGAGTTTTCGTTGTCTCCGACGGAAGGAGGCCTAACTTTGCCCTTATGCGTTCCTTTCGGAAGAGCCCCTGGTTGTGGCGTCTGTGGTCGGCAACCCTGTTGTTTGCCGCCTGCGGCGTCCATGGCGGCATGGAGATAACTTCCGAGATCGATGAACCCCATTACAGACGGGGCATTCAAATGCTGCGAAGTGGGCAGAACCAGGTAGCCTTGGGCGCATTTCTGAAAGTGATCGAAAAGCGCAATGGTGAGGCACCGGAATCTCACCTGGAGGTCGGGCAGATCTACCTCAACCACATTCATGATCCGATCGCGGCCATCTACCATTTCCGCAAATACTTGGAATTGCGGCCGAACAGCCCGCAGGCGCCGATGGTTCGGGACCTGATCGACACCTCGAAGAAGCAGTTTGCCCGACAGCTTCCCGGGCAGCCTCTTGATGATTATTATGAGCGCACCGATCTATTGGACCTGGTGGAGCGCCTGAAAGACGAGAACGAGCGCATGAAAACGGAATTGGCGGCCATCCGGGCGGAACCTCTGCCGGTCGTAAAACCGGCCCGTCAGCAGGTGTCCCAGACCGCGGTGTCTTCCCGTCAACCACCGTCAGCACCTGCTTCATCAGCCATGGCCCGTCATGTGGTGGCCCGGGGTGACACCCTCTACTCAATCGCCCGACGCTTCTATGGAAATGGCAACCGGTGGCGTGAGATCTACAACGCCAATCGGTCGGTGATGTCGTCCGAGACCGACCTGAAAATCGGCACTGAACTGGTCATTCCCTGATATGCTGTGGTCCAGCCGGGAACCCGTTCACGGATAAGAGGCTGTCTTAAAAGTGCTGAAGGGTGTCGCAGAGATTGATTTGGGTTGTTGGGCAACAGCCCCTTCAGACCCGTTGAGCGAAGGTTTCAAGTTCCGGCTTGAAGCCGCACCCAAACGGGGCGGCCAGCATGCTGCGGGTCGATACCCTGCCACGGTGGATTGAGAGCTTGGCCGGCTCGGGCGGTTCACGCCGGTAAAGGTCGCCATGGGCATTGACGACCGCGTTCTGCAGATTTTCGGGAAAAGCGCTCAATCCGGCGAAATAATGGTGTCCGTTGCGTTCGACGCTGGTAATGCCGAGGGTGGCCTGGACGGTGAGATCCTGCAGCAGGGCGATGGGGCCGACATTGGCCAGGTCTTCACCGCTCATCAGGAGCGGGCCTTCACCCCGGTTCTCCAGAAACTGGATCAGGCAGCGGTTGGCGATGCCTTTGAAGACTCCCTTGCAGTTCTTGTGGCTGGTGCCCGTGTAGCCGAGGTCAAGGGCCCGGGGCAGGCTTGCGAGCTCGGCGTCGGATTCATCAATGATCACCGGGCACGGGGTCCCGTCGGGCCGGGTGATGGGGTGGATGGCGGTCTCCAGGGCGATCCCTCGGTGCAGGGGTTGTTCGACGAAAAGCAGATGGCTCAGCAGGCGGTGAAGCTTTGGATCGGTGCAGATTTCTCGCCAGAATTCCAAGAAGGCTTCGGCGGTCTGAAATCCCTCATTGCCATCCAACGAGGCCAGGGCCCGGCCGGGGATCTGTTCCTCCAGCACTTGGGCAATCTCGCGCAGGCGGGGGAGATCGCGCTCGGGATCGCCCTGCACCTTGAGCTTGAAGTGGGTCAGACCATAGGTCCGGATGCAGGCTTCGAGCGATTGAGGCAGCCCGTCCGCCAGTCGATCCTCCGGCGCGATGTCGGCCTCCCGCAAGGGATCGGAAAGACCCACCGTGTGGCGGATGTTGATGGAGTCGGGCGGTTCGTCCGGCAGGAGGTCTCCCGGCAGCCGGTCTGTCAGATATTTATGAATACGACCGAGGTCAAGGCCCAGGAGGTTGGAGTGAACGGCCTCGGGAAAAGGTGTGCCCCGGGCCCGACACCACGCGTCGATGAGGGCCCGCTCGACGATGGTGACGCCAAAGTGAGTGAGCAAGGGGGGCAGGCCCTGCTCCAGTGCCCATCCCGCCTGGTCGTGGTAGAGCCTCCACCAGAAATCGAAGGGCGTGGGTGCGTCCCGGTTTTCGGCCAGCGAGACCGCGTGATGGATCACCGCAAGCATTTCCTCAATCTCGTCCATAGGGTCCCGATCGGGATCCTTGGTGAACCATTTGGGGGGCAGATGATCCGCGCTGAACCCGGCGGAGGAACCGGAGGGCGTCCGCAATTCGAGGCGGAGGAAGACGTGCGGCACATCCACCATGGTGGCGATGCCGTAGCGGAACGGCATCCGGGTCCGCAGGTCCGTCCGGTATATCTCGATGCGGCCGACCTGGATCATGATCAGGAAATACCGAGGGTCTTTTCGAAGGCGCGCATGTCGCGGTTTTCCCTGGGCAGGTGAACCTCGGCCGGTTCCCAGTTGATCCATTCGCCGCTCAGGTAACCCTGGTAGCCGGAAGCGGCCAGGCATCGGAAGACGGTCTCGAGATCGTATTCTCCCTGACCGAAGGCGCGGAAGGCCAGATTGACCGGATCGGCCATGCCATCGTGGATATGCACGTGCCTGATCCATGGCGCCAGAAGGCGGTAAGATTCCTCCATGGTGGCCAAGTGATTGCGGACCGGATGCATGACATCCCAGTTCACGCCGATCGAAGGGTGGTCGACCGCCTTCATGACCGCAACGACATGAGCGGGATCGCACCAGTCGTCGTGGGTCTCCAGGCAGACGGTCACGTTGTTGTCGGCCGCTATTGGGGCCAGTTGGGTCAGTGCTCCGGCCATGCGCTCGATGGCTGCTTCACGATTGTCATCGGGCATTTTCCCCCCGAATACCCGGATAATGCCGCAATCCAGATCGTGGGCCAGTCTGATGCCAGCCTCGGCCTCGGCCAGATGCTCCGCCACAGTGGCGGGATCCGCAAACCGGCTGCCTACGGCAATACAGGCGATGGCGACCCCTCGGTCATTCGCAGCGTCGAGCACCCGCTTCCTCTCGTCGGCATTCAGTTCGAGCTCCACTCCGTGCTTATGCATGCCGCCGGTGCGGGGTTCGATGCCGTCGTATCCGTAGCGTTGGGCCAGATCCAGCATCTGATCCAGGTCTGCTTCATCGCAGGAGAATGACATGAAGGCGTATTTCATTTGGGTTCTTTCCTGGTTATTTCCTGTTGCCTGCCATCGTTCGCAGCCGAGCCGTAGATGGCATCGGTGATCTTCGCGGCGGTCAGCGCATTTCTGAGTGAGGTCATGGGCGGGCGGCCGGTGCGAATCGAACGGACGAAGTCGGTGACCGGGCCCGCGTGCAGCACGTCGTGATCGAGGATTTCCTGCCCGAGGGAAACTGACTTGAGGGCTCCGGTGTCGTCAGCACTCACCAGAATGAGCTCAACCGGGTTCGCTCCGGGACTGAAGGTCAGTGTGCCCCGGTCTCCGCTGATGGACCAGGAAAAGACGGATGGACCGGGATGGAATTCCGCCCGCTCATAGTCCAGCACGACACCATCGGCGCTGTTCACTTGGGCGATGACGTGGGTCTCGGCGTCGGAACCCGGGGCAATCCAGTCGGCGTAAAGGGTGGGGACAGGGAAGGTCCGGGCCGTCGCGTTGATCGGGGTGAACGCCCAATCGAGAATCCCCAGTAGGAAATCCAGATCGTAGCTGCCCCAGTTGACCAGGATACCTCCGCCGTTGAGGCGATGGCTCAGTCTCCAGGCAGGTGGATTCTCGGGGCGGTTGGCTGGAGGAGGGGACAACGCCTCGACCCGGATGGTCCTCAGTCGCCCGATCTTTCCTTCGGCGAGAGCCGAGCGGGCGACGGCCGCCAAGGCCATGAAACGGAATCGGCTGGAGCAACAGGCCGCCACCCGGTCTCCCTGTAAAGAGATCAACTCTTCCACCTCGCCCGCGTTCATGGCGACCGGCTTTTCGACCAGGAGGTGTTTTCCGCTTTCCAGCACCCTTCGGGCAATGGAGGTGCGCACGCCGGTCGGCAGGGCCACCACAATGCCGTCGATATCAGGGGCCTCAATCAATTCATCGGCTCGGGTGGTGGTCCGGTCTATGGCGAATGTCGTAGCCACTTCATCCAGCAAGGTTCTGTCCAGGTCGGCGATCCCGACGAAGCGGGCATCGGAAAGTTCACGGGCGGCTTCCAGGTGTTTTCGCCCGATGAAACCACAGCCGATCAGGCCGAGTCGCACCGATCCGTTTTCGGTTTTCATCGTCCGAGGTAGAGGTCGCGGCCGCGGGTCAGGGCTTCGAGTTTGCGGTCGGCGATCGACCGTTTGAGCATCCAGAAACCGCAGTCCGGGTGCACCCATCGAATCCGGCCCTCCCCGACCTTTTTCTCGGCTGTCTCGATGGCATTTGCGATTTCATCGGGGGTTTCGATGTGGTTGACCTTGATGTCAATGACGCCGATCCCGAGATCAATCCCTGTATCGATATGCTTGAGGGCGGTGAGATCGCTTTTCGGGCGATGGGCGAGTTCCAGAACCAGGTGATCGGTATGCAGGTTGTTCAGAAACCGGGTCAGTTCTTTCCAGGTGCCGCCCTGAATAGTCTGGCCGCCGTAGTTGCCAAAGCAGAAATGAACCGCCTTTTCGCCGTCGGCCGCATCGAGCACTCGATTCATCGAAGCGGCGGCCAGAGGGGCATCGGATGGGTTCCCGGGTATATTGGCCTCATCGACCTGCAGGCTGGCGCAGGGCAGGCCGCGGACCTGGTCTGCCAGCACATCCGCCACGGCCATGGTCAGAGCCTCAAAATCACCGTAGTGGTGATCGAGGAGGGTCCGGGCAAGCATATAGGGGCTGGTGACGGTGAACTTGAACGGGCCTCCGGCTACGGCAGCGGCGCGTTGGCAATCGGCGAGCAGATTCAGGCTTCCGCCGCTGAGAGGGCCGGTCACCACCCCCGCGGGTTTCCGACGAAATCCCATGGTGGATTTTCGGGCAAATTCCTCGGTATGTTCGCGACCAACATTGGCCTGTACGCCTTCCATCGGTCGGATGAAATACTCGATCATCCCGTTGGTGTCGGGGTGATTGATGTCAAAGCGATAGATTTCGCCATCGGTCGGCAGGTCGATGCCAGCCTGTCGCTGGGTGTCAAAAACGACCCGGGTGGCATCGATCACCGCCTGTTCGCTGGGCAGAGCGGCCAGCCAGTCGGGAGTGGGATAGGATCCGACCGTGGTGGTCAGAATTCTTGGGCGGGTGGGGATTTTAGGGGTCTTTTTTTTCATGGCAGGTCGGGACGAAGCATTCGCCGACTGGGGTGGTGGGGCAAGCCGTCAGTCGACCGTTTTCGTTCGAAGGGGAAAAAGTCAGGCTAGTGGACGCCCCAGTAAGATCTTTCACACACTATTGAATAAGTCGCCCTGCCAGCTGCCGCCGTTCCTCCTTACCTCATATCTGTAGGGGCCGCACTCTGCTGCGGCCCTTCCGATCTGGTCCGGTGGCAACAAAGTGCTACCGCTACAGGGGCGGCCATCTGATTTCCAGTCGGAAGAAACTTATCTGGATGCCCACAAGAGCGGGTAAATGGCGGGTAAAACCGCACCATCAAGGTTCCCTGATGCGTTTCTTGGCGCAATCCCCTATTGTTAAATCGGGTTTTTCTGCTAACTTAAAGATCTGCAGGTCGCGTTGATTTACTGAATAGGGGAGGTATCATCGCAACTTGCTTTGCTAATGTTCGAATGAGACGGGGCGTCTTCTTTGTAGGGCGCCCCGTCGAGCATCCGGAATCGGGTGGATGTCCAGGTCAGAGAGGGTGGCCGGCATCAAAGTTCAGGGTCAACTGGATTTCCTTTTCAGGCGGGGACTCGGCGAACCGCACGCCGACACCGATCAGCCGGACTGGCTGGCCACTGCGGCCAAATCCCTCGGCCAGGAGATGGGTGTAGTTCTTCCTGGAGGGTTTAAGTCCTGTTCGTTCGACCGTGGTTTTGCTGAAGTTGGCGAACTTGAGTTTTAGAAAGATCTTGGACACCCCCGCACCGGGCGGTCGATGGAGCAGATCTTCGAGAACTTCCTCCACCAGGGGTTCCAACCGTTTTCGACATGCCTCGAACGTCTGGAGATTGGTGGAGAAGGTGCATTCGGTGCTCAGGGATTTACGTGGGCGATGGGTTTCAACCGGTCGATCGTCCTGACCCCGGCAGAGGTCGTAGAGTTCCGTCCCGAAACGACCGAAGAGCTGCTGCAGCTTGAGGGTGGCCATGCCTTGAAGCTGACCACAGGTGGCGATGCCCTGGTCCTGGAGCTTTCCGGCGGCCACCGGTCCGATGCCCCAGACTTTTCGCACCGGCAATTGCTGCATGAACCCATTTACCGCCTCGGGTCTGATTTCGAACTGACCGTCCGGCTTTTCCCAATCGCTGGCTACCTTGGCCAGAAGCTTGTTGGAGGCGATCCCAGCCGATGCGGTCAGTCCGGTGGTGCTGTAGATCATGGCCCTCAGGTCGGATGCGATGGACGAGGCCGGTCGATCGTGGTGGGTTACATCCAGGTAAGCTTCGTCGAGGGAAAGGGGTTCAATGATCGAACTGAAGTGTTCCATCAGTGAGCGCACTCGTCTTGACTCACGCCGGTAAGCGTCAAAATGGACCGGAACCACGATCAGATGCGGACACTGCTTGAGCGCTTTGAAGGTGGGCATGGCTGAGCGGATACCGAAAGCCCGGGCTTCGTAATTACAGGTGGTCAGCACGCCTCGTCGATCGCTGGCGCCGCCGACGGCCACCGGGTGCCCTCGTAGCTCCGGGTTGTCCCGGACCTCGATGGCCGCAAAGAAGCAGTCCATATCCAGGTGGATGATCTTTCTCGTCATGGGGCTTGGCTCGGAAAGGTGAGAGTGGGCAGACCGGCCTTTCAGTGCAAGGATGGGTCGTCTTTCCGCTGGCCGATCGGGGCCTGAGCGGGTAGGCCTGAAGCCATGTTATCGAAGGCCGGGATTCGCGAGCTCCATCGCTATCGTCGAAAGAAATTTCGGATTGAAGAGGGTCGTCTGCTGGTCGAGGGCTGGCGCTCGCTGGAAGCGGCGGTTGGCGCGGGTGTGTCGCTCGAGTG
>QNAI01000158.1 GCA_003641745.1 Verrucomicrobiota bacterium | reverse complement strand
GAATCTCTTCCCCTTCATCCATGTTGGCTTTTTCGATGCCGACATGGCTTTCTGGTTCGATCCTCTGTCGGCGACAATGTGCCTCATCATCACCTTCATCGGCCGGCCTGAACTCCAGCGGCGATTCTTTCCCGCCCCGGAGGACGGAAGATCCTCGCGGAGGAATCCCGACATTCACGAGAGGTTCTTTCCGAGTTCTATGCCAAATTTTTCGGAAAGCTCGCGTCGCAGAAGAAGGTTGAGCATCCAGTACTCGCGAATCCGCCGGGGTGAACGGCTGTTGCAGCGAAACTCCAAGGCGCGCCGAAGCATGGAAGGCCAGCTGTAGAATTCCCTCCGAAGCCGCCGACAGCACTCCTCCAGTTCGATTGAATCCATACCCTCGGGCTCAAAAGGGAGTTGACCGAAACGGTAGTCATCATGCAGCCACCACTGCCGGTATTTCATCCGCCCCTCCCTGTTCAAGCGTTTGAACAAAGGCGTGCCCGGAAAAGGAACCAGGTGATTGAAGGCCGCAACAAAGAGCTTTTCCTCATGAGCAAAACGAAGGGAATGTTCAAAACTCTCCGCGGTGTCATGCGGGTATCCGAAAATAAAAGTGCCATAGACAAAAATTCCGGCGCGCCTCAAGGCCTGAAGGGCATCGCGATACAGTTCGACCTGGTTGATCTGCTTTCCCATCACCGCGAGGTTCTCCGGATCAAGGGATTCAAAACCGACGAGCAAACCGATGCAACCGCTGCGGGCCATGCGGCGAATTAACTCATCATCCCTCAGCGCATGGAGGCTGGCCTGACTCAACCACCTGAAGCCAAGAGGAGTGATGGCGTCGAAAAATTCTCCGGCGGCCTCCGGATCACCCACAATATTGTCATCGACAAAAAATACGTACTTCTCCTTCAGACTTTCCAGCTCCCCGACGATTTCCCCGACCGGCCGCCGACGAAAGGATCCCCTGAAAACCGAAGCAATGGAGCAGAAGTCACAGTGAAAAGGACACCCGCGGCTGGTTTCAACGAGAGCGACCGGCAGATAGCTCTTGCCTTTGAAAATTCGCCTGTCGGGCTCGATCCCACGCAGGGCCTGTCGGGAGTCACTGTCATAGCGATCTTTGAGCCGCCCCTGAAGGGAGTCTTCGAGGATTTCCGGCCACACGCCTTCCGCTTCACCCACACAGACAGCATCCGCGTGGGCTCCGGCTTCATCCGGACATAAAGTTGCATGATAACCGCCCAGAACAACCGGAACTCCTTCGGCACGGAAACGAGCCGCGATTTCATATCCCCGTTTCGCGGAATAGCTTTCGATCGAGATACCGACGAGGTCCGTGTCCGGGGAATACTCGAGAGTTTCCACCCGGTCATCCATGAAGGTAATCTGCCATTCAGGAGGCGTCATCGCTGCCAGACGTGCCAACGCCAGCGGTTGCAACTGCCATGAACGGACGAAAGGTCTTCCCGCCTTTCGGCCGATGGCGGGATAGATCAGTGTCAGCCGAGGCATGAAAGCGCACGCTCCTCTCCGGGCAGGTGCCAGTCACCGGGGGCCGGGGGGCTGCCGACATCGTCGGTCGAAAAGGGTCTTGCAAAAATCGGGTCCGAATCAAGACGTCTGATGAAATTACGATAGGCCAGATTACCGACGAAATTGATGGCACATCGAATATCGGCCCGCCTGAGCCTCTTGACGATGTTTCGCATCCGAAAACTCCGGCGGTAGGCCCACTTAAAGCCGCAGTAGAGCTCTTCGGGTGACATCCGGGCCGGGTTGATGACGACATGCATCGTATCGTAATCATCCCAGTTATAGCTCAGGATTCTGCCCTCGGCCTGCATCCGGGCAAAAAGACGGGTTCCGGGATACGGGGTGTAGAGGGAATACCTGGGAATATCAATTCCGAGGTCCTGTACCAGCTCAGTTGTTGACTCAAACACGTCGGGGCCGTCGTGATCAAAACCGAAGACAAAACAACCCTGGATACTGATGCCGCGCTCCTGGGCGGAGCGGATGAGATCCCTGTAGCGCAGTGCCTTGTTGAAACTCTTGCTGATACCGCGAAGAACCGTCTGGCTCCCGGACTCGAATCCCACCAGCAGATATACGCAGCCGCTTTCCGCCATCAGATCGAGCATTGATGTGTCTTCCAATACCTCGGCCGTGACCAAGGCTCCCCACTGTTTCTTCAAAGGTGCAATCGCGGAAAAAAGCTCTTTCGAGAACTCGATATCTTCTACCAGGCTGACATCGTTGAAGGCAAAATTCCGTGAGCGGATCTTGCGGATCTCATCGACAACTTCCGCTACAGGTCTCTTGAGATATCGGGGCCACACCGCGTTGGCCATGCAGAAATCGCACCGGTGTCTGCATCCCCGTGTCGCCTGAACGGTATTGGGTACCATGTAGGCGCTCTTCCTCTGGAGATCCCGTCGAGGGGGAGGCACATCGGCAAGGAGGTGATCCCTGATTGGTTTTTCCCGATAGACCTTCTGCATTCGGCCCCGCCGAAAGTCCCCGAGCAACTCCGGCCAGGCATGCTCTCCCCGACCGATGACAATGCTGTCGGCATGTTTCAGGGCCTCTCCGGGCAGAACAGTCACATGAACCCCACCGAGTACCACCGGAATGCCACGTGCCCGGTAATAGTCCGCCAGGGCATAGGCCGGCCGGGCACAGCCCGTGATGACACTGATACCGATCAGATCGGCTTGTGGATTCTCCGGGATCGTATCCGTATTGCCGTCGATGATGTGGATTTCGGCTTCGAGTGAAGGAGGCACTAAAGCAGCCAGGATCGTCAGCGTCAGGGGTGCCTCCCGGAAGGAACGGACAAAAGGTCCGATCCGCAGGGTATGCATGTGAGCATCCGGCATGATCAGGAGAATACGCATCGAGAATTTCAATCCGATGGCCGGATTTTGTTGAACCCGGCTCCCGCATCCGTCGTATTCTCGATGCGATCACAGATACACAGCGGAACCAGTGCACCATTCTTGACGACCGCATCCGGACAACAGCTGCAGTGAATGACCCGGCCCTCGGGATCGAAGGTTGCCGGCCACTGAAAAAGCAGGCGTTTTGTGCTCAAGGCTTTCCCCCGCCGGGCTGCCCGTACGGCGATATTGAGGTTCTTCAGGAAACCGCCGCCGGCCAGACCATTGAGCAGAAGGTGCACGACGAAACGGGGTGCGTGCTGGGCCTGCCAGAATGGGTAACGCCCTTTCAGTCTGTGCGCAGTTGCAAGAAACAACTTCTCCACCCACGTGGCCCGAATTGCCCGATGAATCCCGGCAACACCTTTTTCATGAAGCGACGCAACCAGGAATGAAAGCCATCGCGGTTCCTCCGCATCGAAATTCGAGCCCAGGTAGGCGAAAGGCTCCAGGTCAAAATGCTCCCGCAGCGATGTTGCAACATCCCGCCATGATCTTGTGTCCTGAAAATCATCGATCCTCACACCGGAAATCTCTCCGAACATACCGTTTTCGAGGTTCCCATGAATCAGAGGCATTCCCGCAATGTCACGCCACATCGTCACCAGGAGGTAGACGACATGCTCCGAGGCCAGAACAAAACTCACGGCTTCTTCAAGCTGCTCCGGGTGATCCGGATGAACCGTGACGGCCATGCCAACCTCGATACCAACCGAAGCAACTAAAGCGGCCTTTTCCTCTCTCAGGCGACGAAGATCCTCCGCGCTTTCGCCGGAGGGAAGATCCGGTCGTATCTGATCCGATTCGATGTGGAGAAAGACGACCTTGACGCCCGCCTCTTTCAACTGCTCGAGGAGGGTCCGGTCCAGGGCGACACCATTGCTGAATAGCTCGATCTTCAGGCCCTTGGCGCCGAGCATTTGCACGACCTCAACCAGCTCCGGGTGCAGGCTCGGCTCCCCGCCGACGACGGAAACCGAATCCAGGGATCGCAGCTGCATCAGCTGCTCCACTTCCCGCCCGATCTCGTCGACCGGCTTGGCCTGCGTCGAGCGCGTATTGGAACACGCCCGGCACTGGATATTGCAGCCTCGAAGAATGTCCAGAACGGCGTGTGGAGCGGTTGTCAGCGTCCACGGTAACTGCATGACGGATTTATCCACGGGTTTCCTCCACTGCAGACCGATTCCTGGATTTTTCATTTTTCCCGAGTCTCAGGAGGCTGCCACCCCGGGCAAAAACCTCATCCGGTACTCCCACACCCTTCATCAGCGCAACAGAACGGTCGAAGGGGTTCTTCATGCCCTGGATATATCGAACGGCACGCAGGCCGAGACAACCGAGGCAGGTCCACGGCATCGGCGCCACCGGGAAATCAGAGCCGAATACCAGCCGCTCCCGCAGTCCCGGAGATTTCAACATCGAGCGCAGAGTCCAGATACGGGTGATAATTCCAAAGGCGCTGATGTCGCCGTAGAGATTCTCATGGCGACGCGTCATTCCTCTCCACCGATGAAAATATGATTTCTCGTGGAGGTAGAGACGGAGACCGCAATGAGCTGCAATAACCGTCACGCCCATTTCCAGAGCGGGCCTCAATCGGCCGGGATCGTTGAAATCATTGGGGAAGACACTCAGGGTATGTTCGTTCCCCGTATGGCACAATAGAGGAATTCCGAAATGGGCCAGGGCCTCGTAAAAAGGGAAACACCGTGGATCATCGGGCTTGATATTCTGCGCCGAGGGCAACCACTTGATCAGACAGGCGCCGCGATTCACAAGCCGTTCAAGTTCTCTCAGCGCATCAGGGCGGTATGGATGAATGCCGGCTCCAAAGAGTACCCGGACATGGACGGCCGCAAGTTCTGCAATCTCGTCGTTATCCATGACCATCAGCGTTCGGGCATCGTCGCGGATGCCGTCCTCCCGGAAGGCTGCGTCCAGAGCCAGGAAAACCGCCCGGTCGATGACACTTTCCTCTAAAAGCCTCAGAACTTCCCCTTCAATAATCCGGAAATTTGCTTCCCGTCCGGAGTTCTCCGTATCGAAACCGAGCCGCCGTCCCATCCGTCGAAGGGATTTCCTCTGCAGGGCCTCCGCGGAGAATTTCCCCGCCCCCGGGTGAACGTGAAGATCAAAAATCAATTCTGATCCTTCTCCCGGATCCGGGCTCCGTCTTTCCAGCGACTGAAGGGAGGAGAGATCAGGAAGGCCCGGGTGCATTCGTCCGGAGCGATCTCCGTTCCTGCGGTCAGCAGGGAGTATCCTCCGACGACGACACGATCCCCCACCCGGATTGGTGCGAGAATCAGTTCCATCCCGCTCGTATCACCACCGGCTATGACATGGGAGTTGAGGCGCACACCGGCTCCAAAAACGACATCATCCCCGATCAACAGAAAGCTGCGGTCCAGGATGCGCAGGCCGGCGCCCCAGTAGCACAGCCTCCCGATCCGGGCTCCCCACAGGCGCAGCCACATACTGTAGGCTCCGGGAACCATCCGCAGGAATTCTTCGAGAAAACTCAGGCGGCAGAAGATCATCTGGAGATTGGACAGCGCCCACCAGATGAAATAGTCACGTGTGCCGATTTCAATCCGGTTTTGATGGATGGGGGAGAAAAAAAGCAGCAATCTTGCAGTAATGGGAGGGAGCAGAAAGAGAATCGCCAGACCGGAGGCGATTCGAAGGCCCGGAGCACTCCAGTTGATCCCGAGCACACAGGCAATCGACAGGAGATGCAGGAGGGGCCAGTAATTGATCGCCAGTATCAAGAGCCGTTTCGGTACTGATAAAGCCGATGCGAAACCCTGCCTGTCCGTGGAATCATCTCCGGCAACTCCGGATTCTGCTGTTTCCATCAGGAACCCCTTTCTCGATCAGTGCCCCCGGCAAATCCTATCCAAGTTGCGCGGATATCCGCATCAGGACTTAGCCACCCGTCCTTTTCGCCGTCCGAAAAACCACCCAACGAAAGCACCGATGAAAAGCCCGACCAGCCCTTCGGCAAAACCCATTCGTCGCGAAGAATTCAGCACCTCATCCAACACGGGATTATCCAGAAAGTCCGCTCCAACATGGGCGACGGCCACCTTCCACTCTCCGTCCTCCCTCAGCACCGTCGCGCTCCAGCGAAGCTTCATTCGCACGATGCTACCTGATTTCATCGTGTAGACATCTTCGGAGCTTCCGTAACAGATGCCCACATCCTCGCCGAGGAAACGGGTCAGGATATCCGCTTCTGCATGACTTTCGACACCTACCACCAGCGCCTTTTCTCCATGAAACATCCGGTCCATGAAGGCCTGGATATCTGCCTGGGAAGTCAATGCGTTCTGCGTACTCGTGATGAAAACGAAGTCCCTGGAAAAATACGAAGCCAGAGCATGGACATCCTGTTTTTCAATCGCGGTAATCATCCTGTTCCTCAGGACCCTGAGGGCTTCATGATCCGCCTCGCGGTCCTGCTGAGCGGAGACAGATACTGCCCCCAACGCCAGAAACACCATGGAAATTAATAATATACGGAACGTTTTCACAGTCATGATCTTCCTCCAAATTTCTCCGCAATACCATATACGATCGAGGGCACACTCAGCAGCAGGAGCAAACCCACACCAAGAAGTTTGAGAAAGGTCCCGATGCTGTCGTCACCGCCAATTACAATGTGTTGATAGGCGATGAGTACTCCGGCCGCGTAGCTGAGACCGATAGCAAAGAAACTTGCCGGAGCATAGGATGTCGCAATCTCATCCGGACTCCGGTCTCCCGGAGGCGGACTGAGAATCTCCACCATCCCGCACCTCAGGATCAGAATATCATGCAACCACAGGACATAGCCGTGCAGAGCAGCCGTGCACAGCAAAATTCGGACAATCACGGCATTCGATAAGGCGCCCTGAGGTGTTCCGAGGAAGGCTGGAAAGAGCAACGGCATCATGTCGGATGCGTATATCAGACCGTGATGAGGATAGTAGTTTCCGAGGAGCAGGGGTCCTTTGAAGCGCCATTTCCCCAGAAGATTCGTCGCAATTCCCGGCCCGATATATCCGTAGAGAACCGGCAGAAGCAGGACAAGAAGAGCAAATTCAAGACTCCCCGACCACCTGTACCACAGAAAGAACATCAATTCCGGCAAGAGGAAGGAAAGGCCATAGACCCAGACGACGGCAATCGTCCTGCCCATCAATTGGATCTCCCGGACCCGGAGTCATCACCTGTCCTATGAGTTCTCACCAGCAGCCTCCGTCCGTTCATACGAATCAAAAGGGTAGTTCACTTATCATCTTTCTTCTTTCGTCCCTCGGCGTCTCTGGAAATGGGAAGGAAGCGCCTCAAAAAACAACGACAACCGGTGTGGAAACCAACACGAGTAGGGAGAGTGATTCCCTTTTCCTCATCCAAACCATCCTACCTCAATCGAGCACTCATTCGGAGCAGATGACGACGACGGTGGGCCTTACGGGGCGTGTCCCGGCGACGATCAGGCGCGCCCAGGCTCGTCTCAGGGCTCTTCGTCCGTCTGATCCCTTGCGGCGGTACTCCACCTCGTCGGCCAAGAAAGCCGCGAAGGCGGGTGCCCGCTTGGCCCCACAACTCGGCCAGAAACCCCTCTTTGAGCAACTTGTGGCCACGAGGAACTCGTAACCGCAGCCCGTGCATCTGACGCGGGCAAAGCCCGACTCGAATCGGCCGCAGTCAAGATAGGCGTTGACGACATCGTCGACGAAGACCCGCCAGAATCCGTAGCGCTGCTCGAAGCGCTCCTCCCACACACCCTTAACTTGGTCGTACAGTGCCTCGACCAGACGATACAGGGGCGTCTCTTGCGGCTTGCGAGCACGATAGAACCCGACAGCTCCACGCTGCGCGGACAGGGTAAGGCTCCTAGCCGAAAGGGCCGGGACTCCAATACCGGGAGGGTCTCATGGCTCTTTCGGCAGAACTCTGCGCACGATCTCTCCAGCACTCAGGACGACGACTTCTCCGGGAAAGTCCTGGAGATGATCAGTCGTAGGCGAGTCTGGTCTCTTCGTCAGCCATCGTCGGCTCGGTGATTGAATCCCAGGGAGAGCCGTCCCAGGTGCCCAACTCTGTGTGGACCTTGAGGTATTTCTCCGGTATCGGGTGGGTACCGTAGACGACCTGCAGGCCGTACCTGGCCTCAATGAAATGGCGAAAATCCTCAATATAGGGGCACGGTGGATAGCCGACGATCAGGCCGGT
>QNAI01000157.1 GCA_003641745.1 Verrucomicrobiota bacterium | reverse complement strand
CGACTTGATTCCTTCTGTCGCCACACCACCCATGACATTCGATTTTGAAACCACGGTCGACCGCAGACATTCCGACAGCCAGAAATGGATGCGTTACCGGGAACGCGACATCATACCGATGTGGGTCGCGGACATGGATTTCGAATGTGCTCCGGCCATCCGGGAAGCTCTCGAGCGGCGTCTCGGCGAAGGTATCTTCGGTTACGCCGAACCCACGCAGTCGACGATCGAAGCCGTTCTCGAAGCCATGGAGTCCAGATACAACTGGCAGGTGGAACCCGAGTGGCTGGTCTGGCTGCCGGGTCTGGTGCGGGGCCTGAACCTGGCCTGCCGGGCAATCGGTTCCCGAGGGGATTCAGTCGTTACGATGACCCCGGTTTATTCACCTTTCCTGAGCGCGCCACGAAATGCCGAACGAGACCTTATCGGGGTACCGATACTCCAGGAAAACGAACGTTGGGAAATCGATTGGGATCATCTGGAGGCGAGTTTCACCGCCCGGACAAGCCTCTTGTTGCTGTGTAATCCCCACAATCCCGTGGGACGGGTCTACCGGCGCGATGAACTCGAACGATTGGCGGACCTGTGTCTGCGCCATGATCTTATCGTCTGCTCCGACGAGGTTCATTGTGATCTGATCCTGGATCCGATCGCCCACACGCCGCTGGCCACCCTGTCGCCGGAAGTCGCCCGGCGCTCGATCACATTGATGTCGCCTTCCAAGACCTTCAACACGGCCGGGATCGCCTGCGGATTTGCGATCATACCGGACTCCAGGACCCGGGTGGCGTTCAAGCGCGCCGGAGCCGGCATCCTGGCGGAGGTCTCATGTTTCGGCTTCACCGCCTGCGAAGCGGCCTACCGACACGGCGAGACCTGGCGCCGGGCCCTGCTGGATCAGCTTCGGACAAATCGCGACCGGATCATGGAATTCGTCAGCGATGAGTTGCCCGGGGTCGAAACGACTCCGATCGAAGCGACCTACCTGGCATGGTTGAATATCTCAATACTCGGCCTGGATGACCCGGTCGCCCATTTTGAAGGGCATGGAGTCGGCCTTTCCGGAGGTCGGGAGTTCGGGGATGCCGACTACGTTCGCCTCAATTTTGCCTGCCCGCGCGAAACCCTTGAGCGCGGACTCGAATGCCTGAAGCGAGGGGCGGAAGCCGGGGGAAACGTGTGAGGGACGGACTCGACAAAACGGGGCATAGGAGTATCGTGGGATACCCAATACGGCCATGTGCGGACGCTACACCCTGATCACCCCGGAGAAGGTCCTGGCGGAACGCTTCTCGGTCGACACCATACCACCGTGGAGTCCGCGCTACAATTTGGCTCCGTCACAGGAGGGTCTGATTGTCCGCCGAATGACGACTGCGCCGGAACGATCGGCCGCCCGACTCCGATGGGGACTCGTACCGCGCTGGGCTCACGAAGGGGCCCGCCTCCCCACCATGATCAACGCGCGGAGTGAAACCGCGGCTGAGAAACCTGCGTTTCGCGACCCGTTCCGGCACCGGCGCTGCCTTGTCCTTGCCGATGGGTTCATCGAATGGTCACGGCGGACCGGCGAGAAAATGCCCTATCTCTTCGAGATGGTTGACGGCCGTCCATTTGCCATGGCCGGCCTCTGGGACAGGTGGAAGTCAAAACCGGGAACGGACGCGGATGGAGAGGCTCTGGAGACGTTCACGATCCTGACCATATCCGCGAATACAGTTCTCGAGCCCTATCACGATCGCATGCCGGTGATCCTGGACGAGGAGTCCTCAGAGGCCTGGCTCGATCCCTACCTGGTCGTGCCGGGTCCCCTGACCAAGCTGCTGACGCCATTTTCCAATCACGGAATCCAAGCCAGACCGATCAGTCCTCGGGTCAACAATATCAGGCACGATGATCCGTCCTGCCTCGAAACTCCCCCAAGGACGAAAGAACGCCCGCCGGCGCCGTCACAACTCGATCTCGATATCTGACCGGCTGGTTGCGGTCAATCCGATCCGGACTTCTGGGTGCTTTCCTTATCGCCGAGTTCTTCCGCCCACTGCTCGAGCTCGATCTCCCGTTCCTGTTGGGCTTGAAGTTTTTCGAAGAGCTTGTTCTCGCTCGCTTCCAGAAATTCCTCCCGTTCCTTGAGTGCAGTCTTCGCTTCCAGGAGAGATTTCTCCTGTTCCTCAAGAGTTGCCTTGAGAGTGTCAAGGGCTTCCGACGACGCACCGTTACTGCTGTCGTCCGAAGTTTCCTCCCTCGCCTGGGAAACATCCTTGCGCGCTTCGAACAAAGCTTCCGCCTCCCATAGTTCCCTTTCACGCTCGGCCATACGGGCCTCTGCGTCGCCCATCAATCGTTCGCGGTCGAGAAGCCGTGACTCCGTCTCCCTGAGATTGTGTTCGCGCTGCGCGAGCGTGGCCGGGTGGGCCGAAGGTTCCGGGCCGTCAATCTGCTGATGGTCCGGCGCAAACCCTGTGTCCATCGGTTTCTTGGACCGCAGGGAAAGCACGGCTTCACCCGGGCCGCTTCGGCGCATGCGCGCCGACTCGAAATCGCTCGTTCGCCGACTCCAGAGCGATTTCGTAATCTGCTCCCTGGTTCCGGCGAACTGCTGGGTCTGTTGGGAAGAGATCATTCTCTTTCCTTAATACGACAGCTGGTCCGGGGAAATGAGCGTCGATTCAGGTCAGGCCTTTACCCGACGACGAAAGATTCGCTTCAGCCAGGTTCCGCGCTCCTGGTCGTCAAGTTCAACCGCCCCGCCCTTTCCGTAGACCTGGGTGAGGATGCCTCGGGTACCCGCCTCGAGCACCGGATCGTTCAAGACCATGACCGCTCGGTCCAGGGCTTCGCCTCGGGCGAGAATGGATCGAATCTCCTCGTCCTCACCGTTGCACCAGATCAATCGATCGCTGATCGCTTCTCTGACCTTAGAATCGTATTCCGCAATCTGTTGACGGATGGCCTGAGAAGCTTCCGCCTTCTGTTCCTGGCTCAGCGTGGCGCCATAGCGCAGGCAGATGGCATAGCGGAAAGGGTCGGGCAGGTTCCTGATCAGGAGGGCGACCGCCTCGATCAGGTGGAGGCCCTTGGAACCGGGACGGAAAGGTATGAAGTCCGAAATCCCGGATTCATCGACATTCGCAAGGGAATTGATGAAAGTACGCAGGTCACCACCGATGACGATCTGCTGCGCCATTCTCTGCGCGAAATCGGCGAGTTCTTCCAGCGTGGTCAACTCCTCGCGCTTGCACAGATCGGCTGTTTCCTCACTGAGCTGGGCCAGGGCGAGAGGGAAGTTCGGGGGAACCCCGAGTTTCTCCATATTCTTCAGGATCTCATTGTCCTGAGCTTCGGCCTCGTCGACCGACACGACCATATCCCCAAAAGGATCGTCAAACGCCAGGGTCTGCCTGAGGATCTCGACCAGTTCGAGGAGAAGCTCGGGCCGAACCGCGAAGGTCGGGTGCGCGCAGAGGGCGTCGTAAGAAAGGTGGGTGTACTTGGTGGGGGTCTCACCTTCCCCATCCACCGGCCATGAGGAAAGACCCATATCTTCGGCAAGAGCGTTCAAACTCGTCTCTGCCATGATCGAATTCTGGAATCCAAGACGAATCCGATTCCATTCCGATTCGGTTACCGCCTCCCGACTCGCGTTCTCCACATTGTGCATGGTCAATTTCTATCGTCCCCTTGGGGTATTTCTGGAGTCCGCGATGCGGATTTTAACCGGTTTTTCCGGAGTGTTCCTTAGAGAATGTCTTTCAGGTGCAACGCGCCGTGGTCGCTTCTGCTCCAGGCCCGCTGGCAGAGTTGCTTTGGGTCGTGGCCAGCGTTGGGCACGAGGACCAAGGCCTTTGGGCCTGGGCGCCTCGCGCCTGCCTTGCCCAACAACCCAAATCAATCTCTGCGACACGCTTCAGCCCTTTTCAGACAGCCTCTCAGAAGGCACTGGCATGCTGGATCAACTCGTTGGCCAGCCGCATATAGTCGTTCTGAACGTTATCCGCATCATCGCCGACGCGACCGAGAAGAGTTACCGGCAGGCCAAGGGTCACGGCCCGACGCACCACGGTGGCATCGCGAACCGTCGCATTGAAGATCTTGGCATTCTGGGCCACTCGGCGTTGGTTCTTGAATTGGTTCATCCGCAGCTGCATCCGCATCTTCGGTACGTCTATATCCATCTCGGGCTTGATCGCGTTGAAAACGATGCCGCAGACCTGAGCGATGGGGCCCATGCCGGTCCGGCGAAAACCCGCCGAGATCTGGTGGAACTTCTGCAGTTTCTCAACCAGCAGGGTAAAACCGATCAGGCTGAGGGCATCCGGATTGGCCGGGACGAAGACCTCATTCGAACAAAAGATGCCGCACTGACTCGCCCGAAGAATATTCGGGGGACAATCGAACAGGATGAAATCGTAGTCGGATTCGATTTCAGCCAGCTGCTCCTGGAAGATGGTGAAGGGAGGACGTTGAGGGTTTCCCCGGTAATCGCTCTCAAGATCGACCAGGTTAAAAGTCGTCGGAACCAGATCGAGGCCGGGCAAAAGGGATTCCCCGCTCTTGCCCTTGACGACATCGCGCACCAGGCAGTCCTTCACCCGCGTTTCGGACGACTCGAAAATAGAGAAAATCGCACCCTTGCCCGAGGTGTTGAGGAGGTTCCACCGCTCAAGACGAAGAAGCCAGATGCTCGCATTGGACTGAGTATCGAAATCGAATAGCAGAACTCGTTTGCCCGCCTTGGCCAGGCAGGCCGCCGTGTTTACGATTAGCGATGTCTTTCCAACGCCACCTTTATAATTGATGAAACTGATTTTGCGTGCCATCCGGTTACCGAGAGAGGTTAGGCGTGATTACCTATGAACGACTGGTTCTGACGAAAGTTTAGATGTCTGAGTTAACGAATTCTCGACGTAACAATACTGATAGATCCGTGACCCGATCGGAAACAAATATGGGCGAAAAACGGAAATAACTCAGGTTGACATCGGGTGAATTCCTCATGCTTCGATCATATTTCCACGTCTCGAGCGAGCGGTTTTCGCCACCCTTATCCAGACAGTCCCAACCGAACAGGCCGGCGCCCTTCCAATTTCCCAACCGCATTCCCATCCATGAAGCCAGGAATTTCGCGAGAAAGTCAATCGACCGGTCCCACCGAACCCGTTACCCGAGTGGTGATCAACAAAGTCGACGCCGGCGGTTCACGGGGCGAAAAGGACGATCTGGTGGCCACGGAAGAACCTCTCGAAATTCGGGTCGACGGGCGAAGCCTGGCCGTGCTCATGCGAACCCCGGGGCGCGACCGTACCCTCGCGGCCGGATTTCTCTGTTCCGAGGGCCTGGTGCATTCACCCGATGCAATCATGGACATCACCCGTTGCGCCCCCCGGGATGAAGCAACCGACCCGAATACGATTAACGTGACGCTGGACCCGGCAGTCGAATTCGAATGGGATCGCTTGAAACGCAACACCTTCGCGTCATCCAGCTGTGGGGTCTGTGGCAAAGCCACAATCGATTCGATCCGTCTCCAGTTTCCGACCATTGCCGGCCGGTGGTCCATCAGGCATGAGGTGGTGAGCCGCCTGCCCGGGGAACTACGAAAGGCTCAAGGGGTCTTCGATCAAACCGGAGGCCTGCATGCCGCGGGCCTTTTCGATTGCAAAGGACGCCTGACCGACCTGCACGAAGACGTTGGACGTCACAACGCGGTCGACAAACTGATCGGCACCCACTTTCTCCAGAACGAACTCCCGTTGAATGAGTCGATTCTCCTTCTGAGCGGACGGGTCTCCTTCGAGGTGATGCAGAAGGCCCTGTCAGCAGGGATACCGGTGGTTGCGGCGATATCTGCGCCTACCTCGCTCGCGATCAGCTTCGCGCGGGAGAGCGGTCAGACCTTGATCGGTTTCCTGCGAGATAACCGGATGAACATCTACGCCCATCCAGAGCGGATCGAACGAATGGAAGATGGCTGATGTGAGATGGAAGATGTTTAGCGTGCTGCGAATCACGCAGTCCCGGTCATCTAACATCATCCATCTCTTCTAGTTGCCGCAGCACTTCTTGTATTTCTTTCCACTCCCGCACGGGCACGGCTCGTTGCGACCGATCTTTGGCGTTTCACGCCTGACCGTATGACCCTTGGTTGTCACAAACCCGTCATAGTACCAGGCGCCGTCGCTCCTCTTAAAGAGGGCTCTCTCATGATGAGCTTGCTCTTCGCCGCTCTTTTTCTCCCTGAATCGCGCGATAAACTCCACTTCGCCGGCGTCGTCATCGGCACCTCCTTCCTCAGCCCGAACAATCTCCAGGCCGAGCCATTCAGAGTTCTCGGCCCATCGATTCGTGTCCTCCTCCGAGAAATCCACCCGCTGCTCATCCGTCAGGGACTCCCCGAGGAAGGCGATACGGTCCTTCACGTAAGCCGTGTAGCGCGAACGCATCAACGCCTCGGCCGTTTCCGCGCGTCGCGTGCCCTCAATAATGAGTTCACAGCACGCTTCATAGGCAATTCCGGATCCGCAGGGACATCCATCCATATCTCCGTATCTCAGAGGGCGCCCGTGGGTGGCAACAAAAGAACGGTCGCGACCCGCCCGAAAACGGAAGACCGCCGGGCGCTCCTCAGGCCACGGCGGTCCAGTTGGGTTGGTTTCCGGCACCGATAAATCGGGCTGGTACCCAGAATATCGACTGATGCCCGCCCGCCTTTAGCCCGGTTGTCAAAATCAGGACGAGTCCCCTTGCGAACGCAACTGCTTCGAACTGTGTCTACTCTTTTTCTTCCGGACTGAAGGTAATGGTCTGCTTCACCCGACCGCGGACCGGCTTGCCTTCGCGGATCCGCGGGATGAACTGCCAGTATTTGATCGCGGCCAGAGCAGGCATCTCCAATTCGGTGGCCGTCGATTCAATTACCCTGGCATCTTCGGTCTGCCCCTCCGTGCTCACCGTGAAGGATATCAGGACCTTTCCGGAAATCAGGTTACCATCGTTGTCAAATGGCCGCTGGGGCACTTGCTGATAGATTGGCGTCACTTCAAATTCAGCCAGCTCATAGCCGTCCGGACCCTTCACATAATAGGTATCAAAGATCAGATCGAGTCTCGAGAAAATGGACCCCGGGGCCACTCCGAGAGATCCCTTCTCCGATGCAAACCTCACCGGATAGGCCACCTCGAGGTCTACCGGTTTGCCCTCTACAAGCGCCGGAATAAATCGCCAGTCCCGGGCAGCCTGCAGGGCGTATTCATTGAATTCCGGAACGGTGGAAGAACTCACCGTCGGATTGACGACCCGTCCCATGCGATCGATCACAAACTGCAGGACAACCTGTCCTTCTATCCCCTCCATCCTCTTCGACAGCGGATAGAACGGAGCAACATAGACCAGAGGTTCGGGCGATTGGACCACGACCTCCTTGCCCTCGTTCACGTTCAGGGGAGTCAACTGCACATCGGTTTCGACCGTCGGCGGGATCGTGGCCGCAGTCTCAATCGAATCCATCTCATCCGCAGGGACTTCACCCTCCTCCCGGGTGACAGCCGGAGCCTCCGCCTCTTCGGCTATCGAGCCGGGGGCAACTGAAACCGTCTCCTCGACGGGTTCCGACTGGGGATCAGAAGCAGTCTCAGACTTTTTGGAGCAGCTGCAGCACGCGAGAAAGGCAAGAAGAAGAAATGGATGGAATCGGTGACTCATTGGAGGGCAATTAAGGTGGATGCAAGGTGACAACAGGGTCACCTCGAATGGAAGTCAAGAGCACTGAAGAACCGGAGAGTGCCGGCCGCAACTCATTGCTCAGGAACGTTTCACGCCCGTTCCAATAACTCGACCTCGTAACCGTCCGGGTCGGTCACAAAGGCCATTTTGCGCCCCGTCGGCAATGTCGTCCTCCAATCTGCGGGCCAGATCTCATAGCCGAGTTTTTCCAGTTGGTCACATTTGGCGACCAAGTCCGGGTAACCGACCGCCGTATGCATGAGATCCTCGGGCACCTCGGGTATCGTGTCCGGGGAATAGCAGAGCTCAAGCCGGTGGGTATTCCCCGGTATCTCGAGAAAAACCAATTGATTGCCGGCCGGCGATCTGTCGGTACGGCTGGTGACCTTGAATCCCAGCGGTTCATAAAATGCCACTGTCCTGTCAATGTCACCAAT
>QNAI01000156.1 GCA_003641745.1 Verrucomicrobiota bacterium | reverse complement strand
TAAGAAGTAAGAAGTGAGATTTAAGAAGGGAGAAGGCGGAAGTGAGTTTGTGAGACAACCGGGTTAACTTGGCGCCATTGCATCCTGACCCCACTTCTTAAATCTTAATTCCTAACTCTAAATTTCCCTTCCGGCCAGGGCGGCGCCGATAATCCCGGCGTTGTTCATCAACTGGGCGGGCACAACCCGTAGGTCGCAATCAATCCGGGAGCCAAATCTTTCGAATTTCGAACTGGCTCCGCCTCCGATGATGACCAGGTCCGGTGAGATGATGCGCTTGAGATGGATCAGGAGTTCGTTCAGGTCGTCACCCCATTCAGTCCAACTCAGGCCGCGTTCCTTGCGAGCCGCCGACGAGGCACATTTTTCGGCGATCGTCTTCTTGAATTGGAGGTGCCCGAATTCAGTGTTGGGATAGAGGTGACCATCGATGAACAGAGCCGAGCCGATGCCGGTTCCAAGGGTGAGCAGAAGAACCGCACCTGACTGGCCGCGCCCCGCGCCATAGGTCATCTCGGCCAGACCGGCCGCATCGGCGTCGTTGATGACTCCAACCGGACAGCTCGAAACGTCTCCGAATAATTTTCCCAGATCGCGATCGATCCAGGACGAGTGAAGATTTGCGGCCGTATAGGCGATGTTCCGGCGCATGATTCCGGGGAATCCGACGCCGATCGGGCTCTTCCAATCGAAACCCTTGACGACCTGC
This sequence comes from Verrucomicrobiota bacterium, assembly GCA_003641745.1. Taxonomy (GTDB): domain Bacteria; phylum Verrucomicrobiota; class Verrucomicrobiia; order Opitutales; family Opitutaceae; genus B12-G4. The sequence continues at coordinate 7,497 of QNAI01000156.1, read as the reverse complement.
GCGACGAGATCGGCCACGGCCTTGGGCTTGGCGGGTTGTGGTGTTTCGAGTCGGACGCGTTCAGCCAGCAACTCACCCCGGTCGAGATCAACCGGGGCGCCCTTCACCCCTGACCCGCCTATGTCGATTCCGAGTATTTCCATGAAAACCCGGCCTCATTGCCTCGCCGCTACTTGATCAGGCGAATTGAGAACGGATAACGGTAGGTGATGCCTTCGCTTGCCTTGACCGCCGCGATTATGGTGAAGACCAGCCAGAGAACCCCGACCGCCATGATGATCAGGATGCCAATGATCAGCCAAGCGGTGATCACTCCGATCAGGTAGCCGATCAGGCAGGTTATCTGGAAATTCAGGGCCTCTTTCCCCTGATCGTCCACAAAGGGATACTCTTCCTTCTTCAGCAGCCAGACAACGAGGGGGCCGATCCAGTTGCCAAAACCGGCGGTCAGCAGGCCGGCCAATCCGGAGATGTGACAGAGCATGCCGAACTGCTTGGCTTCCTTCGAGGGTTCAGGTGCGGTTGCGGAAGGAACTTCAACCGCAGGCGGGGTGTCGGCGGGCGGTGGGGATTCAGGGGTTGAGGTGGTGTCGGCAGGTTTCTTCTCAGGATCGTTGTTTTCCATAAAGGCAGATGGGTTCGTTGGTGACCATGCCGGGGACCGCCCTGCATTTCAACCATTAACGCGAAGTGTAGCATCACGCATGAAGTGATGGGGAAGGGGGAGAGGGTTTATCCCTCGATGGCCAGTTTGATCGAGGCATAGAGCCTCTCCTGCAAGAGGGGGAATGGGCATCTCTCGATCGGAGGAAGATCTCACAGGATCCCATCATTTCACGGTTGCCAGAGCACTAGGTGGGTCCGGCAGTGGAAACGACCCTTCGGGCATGGATAGAAATTCCATCGGGTTCTTCACCGCGATTTCCGAGATGGTATCGTCGGGCAGGGCCTTCAGGCATTCGACTTCCTCCCGGTAGGTGGCCTTGAGGTTCGGACAGGCGCTTCCCGGTGGTTCTATCCAGCAGTAGTAGGGGGAATCACTGCCCCAGAGCATCTTTCCAGGGTAGGTCGTGGCGAGATCGGAGAGGACCCGGACCGGATCCCGGTAATCGCCGGGGAAACGTCTCTGGGACCGGGCGATATTCGGCAGTTCCTTCACCACGCTCAGGCAATGAATCAGGTGAGCCGAGCAATCGAACCAGGCATTGGGCAATTCCGCCACCTGATCGAGGACCGGGCGATCAAAGCGACAGGAATGAGCCAGGCAGAAGCGGACCTCGGGACGCGAGGCGGCAATCGACACGATTTCCCCGGCCTGAGACCAGGGATCGTTCTCAGCGACACTGGTATGGATGAGCACCGGGATATTCCACTCGGCGGCCAGATCGAGGAAACAGGCGCCTTCGTCCCTGAGTGCTGCGATCGGGGAGGCGATTATGGTTGCCTGGATCTTGAGCCCGGCGATGGGAAACCGGGTTCGCAGGTCGCGCAGAGCCTCGATCTGCGAACCGGTGTGACGAGCCGGATCGAGAATTGCGAACTGCAGGCAGTCGCGACCCAGTTCGGGGTATTGCTGACGGAGTTCACGGGCCAGGCGCAGGTTTTCCCAGGCATATGGCGCCTCCAGTCCGACGGGTGGAGGCGGCATTTCGGTGTGGGGTTGGCCGCGGTAGCTCACAAACGGGAACGCTATCCAGTTTGATACTCCGTTTTCGCCGCCGATTCCGGTCATCGTCGGCAGGTCCTGTGCGTAGGGATGTGCCCCGGACCGGTAGAATCGGTCGTCAAGTCCGACGTGGTTATGGCAGTCGATGATCATCAGGAATTTCCATTTATGAGGTCACGGTTTACCCGATAAGGCGCCTCGAAAGATTGGAGGTTGGCAGGCTCGAGTTGATCACAGTGCCCGATGGTCAACCGATGGTAAAGGATCGGACCTGATCTTCGATCGGAGCGAGTCCCAGGCCCGGTCCTGAGGGGATCAGGCAATACCCGTCGACCGGAGTCGGGAGATCCGGAAACAGGTCCCGGCTCGCCTCGTATTGAGTGGGTTGATACTCGATCAGGTAAAGGTCCGGGGTTGCGGCCGCGATCTGCAGGCCGGCCGCGATATAGAGGCCGAGTCCCGATCCGAGATGCGGCGCGACCGGCGTGCTGAAGGCGTGGCAGAGTTGGATGACCCGCCAGCCTTCGGTGATACCCAACCTACCGAAGTCCGGCTGGGCCAGATCCATGGAACGCTGGCGCAATCGCTCCTTGAAGGCATAGCGTGTCCGGAATTCCTCGCCGAGGGCGACCCTCAGGTCGATGGACCGGACCAATTGCGATGAGAGGTGCGGGTCTTCCGGAATGAGCGGGCACTCGATGAATGAAACCCCCTGTCGTTCGAAACCGCGGGCCACCCGAATGGCATCTGAAAGTTCATAGGCCCAGTGCGCATCGATCAGGATCTCGATCCGGTCGCCGAAGGCATTTCGGAGCCTTTCAACATGGTCGAGATCGGCCGCGACACCAAAACCAAGTGAGATCTTGAATCGGGTGAATCCGCGTTCCAGCCAACCTTCGATAGCCTCGATCTGTTCCTCCACCGAGTCCGCGGGTACGCCGGATACATAACAGGGGAGCCTTTCCCGCCTCGTGCCGCCGAGGAGCTTGTGTATTGGCTGGTTGGTGGCCCGGCCGACCAGATCCCAGAGCGCAATGTCGCAGGCGGAAACGGCATCGACGTAAAACCCGCTTTCATGCCCCCGCTCCCGCATCTGGTCATAGAGGAGATCGCGAAGCTTCTCCCGATCAAAGGGATCGGCGCCGATCAGTCGCGGTTCGATCAACTCTTTTACCAGGATGGGCAGCACTTCGGGCACCGCTCCGGCCTGGGTCTCGCCCCAGCCCACCAGACCGTCATCGGTCGTCATCTTGACCATGAAGGTCTGCGCTTCCTTCAGGTAGATCGCCCGGTAGTGGTCGTGCTGGACATACCGTCCGACATCCTCCCTGCCCCGTGACAGGGTATGTCCGCCGACATAGGGATGGCCCTTCAGTCTGATGGGAAAGCATTCGATCGATGTTATCTTCATGGGGGTCGGTCAGCTGTTCTTTATTACAATCAGGAAATACCCGTCCACGGCCGTATCGACCGCCCGCTCACCGGAAATCGTTCTTACGGTACCTCCTGACAGGTCATAGAGTTTGCTCTCGGATCGGCCGGTACGAGACCGTGCCCTCTTCCCGGTCCGGGACTGGATGAATCGATATGCGGTGCCGTCGGTACCGGTCAGCACCCAGCCGTTTCGGGTACCCGTCAGTTTAGACGCCGGGCAGAGTCCGTTCCCGGGGGCGAAGAGAATGGCGTTGAGCAGGCGCAAGACGCCAAACACCGGTCGGGGATTACAGAGAGTGTCCAGGATGCCGTGGTGCAGATCCATGGTGCGATCGAGATCGCGAACGGGGTAAACGGACAGTCTTCGTCCCCGACCGGCCGCGACCTGGGCCAGTCCCCAACTCGCCTCCAGGATGTTCGCCCGATCGTTGTCCGTGAACTCAACCGCCAGATCGACCCCGTCGGCCCCGTCTATGGGGAGCGGGTCAGGCGGTGCCAGGATTCGCCAGCGATCCACCGCCAGTCCGGCCCGGGTCACCATGGCCCGCACCGGAGCCAACTCGTCGAACTGCCACGCGGTTCGGGTCCTGGGGTGTTGTTTGCCCGGGACGGTCATGCCGGGAAGAATCGGCGAGAGGGTCAGCTTTCGGCGGCGGGCGCCGATGCACCCGAGTCGTCGGGCGACGGAGGGTTCAATTGTTTCACCTGTCGCCAGGCGTAGTTCAATTCCAGATACAACGGGCAGGATCCTTTCCCGGTTTTTCAGGAAGGCACTGATCTCGGGGAGGTCGACCAGGGCGACCAGGGCGACCCCTTCGTCCTTCAGGATTCTGAGTCGCTCCTCCTGGAACGGGTCCAGGAAGTCTCGCCACGATGTCCGGATCCATCCGGTCCCCAATTCAGCCAGGGCCAGGAGCGGCTGATCGTTCCGTATCGGTTGCCGGATCGTTGCCGGCCAAACCAGTGGAATCTCGTGCCGGCTGGAGAGCGCATGGCAAAGAGTGAACCCGAGGGGTGACCGCGCCCGCTCACCGGACACCGGGGTCAATACCCGCCTGCCTTCAGGTGGTGGGTCCGTGGGCTCGCGTGCCTCGGTCCGAATCCAGTGCAGTGAACTGCCCCGCCGATGGATACGCAGAAGCGCGAAACCAAGCTTGGCCCGGTCGTCCCGTCCACGCTCCGGTGGCGCCGCCGACGCGAAAAGGTGTCCAAATCCAGGCCGCGTGAAGGAAGGCGATCCCAGAGTGGCATACCGGGTGCGACCGATCCGGTCGAAAAATCGATAGTGAACGTGTCCGGCAAATACCGACTCAAAGCGGTATCGCCGGATCAACCGCATCAGCCAGGTGCGATCGGGCTCACCCAGGTTGTCGTAGTGGCCAATATCGGGTTCGTCAGGAGCCGAAAGATAGAGCGGGAGGTGGATGAAGAGAAGGAGGCGCTTCTGCTTTTCCTGTCCGAGGCTCTTCTCGAACCAGGCGCGCTGTCGGCGATTGGCCGCCAGCGTTGTATTCATGATCTGGGTGTTCAGGACATAGGCCGCGACTTCGCCGACTCGGAACCGGTACCACGAGCGGCCCCATATCCGGTGAAAGACTTGAAGTCCGGAGGCGGTCGTCGGATGAGTCGGCATGCGCACATCCGGCTTGTCTCCGACATCATGGTTGCCCGCGACGAGTTTGAGGCCCGGGTGACGTTGCCGGAGCTCTTTTCCGACTTTGGCAAACGACTGGGCGAAATCGCTACCGTCCGGGTAATCCTGAATCAGGTCGCCCAGGTGGACCATGTCATCCGTTCCGAGCGAGGCGGCCAGATCGAGGGCATGACGAGCCCGTGCCGCCTGTTTTTTCCGGGAAGCGAATTCGACGGTCGAGGGATCGTCCGGTCGGGTGTGGTGGGTGTCCGCCAGGATCGCGATCTCGGCCAGCGCATCGGGCAGGAGGGATCGGTCAAATGCGCTGGAACGACTCATGGCAAAGCAAATGGATCTACAGCGGTTATTCGACCGAGCCACCCGAACCGATCCCGTCGGGATGGCATGCGATGGCATCGATCTCGACCCGGATGCTCTTCATCAGTTGGGCACCCACCGTGGTCCGGGCCGGCCGGGTCCCGGTGAAAAATTCGCCGTAGGCCCGGTTGAATCCCTCAAAATCATCCATGTCGGCGAGATAACAGGTGCACTTCACCACGTCATCACGGGTGCAGCCGGCTTCTCCCAGGATGCGCTCGAGATTGGCCAGGGTTCGCGCCGTCTCCTCCTCGATCGTTCCGGGGACCCGCAGTCCGGTCTTCATGTCGAGCGGCCCCTGGCCGCTCACGAACAACCAGCCATCGCTGGCGATGCCCGCCGAGAACAGGCCATAGGTGAATTTCTTGTCGGGATGGCGGATTTCTTTCTTCATGGTAGGAGTAGGGAGGTTGGTAACCAATCGGTTACTTCCGGTCAAGGGTGGGGTCATTGCTCATTATCTTGCACAGTCAAAGGCGGGGTCATTGCTCATTATCTTGCACAGTCAAAGGCGGGGTCATTGCTCATTATCTTGCATGCCAATGCGAGATATGAGCTTTGACCCCTTCGATCGCTCCCTTCGACCCCCTGACGCCCCCTTTGGACGACCGCGTCAGTCGCGAGGGTTTCCTCCGTTTTCTTCCAGCCAGTCGGCCAGGTGGCCGCGACCGGATGCGCGCAGACGCTCGGGCAGGTTGTGCTCCTCGGCCGTCCTGGCGTGGAAAGGCCCGCCTTCGGCCATGACCCCCATGAGCGGGTCCTCTCGGCCGGTTTTGCGCAGATTGTCCGTGATCCAGGACTCGAGCCGGCGCAGCCCTTCGGCCACCACTTCGGGCTTTTCCCGCGCGAGGTCTTTGGTTTCATGAGGGTCTTTGGCCACGTCGAACAGGAGGATGGAGGGGAAGTCCTTGAAGCCGGTGTGGTAGGTGCGGATCAGGATCCAATCATCCCAGCGAACGGCTCGCTGGCAGGCCCATGATCCCTGGCTGACGACTAGGAATTCGCGGCCGTGGTCCCCGCCATCGCGAATGGTCTGGGCGAAGCTGCGCCCGTCCCACGGTTCCGGAATGGTTCCGCCGGCCAGGTCGACCAGGGTGGCGGAAAGGTCAATATTGTAGTGAAGGGCCGAGTAGACCTGGCCCGGGCGATCGTCGGTCAGGCCGGGCCAGCGGATGACCAGTGGCACCCGGCTGGTGATGTGGTCGGCCGTCTGGTGGTCGCCCCAGACCCCGAGTTCGCCGTGGTTTTCACCATGATCGGCACTGATGATCAGGGCGGTGTCCTCGTAGGCGCCGATCGCCTTCAACCCTTCAATGAACTTGCCCACGTAGTGATCGGCGTAGCTGACGCCCACGTCGTAACCGTCGATCCACTTTTTGAAATCGCCCCGATCCCTGATTTCGCTGGTGCCGTGGGTCCAACCCTCCGGATGCTCCTTCAGCAGAGGATTGGTGTCGTGGGCATCGTAGGGTCCGTAGCTCCGGCGAAGCTTGTCGATCTGTTCCTGGGTCAACCAGTCGGGCGGGGGATCGTTTTCAAACGGGTTGCCGAATTCCTTTGGAGTCCGGTAGGGCGTGTGCGGATCCCAGACATTGAAGTGGAGGAATACATTTTCCTTCGTGCCGAATTCCCGGAGCCAGCGCTCCAGGTAGGGCCAGGTCTGGTCGGCCGTTTCGCCTCCGTCGTGTCCGGTATCGTAGGTTTCATGGAATCCCTCCCAAATCTGGTAGGCGGAATGGCGGTGGGGGAAGGGCGTGATCGAGGTGGTGTACCAACCGGCCTGGCGCAGTCGCTCGGCCAAGGCGTGGTCCGTGCTCGTGCTGCGGAAACTCCGCCCAGGGCCCTCGATCCGGGTATCGGCATAGACGCCGCCGTGATTCACCACCCCGGTATTGATCCCGTAACGCCCGGTGAAGAGGGCGGTTCTCGAGGGCAGACAGGGCGCATCCGTCACATAATAATTGTCGAAGCGGATGCCCTCGGCCGCGACCGCGTCGATATTGGGTGTTGTATCGCGGTGATATCCGTAGCACCCGAGGTGGTCCGCGCGCAGCGAGTCAATATCGATGTAGATGATGCGTTTTGGCATAAGGGCGCTCTGATGGATTGGAGATTGTCTTCGTTTTGCAGAAATCCGGGAACCGCAAGACGGTCATGGCGTGCGAAAATCCGCTTCGGGCCGGAAGCATCTTTGAAGAGAGCGCCGCCAGGTCAACCATGAGCACCACCAACCTGGATTTTCGAAGGGATGTTCCCCTTCCGGCTAGTGTAGTCCGCCAAACAGATTGGCACTTATGGACGTGGAGTTTTTTCGGAGTTCAAGGCGCGAGGAAGGAGCGAATCCGTAGATTCGTGACTGACGAGCAACGCTGAAGTCGGGAAAAAG
>QNAI01000155.1 GCA_003641745.1 Verrucomicrobiota bacterium | reverse complement strand
GTGCGCTGGATGGTGGTCCAGCGGGTCGACGAGAGGTCCGTGGCGCGCTCCTGCCACGCCCAGGGGGCGTCCTCGTCGCCGGTCTGGTGTGTGAGCTTGCAGGCGGCAACGCAGTCTTCGCAGCCGATGCACTTGGTAACGTCGGTCAGGATGGCGTACGAACTCATACCGGCTCCTGCTCCTTGGCCAGGGAAACTGCCACGTGACGGCCGCTTGCGGCCGGAAAGTGCCAGCCGATCTCGCTCAAGAGCTGAGTAAAGGGATAGATGATGCAATGAACGATCTTGGTCAGCGGGGTCAGGATCAAAGCCAGGTCGCCGACCAAAACGTGTACGAGCAACATGCCGCGCGGCGCAAAGGGCGAAGACATCGGATGCGCTGCCCAGTATCCACTGACGGCCAGCACCAGCAGAACGAGCAGGATCCAGACGTCTTCGCTTGTCGTCAGGTCTCGACTGGCGGCAACCAGCAACCGGCCCAGCAGGATCAGCACCAGGCCTGCGATGGCGGCCAGGGACAAAGCGTCCGCCAGGCCGGATCCCAGCGTCGGCCAGGCGACAGGAACGCTTGCCTGCCAGAGTCTGACGTGCCCGGTGAAAAACAACGGCACCAGCAAAATGCCGAGGTGGAACATCAGGGAAGCCAAACCGTACACCGGCCTCAGCCGAAACAGATGCGTCGGCAGCATCCACTTCACGGTGGCCTTGAATACGGCCCTGACAGGAATTCTCTGGTCGCCGGCGCGCAGCCAGCTGGAAAGGAGTTGCCACATGACGACCCCGAGGCGATAGCCGAGGCCCAGAACACAGATGGCAAGGGCGATCCTGAAGAAGGGGCCACGTGCCAAGGTTATCCAGGTATCCATCACGCCTCCTTGATGCCGGCGTCGGCCGGCTCGTTCTCGTCACTCTTGGGGATCTTCATGAAATCAGGGGCGTCGATGGCCAGCAGGATCAAATCGTGAAGACCGCTGACCCGGCAATCCAGCTTGTGGTCTTCGCACACCTCGGCCACCTGTTTCTTGCAGTTGGCGCAGGGCGAGACGCAGATCTTGGCACCCGTGCGACGGATCTGTTCGGCCTTGGTTTTGCCACCGATCAAGGTGCGGAACTCGCGGATCTCGTCGACGGAAACCGTCCCACCCCCTCCGCCGCAGCAATAGTTATCCTCGCGGTTGGGAGTCATCTCCACGAAGTCGGCGCAGATGTGCTTGAGAATCTCGCGCGGTTGCTCGGTGATCCAGCCGCTACGGGAAATGTTGCACGGGTCGTGGTAGGTGACCCGTTCCTTGATGACGCCCTTCTTGAGCTTGAGCTTGCCGGCCTGCCACTGGTCGTAGGTGTATTCCATGATGTTGACGACCGGCGGGGCCTTATCACCGCCGCAAAAGGTGGGCACGAAGAACTTGGCCGAGCGCGAGGCATGCCCGCACTCGCCGATGAGGATCTTCTTGGCTTTCAGCCGCTTGACCTCGGCCACTTCGGCCGAAACGATCCGGTCGAGCATCCGGTCCGAATAGAACAGCCCGTAATTGATGCCGTCGAAGTCCCCGCTGCCGATCGTCCAGGAACCGCTGGTGGCCATCATCACCGCGGCGTTGCCCATGAGGGTGTCGGGCTCCATCAGGTAGTCGCTGACTGCCGCGAAGAAAACGTATTCAGCTCCCTCGACGTCGACCGGGAAATCGATTTTCAGACCGTGCAGGTCTTCGCAGTCCTCTACCAGGAACTCACAGGTGTCCTTCATGGCGGGAACGGGAATGGCTGACGTGTTGAGGGTCTTGCCCTCGAGTTGCTCACGCGTGGCCACGACCAGGGCCTTCGGGGTCAGGCCCAGCTCGGCCAGGATCCAGCGGCCAAGGTGCGTGATCAGGCCGTGGTCGATGCCCATGGGGCAGTCGAACTTGCAACGGCGGCAGGCGGTGCAGCGGTAAAAGTCCTCGGCCATGCGGTTGATGTGCTCATCGGTCAGCACGAATCCGCCGCCCAGCCGCGCCTTGAGGTTCCCGCTCAGGGTGAAGTAGCGGCGGTAGACCTTCAGGAGCAGCTCCGAGCGTTCGCAAGGGATGTCGCGCAACTCACCCGTGGCCTGATAAACTTGGCAAGAGACTGCACAGCGACTGCAGCGGGCTTTCATGCGCGCCGCCGCGTCGAGCACCGGTGCGTAGTTGGAGTGGGACAGGATGGCCGCGAATGCCTCCAGGAAACGGCGTGGCAGTTCGCGGGTATCACAATCCTCCAGGTAATAGGAACAGGAGATGGCCATTGTTTTCCTCGCTGGGCTTTCGCCCGCCCTCAGGGAAGGGAAGGACAATAGGTGTCACGTTCAATATGTTCCAAGGCATGAAACGTGCCATTTTTGATAATTTTTTAACATGCTGTTATTATTCACTTTATAAAAAGCCGAGTGGTGGGCCCGGGAGTGGGTGTTTTATTTTCGTGACATCAGTGTTCCACGTGTTTTATTATTATGACACACCACGACTCAATTTCTTTATCGCTCGGCGCCTGAGACAGCGGCCGCGCAAGCCCAACGACGAGTTGGAGGCATCGTGTTCAATTTCCCCGACCCCCGTTTCAGCTCGATCATTTTCGAACACATCCCGCACGGCATTTTCACGGTGGACAAGGAGGGTACGATCACCTCCTTCAACCGGGCGGCCGAGAAAATCACCGGCTGGAGCCGCCTTGAAGTGATCGGCACGCAGTGTGCCAAGGTGTTCCGCTCGGACCACTGTGAGCATTCCTGTTTTCTGCGTCAGAGTATCGAGCGTGGCGAGCAGCACCGTGATCAGGAAGTCGTGATCACGCGCAAGGACGGGAACGAGTTGCTCATATCGGTCAGTACGGCCAACCTCGAAGACGAAAACGGGCGTCTGGTCGGCGGCGTGGAGATGTTCAGGGACCTGACCGTAATTGCGGAACTTCGCCGCCAGATCCAGAGCAGCTACACGAGCCAGGACATCATCAGCAAGAGTGCGGCCATGAGGGGTGTCCGTGAACTGGTGCCGCTGGTGGCCCGCAGCAGAAGCACGGTCCTGGTCGAGGGAGAGCCGGGAACGGGCAAGGAACTCGTCGCCAGGGCCATTCACAATCTGGGACCACGTCGGGATCAGCCTTTCGTGGCCGTCAACTGCGGCGCGTTGCCCGATAGCCTGGCCGAATCCGAGCTGTTCGGTTACGTGAAGGGAGCCTTCACCGACGCCGTCAAGAACAAGCCCGGACGTTTCGCCCTGGCCGAGGGTGGAACCCTGTTTTTGGACGAGGTAGGCGAGATCTCCCCCGCGATGCAGATCAAGCTGTTGCGGGTGCTTCAGGAAAGGGAATACATGCCCCTGGGCGGGGTGGCGCCCGTACCGGCGGACGTTCGCGTGCTGGCTGCGACGAACCGCAATCTCGCCAGCGAGGTGAGCTACGGCAAATTCCGTCAGGACCTTTTCTACCGCTTGAACATAGTGCGGATAAACCTGCCACCGTTGCGGGCCCGCTTTGAGGATGTGCCGCTCCTGGTAGCTCGCTTCATCGAGAAGTTCAACGCCCTGCAGGGGCGCCGCATCACGAGTATCAGCGAAAGGGCGATGGCCCAGTTGCTGCGCCACGACTACCCCGGCAACGTCCGCGAGCTCGAAAACGCGATCGAACACGGTTTCGTGGTTTGCGGTGGCAGCGTCATCGAACGGGAGGACCTGCCGCCTCACATCATCGGGGAACAGGTGGCGCCCCTGGGCTTACCGGACACCGCCACCGGAACCGACATGGGGCCGTTGCAAGGGGCCGAAGCGCTGACCATCAGGGAAGCGCTGGCCAACCATCATGGCATCAGGACTCTCGCGGCAAAAGAGCTCGGGATCTCCCGTAACACACTCTGGCGCAAGATGAAGCGCTACGAGATCGACTAGTGGATGTTTGATTTCATCAGGAAATGCGGATCTTGAGTACATGGAATCAAATTTTCTCGTATATTCTTATTTTGTTGACAGAGTGCTTGTGATTTGATACGGTTAAATTTGTCCAAAAATCGGTTGTAAGCATTAAGGAGCATGGGGATTCCTATTTTGTGCTCTTTATATACCTCCACCGAACGTGTTTTTTACCTTCTTCCAAGGGGAGACCCATGCGAATCATGCTAATCGTTCTTTGTTCACTGTGCCTGATCTGCAGTATCGCCACGGCAAAACCGGAACTCGAAAAGCCGGTACCGCCTTCGCTGATCCTCACCGATCTGATCGAAATCGAGCCTAACGACACATGCCAAGACGCCTCGGATTTTTTCAACATCATCTCCCCCGGTGACAGCTACACCAGCGCCATCGACGTCGAAGGTGACATCGATTACTACGAGGTCTTCCTGGTCGCCGACGGCCAGTTCCGCTTCGAGACCCACCCCGGCGATGCTGGTGACACCAAGATGTGGCTGTACGCCGACGATTGCCTCACAGAGTTGGCCTACAACGACGACGGCGGCGAAGGTTATTACAGCATGTTCGAGACCGCGCTGGTCGGCAACACCACCTACTATCTGCTGGTCACTCACTACAGTGCCACCGGCACCGGCAGCTACCTCCTGACCATGGATGAAATCATCGTGGTTCCGCCTCCGGCCAACGACGTCTGCGAGGGCGCCATCGACATGCAGGAACAGAGCCTGCCTATCTTCGAAGTGGATCTGATGGACGGTGGTTACACCAACGTCTCGACCATGGGCTCCGGCGGCTGCACCGGCTATACCGCCCCCGGCCCGGACGCCTTCTTCAAGATCTTCCTGCTCGAGGGCGAGACCTTCAACGTTACCGAAGACGGCGCCTGCGACATGGTCATGTACCTGTTCACCGACTGCGCGGATCCCTTGGCGTCCTGTGTGATCGGCTCGGACAACTGCTGCTCGGGCGCCCAGGAGTTGATCTCCTACACGGCTGAGGCCGACGGCTGGTTCTACCTCGGTGTGGACACCTACACGGCCGCCGGTTGCCCGGTTACCGTGACCATCGAAGCGCCTGTCGACGCCGACGATGTGAACTGGGGTTCGGTCAAGAGCCTGTTCCGGTAGTCGTCGATATATTTTTCCGCTTGGAGGCCCGGGGCATCACCCCCGGGCCTCTTTTTGCCATCCCCGGCCCTTTTGTGGTAACATTGGCGTGGAAAGGATCCAACATGCTCAACCATTTCAGCACTTCCTTACGCTGGATCACGTTGGTGTTGACCGGCAGTCTGCTCCTGGTCGCAGGCGTCGCGACGGCTACGCCCCCCGCCATCCAGGTTCACCAGTCCGAACCCACAACCGCCGAAGAGCTGTCCATCGCCATCAACCCGGCCAATCCGTCGGTTCTGGCCGCCGGGGCCAACATCAACTACCACTTTCGCTCCACCGACGGCGGTGCCTCCTGGACCGAACATCATCTCAGTTCGCCGCTCGGAGTTTGGGGAGACCCTTGCGTGGTCTTCGATGCGGACGGCAATCTCTACTACTCCCATCTGGCCTATCCCCAGGGCGGGTCCTGGCTGGACCGGATCGTGGTTCAAAAATCCACCGACGGCGGTATGACCTGGTCCGATGGAGTCGGCGTCGGCCACAATCCGCCCAAGGACCAGGACAAATCCATCATGACCGCCGACCGGACCGGTTCCCCCTATCGGAACAACCTGTATATCGCCTGGACCGAGTTCGACACCTACGGCAGCTCGTCCACCACCGACAGCACGCGGATCCTTTTTTCCCGTTCCGACGATCAGGGTTTTTCCTGGTCCGCCCCCTTGCGGATCAGTGATCTGGGCGGAAACTGCCTCGATGAGGATGAAACCGTGGAAGGCGCCACCCCCGCGGTCGGCCCTGAAGGCCAGGTCTACCTGGCCTGGTCCGGCCACGAGCAGATCTATTTCGACCGCTCCTTCGACGGCGGTGCGACCTTCGGCAATGACTTCGTGGTCAGCTCCCAGCCGGGAGGATGGGCCTTCTACGTCCCGGGTTTGTATCGCTGCAACGGCATGCCCATCACCGTCTGCGACCGCAGTTCCTCCCCTTACCGGGGCAGGGTATACGTCGTTTTCTCGGACCAGCGGAACGGGACCGACGATACCGATGTCTTCATCTGCTCCAGTGACGATCGAGGATCCACCTGGAGTTTGCCGCAGCGGGTCAATGACGACGTCGGTGCTGCTCATCAGTTTTTCCCCTGGGTCACCGTCGATCCGTTGACTGGTATCGTGGCCGTGGTGTTCTACGACCGCCGCAACACCTCGGGCGACGCCACCGAAGTTACCGTGGCCGTCTCCCTGGATGGTGGCGGGACATTTACCAACACCATCGTCAGCGACTCCGCGTTCACCCCGATTGATTCGGTGTTTTTCGGCGACTACATCGGCATCGATTCCTGGGACGGTGTCATCTACGCCATCTGGATGACCATGGACGCGGGAGAGCTGGGCGTCTGGATGGCGAAGCTGGCCATCCCCTCCGGGGTACATTCCGGCAGCGGCTTCCTTGCCGAAACCACTTTGATGATGAAGGCGACAAGCACCACCACCAGCCGTCGGACAAAAATCTCTTTCACCACCTATCACGATTCACAGGTCCGGCTATCGATCTACGATCTTCGCGGGCGCCTGATCCAGTCTCTGGTTTCCGAATCGAGGATCGCCGGTCGGTACACCGAGATGTGGGAAGGAACCGATCGTACCGGCGCCAAGGTGGCTTCGGGTATGTATGTCGTCCACCTTCAGGCTGGTCAGGATGTTGTGACAAGAAAAGTTGTTATCGTGAATTGAGATAGATGCCTGAGTGTCGCCTTGCGATTTACCGGATTCCAAAAGTTGAGCCATCAGTTGAATAATAGAGCCAATTGTTGACTTTTTGGCCAAATTTTGAGAAGTTTGGCATGAATATCCCAAAAAATTCACGCCAGGGGGGTGCCTTCCGGAAATTCAACCACCGGAAACCAATGGGAGGGCAACCATATGATTACCTTTTTCCATCGGTCGTCGGTTCAAACTCCAGCCCGGAGCCGCCAGCGATTCACCCCATCGTCCCTACCCCTCGCCATCCAAACTCTGACACTTGTCTTCCTCACACTGCTTTTTGCCGCGGAAAGCAGCCTGGCCCTGGACCACTCGGGTGGGATTGCGAGCAACGAGACCTGGCTCGCCGCCGACAACCCCCACAACGTGGTCGGCCACGTGACCGTAAATGCCGGGGTGACCCTGACCCTCGAGGCAGGAGTCGAGGTTTCCCTGGGCTCCAACCTCAGGTTGGACGTTTTCGGCCTCCTTACCGCGATCGGCTCCTCGGGTCAGGAGATCCTGTTCACTCAGAACACCGCCGCCAAATGGAATTACATGAGATTCCTTTCCAGCGGCAGCGGGATCTTCGACTACTGCACCATCGAGCACTCCAACAACGGTATCTTCGCAGCCGGTTCCGGAGCCATTGCCGCCTCCAATATCACCGTGCAGGACAACACCTATGGCATCTACTCCGTCGCCACAGCCGTCCTGTCGGTAAACAACAGTCGGTTCCAGAACAACTCCTACGGCGCCTATGCCACCGGCGGGACCTTCGATCTGAGCTCCACCACTTTTAGCGGGAACACCACTTATGGCTTTTACGGCCAAACCCTGGCTCCCAACCTGCTGGACACGAACGTAGTGTTCACGGACAACGCCACGGGCTTCCGCGTTGACGACGTCGCCGGACTGAACCTCACTACCACCATGAACGTGACCGGCAGCACCACTGTCGGGATTCATCTGGAGGACTGCGACGGACCCACCATCGACAACCAGGTCCTGACGGGCAATGCCGGCGCCCAAGGATCTCTTTTCCTGGACGACTGCGGTGAGTTTACCCTCGGTGCGGGCAACACCATCGGCGGCAGCGGCCTGGAAAACAACTGGCCGGTGACGATCGGCGCCGGTTCCTATCCGAGCGCCGGTGGGGTGATCCCGACCACCGGCAACACAAACAACCACATCCAGGTCAACGGCGGCACAAGCACGCGGACCGGCACCTGGCGGAAATTTACCGATCTGGATTACATCGTCACCGGTAACCCGACCATATTGACCGGCGGTGAACTGACCCTTGAGCCCGGCCTCAACCTCAGGTTCGACCCCAGCCGCCGGTTGGATGTCAACGGCACCCTGACCGCGATCGGCGCCCCGGGGCAGGAGATCCTGTTCACCCGTCACACCTCGACCAACTGGAATTACGTGAGGTTCCTGTCCAGTGGCAGCGGCACCTTC
>QNAI01000154.1 GCA_003641745.1 Verrucomicrobiota bacterium | reverse complement strand
TTTTTCACCCACGAGGCCGAAAGCAGCAATTACCACGGAATCGGCATTGTGGACGGGGTGAACCACGGCGTTGATCCCAGTAAGTGGCAGGTCTACAAACACGTGGGCGCGCAGGATCTCCTGAAGGATCGGAAGTGCGACATCTTCTTTATCTGGGATCCGGACGGTGACCGTTTCAATATGGTCACGGTCGCTCCGGCCGCGCTGGCGAAACCCGCCGCGGCCGCGGGGCTCGAAGTGGATCCCCTGGATGATGAGCGGTGTCTTGTCTTCTTCAAACCCAATCAGATCTATTTCATGCTCACGGCCCTGAAGATCGCTTCCCTCGCCGCTGAAGGCGAACTGGACAACTACAACTGGATAGTGGCCACCACCTGGCCGACCAGCATGAGCATCGGGGAAATCGCGGACACTTTCAACAAACGCTTCGGGGGCGGTCTGGGCACGTTCCGGGTGCCGGTCGGTTTCAAGTATTTCGCTTCGCTGGTGGGGGACCTGGAGGATCAGATCGGTGCCGGGAACGCCAATACCCGGGCGGTTGATGTAACCGGCACGGAGACCGAATTCGGCCCCAGACCCCGCTTGCTGATGATGGCCGAAGAAAGCGGCGGCGCCGCCATGGGTCCGGCCGAGCCGGTGGTCAGCCGCCACGGCAACCGGACCAGTCTGGCTCCCAAGGAAAAGGACGCCATGCAGATCGGCGTGATGGCTCTTTGCCTGGCCGCCCAACTGCACACCCAGGGAGGAAGTTTCGCCGGCTATTATCTGGAGCTGCTGGAAAAATACGAAACCCGCTACCGTTTCTACGAGCGGCGTGACATTACCCTGTTCGACGAATCACTGAAGGGCGCCGCGCGTGACGAGGCCAAGGCCGCCGGCAATGCCCGCAAGGAAGCCACCGTGGCGTTTTTCGCTTCCCTGGAAGGCAAGGATCCGTCCGCAGCCTCAGCTGTTTTGGTTGACCGAATGCCCGAGGGCTCTGCGTTGCCCACCATCAAACGGGTCTTCCACGCCGGCGACGGCACCTACATCGAATTCGACAGCCTCTGGTTCGAACTCCGCGCCTCGGGCACCGACGCCGTCCTGCGCTACTACATAGAGGGCCGCGACCCATCTTTGGTCGCCGAGCTGAATGAAGCTTTCACCCTCCTGAACATCGATGGGGATGCTTGAGGTGCTGCGGCACTGGGCTTGGGATTGATTGGGGTTTGTTTCAGCGGTGTCATGGAGGTTTCGGAGCCATGGATGGCGGAGAAGCCGTAATGCCAAGAAAGGCAGCCACACGATGTGGGTGCCTTTCGTCCGCTGAAACAAATCCCAATCAATCTCAAGCTCAGTACCGGAACACCCCAAACACCTCCACCCCTTCAAAGGCGGGTTCAAACTTACATACCCCCCCGGAGCAAAGAAACCCGGACTGCCGCTTACCGGCCCACAGGTTGAGATTGCCCCCCTGGCTGAGGGTGTAAGTGATCTGTCCCGCGGGGAAGGGACCTTCCTCTTCACCGGTCAGAAGACGGTGCTCCTCGAACTTGTTGTTGACCTCGAGGATGGCCGCGAACGCCCAGCGTGGCGCGGTCTCGTATTCCAGCTTGTACCACTGTTCGTCGTAGGCGCCCAGGTCGAAGCCGTGACCGCCGCCCAGACGCACATGCATGTGCTCGGCCTGCAGGGTCAATGACCGGGTGGAGGTGGCGAACCAGGTCACTTCGCCCATGCCACTCTGGCGCAGGCCTTCGCTTTCCTGATAGGCGAAGGCGCCCAGCACCCGAAAATCTCCCACGCGATCCTTCACGAAACTGCCGTAGGCCAGTTCGTAGATGGTCTTGTCCGCATGATTCCTGATCCTTGTGCCATTGGCCAAAAGCGTCCAGCCGTTCTGGCTTGAATAGATAAGGTCCAGGTTGTTGCCCACCTCGTCATTGGGGTTGAGGGTATGCGGGGCACGGTTCATCAGGGTCCAGGTGAACTCGCGGGCCAGGGAGGGGGGACGGTTAAGGGAGGTGATTCCGTCGGCGGCGGAAATCACTTCGTAACGTTCATAATCACTGGTTTCCCAGGACAACGAAAATGGCCCCTGGTAAAGGTTCAGATTCCCGTAGAGGGCGGAACCCTTCTCGTAAAGGTTGTCGATCGAATCGAATTTCATGTTCCAGCCGGTCTCGATGTAGAAGTCGCCAAAACCAAAATTCTGGCGAGCCCGCACCGCCGAAAACCAGTCCCGTTTGACTTCGTTCTGGGTAGGCTGGGTGCCGTCCGACCGGTAGGTCAATCCGGTGAAGCCGATATTGATCTTGGCCGGAAAGGCATAATTGAAGTCGCCGGCGCGGATGTCGACGTCCTTCTCCTTGGGCGTGCCCGAGAAAGCAGTGGCTGTGATGGCGCCGTTTTTGTAGGTGCCGATGAGCCCGTCAAGGCGCGTGTCGATCCGAACGGTGCGGTCCTCGTAGGAATTGAAGATGAGTCCCCGTCCGAACAGGCCGTAGAAGTGGCCGGCCCTCACGAAGACCTCGCCATTGGAAAACTCGAAGAACCTGTGTTCAATCGTGTTGCTCCGGCCGCCCTCTTCGCCGGGGGCCTGGGAGTTGAGCATGATCCCGGTGCGGAACCCGCCGAACTGGTAGCTCACGTCCAGCCAGTTCTCGAAGATTTCCTGTTTGGTCTCATCGGAATAGGAGTATTCGAATCGGTCGGTGGCGGTGACGGCTTCGCCCCAGTCGGGTTTGCCGGTGTCGACGCTGGTGCCTTCTTCGACATGGGCCAGGAGGGCTTCGATCTCACGCTGCAGTTCTTCCTCGTCGCCTTCCTTGTAGCCGATGTGGCGGAATATTTCCCGGCCCTGGCTGTCGAAAACAACAGTGAACGGGAGGATGCCGCCCACCTGCAGAAGTTGCTGCAGCTCGGCGCCGGTATCCAGAGGGACGATGAGGTTGTCGTAACCCTTGGCCTGGATGAAGGGGGCAACCTTGGCCACAGCCTTGGGGGCATCGGTGTTGACGGCCAGAAACGTGACACGTCCGGAATATTCGCCAGCCAGGCGGTTCATGTGGGGCATTTCCTTGAGGCAGGGTTTACACCAGGTCGCCCAGAAGTTGATGACCACCGGCCCTTTGCCAAGGGTTTCGTGGAAATTGACGGTTTCCCCGGTGGTGGTTTCCAGGGTCCAGTCGGCGGATTTTTCCAGGGCCAGCGCGGGGCTGAAGGCGACCGCGAAAAAAAGTGCCAGAAGCAGGGGGCCGGTGGTCATACCGAAGGCCGTGGGCGGGAGGATCCGTCGCGTCATTTCCGCTCCTTGTTTCCGGCCGTGGAGCCGGGAAGGTCCTGTCCGGAGATTGGGTGACCACCTAGCGGGCCAGAGTCATCTTTACCGTTTGGGCGTCAGGGCCCACCACCACTCGCGCCAGAAAAACACCGGAGGCCAGATTGCGGCCGCCGTCGTCGCGTCCGTCCCAGGCCATGGTCTGCGGACCCGGAGAGAGAAGGCCACTGTGGAGCCTGCGGATTTTGCGGCCCCGCAGATCATAGATCACCACTTCGCTGTTCACGGCCTGCGATCCACCGACCTCGAACTTAAGGCTGGTCCGGGGATTGAACGGGTTCGGAGTCACGTAGGGTTTGCTGACCAGTTGGATAGGTACCTGGTCCTGCGCGGGCGTAAACCTGGCGGTGATCCAGTTCAGGACCGAAGCCATCATGTCGTCACGCTGACCGACGGTGGCCACTCCTTCGAAACCGAAGGCGGAGAAGAAGGTGCGCCCTTCGCCATAGGCCGCGCGAATGGCCGCGTCCTGTCCTCCTGTGAAATAGGTCATGGCGGTAACCGAGTTACCGGAGGTGATGATCTCGTCCGGGCTGGCATTGTTGTCGGCCCCGTCACCGCCGTTGATGGCCAGGACCATCCCGTCGGATATGGGATCTCCGGTGACGCCGTTGACCAAACTCGAAGCGGCGTTGTCGGCGAGATAATCCACACCGAGAAGCTCACCGAACCAGGCGTGGGTCTCGGTGGTGTAGAGGGGGCTCCCCGGGTCGCAGAAATCCCGCGCCAGGTTTTGACCCGTCAGGAAAAGGTTTCCGCCGTTGGAAACGTATTCTGTCAGGCTGGTGCGGTCGGTGTTGTCCAGGCCTTGACTGTTGGTGCCGACAAACCAGACCACCGCGTCGAAATTTGCCATGTCCGTGCCCTCCAGGGCACCCATGTAACTGCTGGTCCAGGTTGCGGTGGTACGGCCGGAAGCGTCGATGGCATTGGTGAAATAGGATTCGTAAGCTGCGCCACCGTCCGCGTCGACAGTCAAAATCTCCAGCCCCGAGGAGATGATCGAAAAGTAGTTTGTTTCCACGAGTCCGGGATCGTTAAGGCTTTCCACTGTGACGGTGGAGGTTCCCTTGCCTTCATCCAGCGCGGCCGTGAGAGCGAAATCGAGATTGGTGGATTCGCCCGGTTCCAGGGAAAAGATGTGGACCGTGTACGAAGGCGGATAACAGATCGGTCCCTGGCAAAGGGTGGCCTGCCAGAAGGGGGGCATTTCCTTGACCAGGGTGACACGGAATGAATCGGTCACGGCGCTGGTATTGGTGAACGTTGTGGTGAAATCCTCCAGGATCAACATGTCCTTCACCGCACCCTGCTTGGGGATGGACCAGTCGAAGGAATACTGGGCCATGGCGTTGCCGGCGGTCAGAAGGACCAGGACAGCCGACAGGGCGATGATCAGGGGGGAGGGGCGAAGGGCTCTCATCGGGTGATCCTTTCGGGTGACGTTTCAGGGGCCATCGAGGAGCCCGCCTGAAGGATTGCGTGGCTGACGTCGTGTTGGACAAACGCGATGGCGACATAGTTGTCAGGTGAAGCGCTGCCTCTTTGAAGGGTGAGATCGAACTGCTGGGGATCTCCGGCAACCAGTGTGCCCAGGGTCGGTAAGGTATCGACCCGGTCACGGAAGACATGGTGGAATTCGGTCTGGCCGTTCAGACCGGGCGCTGGATCGATCACGATGACTTTTTCGTAGATGGCGACGAACAGGACATGATCGGTCAGGTCCGTGTTCCGGAGGGCGTCCAGGGTCACGGTGACGGGCACGATGGCGTTGGTGAAGTCGGCGGTGACTTCGATCAGGAAGCCCGGATCGGACTCAAGGGCACTCAGAACTGCGCTTTCCATGTCGTCCGCATCGAGAGCATCGGCCTGTTTCACACCATCAACGTACAGGTCCGGCGCGCCCAAAACCTGATACTTGTCGTAGCGGTCGGCATTTTCCTGAGCGTTGGCCAGGAAGAAGGGATCGCCCAGCTCCGGCCAGGACACGCTGAACTCAATGTACAATATCCGGTCGGAGGAAAATTCCGGCTTGGCGGCCATGGCGACCAGGTTGTCGGTCAACTGGGGGCAGGGTATGCAGCTGACGTTGGCGAAGCCCTCAAGGATAACGGTTTTTTGCACCGTCGAAATCTCGACAGTGAATACATCGTCGGGAATGATGGTAATCACATTTTCTTCGATGGTCACCGCGTACTGGGCGGGGACAATCAGGAACCCGTCCATTTCCAGGGATACGTTCACGGTGCCGGGTTCGAGACCCGCCACGGTCGCCGGAACGATCTTCCCGGTATCATCCTGATCGACCAGGATGCGGGCGCCGGCGGGACTGTTGATGCTGAAGCCTGTCTGGGACAGTTTAAAATGTTCCGTATGATTATCCAGGGGTTCCAGAAAAAAGCTGACCGAATCCCTGTCGGGGATGAACTCGGCTAATTCCACCCAGACCGTATAGATGGCAGGATCCAGACCGGTCATGGTGTGGGGGGTGATAAAACCGGTATACTCACCATTGAGGAAGATGGCCGCGCCCTCGGGTTCGGACGTGATCTTGATGTTGCCCGGTTCGGTCGTGGGTGCCTCGGCGCCACAGGAAACCAGAAACAGCATTCCGGTCAAAATAATGGCCATCATCACGGCAGGCCGGATCATCCGGGAAGCATGAAAATCCATCGATCGCACAGAAACACCTTTTTCCAAGCTGACCCGGTTTGAACGAGCGGAAGTCGGGTCGGGGAAGGTTTCGATACCGATATCATACCAAGTATATGTAACTATTTGGAAAAGAGGCAAATTTTGGATGGATCGATATTCAGGGCCCGTGGGCACGAAAGTCGGGATCATGTTATAATTAGTATTGTCGTAAGGAATTATCCATGTTGAAGGGCCTCTGAAGTTGAATAATCAAAACTATTTAAGGGATTTCGGGAAAGGCGTGAGGATTGCCCCGTTATTGGGGATCCTGTTGTTGATATGGGTTTCCATGGTTGGTTCAGTTCGTGGTGAAGGAACAGGTTCCATCCCACAGGACGCTCAGGGCCTGCCCATGTGGGAGATAGCCGAGTGGAATGATTTTCCCATCCGTCTGGAATTGTCAGGAAAAGCCCAGTTGAAAAGGCTGCTGGCCGAGATTCCTCTGGCGTCCTTCAACCGGGAACAGATTTCGCCCCGGGGCGACGCGGGCCACCTGGTTTTTGAACCCCGGGTGACCGAGGCCGAAGCCACCGCTCTTCGGACCGCCGGTTACCTTTTCACCCGGCTTGCCGATCAGGAAAAAGAATTTCGCCGGGCGATGGAGAAGGCCTGGGCTGAGCAGGGCCTCAAAAGCGGGGACGACCTGAAGCGGGATTCCGCCGGTTACTACCCGACCCATGCCCAGATCGGAACCATTTTCGCCCAGATGGAAATAGACTACCCGGGCATTTGCCGTACCTTCAGCTGGGGCAAATCCATTCTGGGACGCGAATTGTGGGGCCTGGTGATTTCTGCCGATCCCCTGAATACGACCGCCGAACCCGAGGTGCGCCTCAGCAGCACCATGCACGGGGACGAGACTCCCGGCATGGTCATGCTGGTGAAATTCGCCGAGTACCTGACGGGCAATTACGGCGTGACCGGGTTCGAGGATGTCACCAACCTGGTGGACAATTACGAAATCCATATCATGCCGCTGCACAACCCCGACGGGTATGTCGCCGGCAGCCGTTCCAACGACAATGACGTGGATCTGAACCGCAATTTTCCCGCTCCGGCGGGCACCCAGCCGGTCCAGGAATTGGAAAACGTCCATTTCATGAACTACGCGAACGGTCAACAATTCGTCATCAGTCAAAACGGACACACCGGCGCCCTGGTGGTTAATTATCCCTGGGATTACCAGTATGTCCTGTCTCCCGACGACGCGGCCCTCATTCAGCTGAGCCTCGAATATTCGACCTACAACCTGCCCATGTACAACGGGAGTTTTCCGCAGGGGATTACCAACGGCGCCGATTGGTATGTCGTCTACGGCACCCTGCAGGACTGGTCGTATTTCGTTACGGGATGTATTGACGTGACGGTGGAACTCAACAACGTTAAAAACCCACCGGCCAGTCAGTTGGACGGATTGTGGGACGACAACCGGGAAAGCCTGATGCACTTCGTCAAGGCGGCCCGGTACGGCATCAACGGGATCGTGTCCGATGCTTCAACGGGGCTGCCGCTGGACGCGGAGGTCACGGTCGTCGGCAACGCCATCCCGGTGGTTACCGACCCTGGCCACGGGGATTACTACAAGCTGCTGGCGACCGGAACATATGACCTCGTTTTTGAAGCGGATGGTTATGTGGGGCAAACGGTGACCGGAGTTTCGACAGTCTGGGGAACGCCCACGGTTCTGGATGTCGCACTGAATGCCGATGTCTCCGACGTTCCGGACCTTGCGACTGCCAGGATCATGCTGACCGCTTCTCCGAACCCCTTCAACCCACGCACCCGACTGGCGCTAACCAATCACCGTGCCGGTTACGTCACCCTTGATGTCTTTGATCTGGGGGGACGGAAAGTTCGACGTCTGCTTGACGGCCACCTGGAGGCGGGACAAACCTTGGCGTACTGGGAAGGGTTGACAGACAGGGGGGAGATGGCGTCCGCCGGGATTTATTTCGCGCAGATGTCCAGCGGAGACCAGCGGGCGACAGTCAAGCTTGTTCTCGTCAAATAAAATGACGGACCCGGTGGTCGATTGTGACCGGGCCCGTCCCTAACCGTCTTCAGTTTCCAGGGAAACCGCTAACCGTCCCCGTGAGCTTCGCCACCACTCTCCATCTTCTTGGCGCAACCAGTACAGTAGAACTTGCCATCGATTTCCGTCATCTGGTCTTCCGGTACGGCGGTCATGCCGCATCCTCCGGCGCAGTCGTGCATCGCAACGGT
>QNAI01000153.1 GCA_003641745.1 Verrucomicrobiota bacterium | reverse complement strand
GTGGACGGCGCGGGCCGGCTTCAATTACGGCTCCAATCCGGTTCCGAACCAGTATCTGAATTGCCTTTTCCCGGCCATCGTCGAGAAGCACATCACGGCCGGTGTCGGATGGGCCTGGAGTGACCGCTCGAGTATTGACTTTTCGGCGGTCTACGGATTCACCTCGACCGAGACCAGTGGCTACAACGTCACGATCGATCACGGCCAGCTCAACTTCCAGATCATGTATTCCTTCCGCTTCGGCCGGTAAATGTTTTGGAATCCCCAATAGACCAGAGGGCACTTCGAATAATTGGAGAATGTCATCGCTTTGCAGAACACCAGGAGCCGCAAGGCGGTTGTGGAATCTCTGCACAACCCAAATCCTTGTCGCGCTGACAACCTCGAATTAATCAAGGTGCCCCGGTAGAAGAGCACATTCAGTCATGAAGAGACTATTGATCCTGGGTGGCGGCACGGCCGGCACCATCATGGCCAACAAGCTGGCTCCTGTTCTCGACTCGAGCGAGTGGCAGATCACGGTGGTGGACAAATCCAAGGAGCACCACTACCAGCCGGGCTACCTGTTCATCCCGTTTGGCATCTACACCGCTCGGGATGTGGTTAAGTCGAAAGGCGACTACCTTCCGCCGGATGTCGAGGTGATCTACGAGGATGTCGATGTCATCGAGCCCGACCAGAACCGGGTCAAACTGGCGGGTGGTCGTGTCATGGGCTACGATTACCTCATTCTAGCGACTGGCGCCCACATCAGTCCGGAGGAAACCGAAGGCCTGGCCGGCGAGGCCTGGCACAAGACGGTCTTTGATTTCTACACCTTGGAGGGAGCCACTGCCCTGTCACGCTTCTTCCGGTCCTGGGAGGGAGGGCGCCTGGTCATCAACATCGTCGAGATGCCCATCAAGTGTCCGGTCGCTCCGTTGGAGTTCGCTTTCCTGGCCGATTGGTTTTTCACGGAACAGGGTCTGCGGGACAAGGTGCACATCGAATATGTGACGCCGTTGCCGGGGGCATTCACCAAACCGAAGGCGTCGCAGCTGCTCGGTGATTTCCTCGATCGGAAGAACATTCACCTGACCTCGGAATATGCGGTCGGCCGGGTTGATGCCGAGGAAAAGAAGATCTATTCGTGGGACGAGCGCGAAGTTGCCTATGACGTGCTGGTCACCGTGCCCACGAACAAGGGCGATGACCTGATCGAACGGTCGGGCATGGGAGACGAGTTGAATTTCGTACCCACGGACAAGAAGACGCTTCGATCAGTTAACTATGAAAATGTCTTTGTTCTGGGCGATGCCACGGATCTTCCGAGCTCGAAGGCGGGTTCGGTTGCTCATTTCCAGGCAGACATCCTGTACGAGAACCTGCTCGCCGCCATGGAAGGGCGGCCGCTGCGCAGTCATTTTGACGGCCACGCCAATTGCTTCATTGAATCGGGTTTCGGCAAGGGTCTGTTGATCGACTTCAACTATGATACCGAGCCGCTGCCTGGAAAGTTCCCGCTTCCGGGGGTGGGCCCCTTCTCGCTCCTGGAGGAGACCAAGATGAACCATTACGGCAAGATGATGTTCCGCTGGGTTTACTGGAACCTGCTACTGCGCGGGGCTGAACTGCCCATCGAATCGCAGATGTCCATGGCTGGAAAGCGGGCCTGATCATGAACAACGAAGAGATCAGCCAACAGTTGGCGGCGCTCGATCGAAAACTCGACCTGATCTCCGACGAGATGGTGGCTTTGAGACGCTACCGGCTCGAGTTGGAGGAGTTGAAGGAGGACCTGACCCGCGTGGCCAAGGATGTCTTCCAGACCGCGATTGAAGAGATGGAGGAAGTGGCGCCGTTTGTCCATAGTGGCGATTTCGCTCACCTCGTGCGCAAGCTGGTGCGCAACACCCGAAATATCACGGCCCTGACCACGCAGGTCGAAAGTGCGATGGATCTGGCCAAGGACGCGACGCCGCTGGGCAAAGAGTTGTTCAACGACTTCCTGGGCACTCTCGATGAACTCGATCGCAAAGGCTATTTCGATTTCTTTCGCGAGCTCGTTAATGTGCTGGATCGAGTGGTCACCAGCTACTCGGTCGAGGATGTCCGGCTTCTCTCGGACAATGTCGTTGCCATTCTCGAGACGGTGAAGGGCTTGACTCAGCCCGAGATGCTGCAGTCGATCAACAATGCCATGGTTGTTTACCGGAAACTTGACTTCGATTCGATCGAGGAGATCTCCATGTGGAAGGCATTCCGCGAGATCAACAGACCCGAGATGCGACGGGCTCTCGGGTTCATCATGAGCTTCATGCGCAATCTGAGCGAACATCCCGAGTCGGGCTCGACGGACGAGACGGCCGTGGGATGATCATCAACCCTCAAACATAAAGGACCCCCCCATAATGGCTACCAGGACAATCGCCGGAAAAGAAATCGAGTTTGACGACGAAAACTTCATGACCGACTACACGCAATGGAACGAGGAGATCGCCCGCGCTTTGGCGGTGGAAGACGGGATCGCCGAGTTGAACGATCGCCACTTCGCTGTGATCAAGTTCATGCGGAAGGAGTTCGAGGAAAAGGGAAGCGGACCCTCCATTCGTCGTCTGACCAAGGAAAGCGGGGTCCCGACCAAGGAACTTTACCAGCTCTTCCCGGGTGGGCCGGCCAAAAAATCGGCGAGAATCGCCGGGATCAAGAAGCCCCAGGGCTGCATCTGAAGACCACGAACGCGAGTGTTCATCTTTTCCGATCAGGAACCTAATCATCAAAAACATCATGACTGTTGCCACTGAACCCAGTCCCGTCATCGCGGATACACCCAAGAAGATCACCAAAGTTTCGATCGTCGTATCGAAAGGTTCGCTCGAGGGCGTCTATCCCGGCCTCATCATGGCGAATGGCGCCCGGATGGAAGGAATCGAAGCCAATATCTTCTTCACCTTCTTCGGGCTCTACGCAGTGATGAAGAATTTCCAGAACAAGATCCGGGTGGCCACCGTGGGCAATCCCGCCATGCGGGTGCCATCCGCCACTGGATTTCCACTTCCGTCCATCCTCGGCATTATCCCCGGCATGTCGGCCTTCGCCACCCGCATGATGAGCAAGGAGATGGACGCCCTCGACATCCCGCCGGTCGACGAGTTCATTGAAATGATCAGCGACGCGGGCGGGCATCTCTTCGCCTGCAAAGCCACCGTCGACATGTTCCATCTGACCCCGGACGACTTCGTGCCTCAGATGGAGAAGGTGCTTACCGTGGGCGATTTCTACGAACTGGCGGCCGGAGGCGAGATCATCTTCACCTGAGCGTCTGGTCCGGTCCCGCAGAAGGGGCCAAACTGTAATCCGTGCATTGGCATGCACAGATGGGCGGATTTTTCGGCGTGGCGGCCGCGGTAACGCGGAATGACAACCTGCGGCACGGGGCGGTCAGATCCGGATTGCACCGGAGCCGCTGGCTGTAAGGATGCGGCCCCTATGAAAGAGAAGCCATGTCTCAATTATTTCGGGAGGACGACCGCCCTGTTGGAACAGATCGTTGAATCGGAGATTCCGGCCATCGAGAAGGCCGCTGACATCTGTGCCGAATCGATTGCCCACAAGGGTCTGGTCTTCCTTTTCGGTAACGGTCACTCGCGCATGATGTGTGAGGAAATGACGCCCCGACAGGGCAGCCTGGTCGGCTTCTTCGCGCTCGTGGAGGCATCGCTCTCCAACCACGCCGCGACCGTCGGCGTGAATGGTCTCCGCGCGCCTCTCTACCTCGAGAATTACGAGGGCTATGCCGCAGAGATCATGAAGAGCTTCAAGTTTGGTCCGCACGATTCCTTCATTGTGGTTTCGACCAGCGGGATCCGCCCGGTCATCGTCGAGTTCGCCCTGGAAGCGAAGAAACGTGGCATGCCGGTGATCGGTCTTCTATCCAAGCAGCACTGCTCCGAGTCTAAACCGGTTCATTCGAGTGGCCAGAAATTGATCGATGTCGCCGATGTGGTCATCGACAACAAGACGCCTCCGGGAGATTGCGTGGTGGAACTTGAAGGCCTGGAATGGCGCACGGGACCGGCCTCGACTGTGACTGGTTCCATGATCATGAACATGCTGCGGTGTGAGGTCGCGGATCGCCTCGTGAAGCGTGGGGTCAAGCCGGTTCTGCTGCCGAGCCACCAATTCGTCGGAAATACCTCGGCGAAAGAGGCGCTCGAAGAGTATTACGAAGCCTACCGGAAGAGTCTGGCCCATCTTTACGCGTGAGAGATGGGGGGTGTCCTGCGTCTCTATCGACCGACAGTTCATGGCCGAACCTGTAGGCGCGCCTTGTGTTCGCCCGGGACGTGGTCAAGCCACGCTCCTATTTCTTTTCTTCGGGCGGGGCCTCGTGTTCCAGATCGGTCGTTTTCGGGGGGGGCTTTTCGGCGACGATCCCGCCGACGATGAACTCCATCGTGCCCACATCTTCCATCCCGAGATTATCAGTCAGAATATCGGTGATCCGGGCGCGAAGCTGTTTTGAGAAATCGCGAACCCGGGCGCTCTGCTTCAACCGGAGCTGAATCTCGGTGCGGATCTTGTCGTTTCGAGTGCGAACCGAAACTTTTGCCCGGACGATCTCGTCGAACTGTTC
Source organism: Verrucomicrobiota bacterium (assembly GCA_003641745.1). Lineage (GTDB taxonomy): Bacteria > Verrucomicrobiota > Verrucomicrobiia > Opitutales > Opitutaceae > B12-G4. Next base: position 3,636 of record QNAI01000153.1, on the reverse strand, counting down.
GCAGGACCTGGCGATGATATCCTCCAGAGCCCGCCGTGAAACGGTGACCTTACCATTTCCATCTTCAAACGCGGTGACGCGGTCGCGGGGCCGGCGGAGCATGGACCAGAGCAGAACGAGAAAGAATGCGGTGCAGAACGCGAACACCACCACTGGGAGATAAAAGGAGTCCAACATGCCGATCGTGCTCATGAGAGGGGGAAAGTGGTACGGTTCGACCGCAGCTTGGAACGGCCGTCAGTTAGTGTCGGAACCGCCCTGTCCGCTCCAGCCGTCGTCGCCGGCGGGAAGAGATCCCTGCTCGGTCGGCGGCATTTTCACGCCCTCGATGACGACGTCGACCTTCTCAACCGGCTTGCCGGTCATATTGGCGACCTGCTTGCGGACAGCGAGCTGCACCTCGTAGGCGGTCTTGGCCAATTCGGTTCCGAATTCCATCACGACCCTCAGTTCTATGGAGTAGTTGCCGTGCTCGTTTTCGCTGACCCGAACCCCTCGGTCGGATTCTTTTTTTGAGAAGAGATCGGCGATTCCGTCGACGAACCCGCCGCCGACAGCACAGACGCCGTTGATTTCGAGGGCGGCCAGGCGAACGATGCTGGCCACGACGGTGTGGTTGACCTTGATGTCGCCCAGAGTCGCCTGGGCGTCGGTGATTTCGGGGGTAAGATCCTGATTTTGCATGGGTCGAGTGACTGGGTTAAAAAAGATCGGCGGGTGAGCGGTTCAGGAACTCCTGAACGTAACCGGTAGTGACTTTCCCCTCAACGAATGTCGGGTCGCTGAGGATCGCCCGGTGGAATGGAATGGTGGTTTTGACGCCGCGGATGATATACTCGCTCAGGGCGCGGTACATGCGCTCAATGGCGATCTGGCGATTGGCGCCATAAGAAATCAGTTTGCCGATCATACTATCGTAATACGGCGGAATAGTATAACCGCCGTAGACATGAGAGTCAACCCGCACCCCGTGTCCACCCGGTGCGTAGTAGAGATCGATGGTTCCAGGCGAGGGCGCGAAGTTCCGGGCTGGATCCTCCGCGTTGATGCGGCACTCGATCGCGTGCCGGGTGAACTGGATCTTGCGCTGCTCGAGTTCCAACGCCTCCCCGGAGGCGATGCGGATCTGCTCCTTGATCAGGTCCAGCCCAGTGACTTCCTCCGTCACCGGGTGTTCGACCTGGATTCGGGTGTTCATCTCGATAAAATAATAATGCCCCGCCCCATCGATCAGGAATTCTACCGTACCGGCGTTCTCGTATTCGGCGGCTTCGGCCGCTTTGATCGCTGACCGCCCCATTTTTTTGCGCATCTCGGCCGTCAGATAGGGGGAGGGCGCTTCCTCGATCAGCTTCTGGTGGCGCCGTTGGACTGAACAGTCGCGTTCGCCGAGGTGCAGGATCTTCCCATGAGCGTCGGCCAGGATCTGGAACTCGATGTGCCGGGGATTCTGAATGAACTTCTCAACATAGACGGCGCCGTTTCCGAAGGTCTTTTCCGCCTCCCCTCGGGCCGCGTGGTATTCTTTGGCGAAACTGACGTCGTTGTGTGCGATTCGCATACCGCGACCACCGCCGCCCGCGACCGCTTTGATGATGACAGGATAGCCCATCTTCTTGACGATCTTGATCGCCTCTTTTTCCGACTCAATAGGGCCATCGCTGCCCGGCACAACCGGAACACCGGCTTTCCTGACCGTATCCTTGGCCACGGCTTTGTCGCCCATCTTCCGGATGCAGACGGATTTCGGGCCGATGAACTTGATATTGCACGACTCGCATTGCTCGGCGAAGTCGGCGTTTTCGGAAAGGAAGCCGTATCCGGGGTGGATGGCGTCGACATCGGCGATTTCTGCCGCGCTGAGGATGCGGTCCGCTTTCAGATAGCTCTCCCCACTTGGCCCCGGTCCAATACAGATGGCCTCATCGGCCAGTTGGACATGGAGCGACTCGATGTCCGGCTCCGAGTAGACAGCGAGGGTCTTGATGCCGAGCTCGCGGCAGGCGCGAACGATGCGGAGTGCGATTTCGCCCCGGTTGGCGATGAGAATCTTCTGCATGTATAAAGGAGTGTGACCGCCGGGTAGCGAGACGGAGGCTTTCCGGTCTCGACCCGAGATCAAGGGGGAGGCGGCCTACACTAGGTCGACCTGACCTTGAACAGGGGCTGTCCGTATTCCACCGGCTGGCCATTTTCGATCAGTATCTCGAGGATGGTCCCCCGGGTCTCGGCTTGGATTTCGTTCATGATCTTCATCGCTTCAACGATGCAGACGATGGTGGATTCTTCGATCGTCTGGTTTATCTCGATGAAGACAGGATTCTCCGGAGAGGCGGACGTATAGAATGTGCCCACCATGGGGGACTTGATGTAGGTGATCCCGGGCTCATCCTGATCAGCGGCCGGTGAGGGGCTGATCGGAGTCAAGGTCGGACTGGCGAGCTGGGGGCCGGGTGGCGGGTTCATCGGCGCGCTCGCCGTGGCCGGAATCGTGGTGACGATTTGCTGATTCGATCCCGCCCGCCGGATCTTGAGCTTGAAGTTCTCCTCCTCAACGGCGAACTCCGTCAAACCGGACTTCTTCATGAGGTCGATGATCTGTTTTATTTCTTTTAGGTCCAAGGGGTACCTTTGTTCTGGTGCGTTTGTCTCCCGGAAGCGCTTCTTTGAAAGGGAAAAGGATGGGTGAGGCAATCCCTGAATTCAGGGTCGTCGAATGTGGGGTGCTCTTGGAATCGGACTCGGCTCATTAACTACGCAGATATTCGTTATTAAGAAAATGTATACACTGAGCGGGTCGAAAATACGGGGGGTGAGGGGAGTCTGCAAAAAGATGCACATTTTTCAAAAAAAGGTCTTGCGCCAGTCTGGAAGGTCACCACTGTCCGTCTCTCCTTCATGTCGTCACAGGTTCGTCACAGAACCGGTGCGGCGGCAAGGCCGGTTCTCTGTTGGAAAAAAAACTTCGAAAATATTTTCGAGAGTGCTTGACGGCAGTGTTTCGGGTTGCTCTAGTTGAAGGCTTTCCCTTCGGGGAGAAGCGTTCTTTGAAATTTACTTTGTGCGATCGATTTGACCCCAAGTCAAATTGAGAAAGTTGTTCTCTATCAACGAGAACGACACAGTAGTTCATGAATCCTAGGATTCATAAATCTTCGAAAGTTTTTTCGGAGAGTTTGATCCTGGCTCAGAATGAACGCTGGCGGCGTGGTTAAGACATGCAAGTCGAACGAGAACTCTTGAAGGGTAACCGGAAAGAGGGAGAGTGGCGAACGGGTGCGTAACACGTGAAGAACCTACCCTTATGTGGGGGATAGCTCGAGGAAACTCGAATTAATACCGCATACGGTTTTCAGTCTCATGACTGAGATACCAAAGCTGGGGATCCGCAAGGACCTGGCGCGTAGGGAGGGCTTCGCGGCCTATCAGCTTGTTGGTGAGGTAACGGCCCACCAAGGCTAAGACGGGTAGCTGGTCTGAGAGGACGATCAGCCACACTGGAACTGAGACACGGTCCAGACACCTACGGGTGGCAGCAGTTTCGAATCATTCACAATGGGCGAAAGCCTGATGGTGCAACGCCGCGTGGGGGACGAAGGTCTTCGGATTGTAAACCCCTGTCACCAAGGACTAACT
>QNAI01000152.1 GCA_003641745.1 Verrucomicrobiota bacterium | reverse complement strand
GGAGCAACAAGGCGGGTTCGGGCGAATATAGCGGGCTATTTGAGCCGGAATCCAACACCGTTGCCCGCCGAAAAGACCAGCAGATTTGTGTGAGTTATTTTGTTACGGTCCCTTAGAGGCTGTCCCCAAGCCCATTTCGGCCAGCGCACATCTCGGTCGAACCCGAGGCCGGTAAAAAAGGCCGGGATTCGGTCGATGCCTACAGGTGTGAACCTACGCCTCTCCGCCCGGGTCTGGAATCGTATATGGCTCTCCGCATTCTTTCTTCTGTCGGGGGCCCTGCCTCTGCATGGGGACGGTGAAACTCTCGAGGTCAAGGGAGTAACCTACGAAAATGCTGCGGTGCGCTCAACTTCACCGACCCACATCACGATCAGCCATGCAGGCGGCATCTCCCAGATACCATTGGCCGACTTGCCGCCCGGGTGGCAGAACGATTACGACTATGATCCGGCCGTCGCCGCCCGCCACCGCGCGCGGATCGAGGCAGAGACACGCTACCGCCTCAAACAGGACCAGACCGACACGCCGGAAGACAGGGGAACTCCGGCCGGGTACACCAAGCTGAAGCGAGAAATCGATTTCCGCGTGAGCAAGCCATCTTCGATCACCCGGGCCAAGGACCAGGGCCGGCGACCGGTCAACAGCATCTATGCCGTGGTGACTGCCCTTGAATACGCCTATGGCATGGACGCTCCGCCGGTGTCACTCTCTGAGGAGTTTGTGCTCTGGGCCGTGCTCCAGACCTATCCGGGACTCGAGCTGAGCAAGGGCGCCCTTTTTCCCGAAATCCTGAAATCGATCGAAGTACACGGGGTCTGTCGTGAGGACCTCTTGACCAACAAGATTGCGCGTCCGGTCACCGAAATCGACCCACCGTCCAATAAAGCGATCAATGATGCCCTGCAGCGGCGGAACATCCAAGCCATCCCCATTCAAGGTCAAGGCGCTCAGAGTGTGGCTCAGATCCTCTTCAATCTGAACCAAAATCGCCCCATCGTGGTCGCACTCAGATGGCCACACTACACCACGATCAACAAGAATCCCACGCTCCGAAAGCAAACGCCCCTGAAAGATTCGATCCACACCGTGACGCTGATCGGGTATCGACCGGATCCCGCGGAGCCCGACTCCGTGCTCTTGCTCTTCCGCAATTCATTCGGACCCCAATGGGGATTGGGCGGACACGGCTATGTCGCCCTCGAGTACCTGAATAAACATCTCCGCGGCGGCTTTGCGGTGGATTTGTATTGATAAATCAATGACAAACAAAAGGTAGGGCGTGGCCGCCCTACCTGATCAGTCTGCTGTTGCGTGCGCCCTGTCCCCCGCCTCCCCGGACCCATAAACCCGATTGCACTCCCGTCACCCGTGCCCAGACTCGACCGGTATGCGGAATAAGATCAGCTGGTGGCGGCGCGATGAAGAAGGCAGGAAATACCAGGTGCAGTTCCGGTTCTTCGGAGGCAACCTGTCCTGGCACCGGCAGATGGCTCGCTATGAGGGCTGGGAGCCCCACGACCCATCCGAAGAGGACTGGGAACGGGCGCTCACGGACGTGACCAATCGCCTGCGACGGGGCCTGGTCCGGGAAGATCTGGTCGAAAAGGTCCGCAACCGCGGTCAAGAGTAGAGGAGCAATCGACCAGACCAGGTCCCGGATGCCCGGCCGGACATAGGGACCGGGACCGTCCCCCTCAGCCCGCTTCGTTCTTCTGCATGGCCGCGATGAAGGCAGAAGCCTCTTCAATCGAATCTTCCATCTGCATGATCAGATCGTTGATGTCCTCCTGGAGTCCGGCCGAGGTCTGCTCCAGCGATGCGAGGGCCCGGGCATTCAGGTTGTGCTTCAGGTAAAGCACCTGATCCCGAAAGGCTGCGAGCACAGGATCCATCCGGTCCTCGGCCCGGCGCATGACAACCATCAGGTGGTCATAGGCTTGCCGGGTGGAATCGAGTTGCTTCTCGCTAGAAGCGCGCAGGGTTTGATTGGTATACTGCCCGAGTTCCGACTCCCACTCGCTGAAAAGGGATTCGGCCACGGTGTCTATCGAATCAATTCGCGACCGCACCTCCCTCGCTTTCTCTTCGCTTTGCTCCAGTTCGTCCGCGAGCTTTTCGTATTGGGTCCGCAGGTCGCCACCCTTGTACTCGGTAACGGAGAGGAACTCTTCGAGAGCGCTGGCAAACTGCTCCTTGGCTTCCTCCTGGCTGTCTTTGGCGTCCTCAACCCGTTCGACCAGCATGTCCCTCTTGTGCACGCCGAACTTTTCCATCGTGCCATAATAAACGCTCTGGCATCCGGAGAAGGCTCCGGATAACGCAAGGAACACAAAACATGCGGCGAGACCGAAAACCGCCCTGATAGAAAACCGGGACATCATGATAGAATCAAACGTTTCATAAATCTGAGTATGTTGCCCACGAATCCACACGAATCATCACGAATGAATCCAGCAGCAGCCTCAGATTCGTGGGCAGAAAAAATTATTATCTGGCATCCTCATCTTCAGTGGGTTTTCCGAATCTGGGACTCAACCTAACCTGAGCTTTCACAACTTGCTGGAGTCCAGTACCTTGGAGAATGTGTCATGGAGTGAGGGATACGGATTTTTGAGACTATGAGGTAGAATCAATATGGGTTCCTCGAAAAACCGGGGACTGACAGGCTCGGATCATTCAAGACACCCAGACACTATCCGGAGGCGGAAGGAAGAAGAAGCACAAACTCACGGACCGGTCCCTGGTGGGCCGACACACGTGAAATGATGGGGTTCTGGGAAACCATCCTCCGACCCAGAGATCACCCATTTTTCTTCTTGTAGGAGAGGCTTTACGCCTCGATCAAACTGGCCATCGAGGAATAAACCCTCTCCACCCTTACCCATCATTTCACGTGTGCCGGTCTACTAGTGTCCCCGGTCGAAACGGCACGACCCGGGAAAACCTTGGTTCATCGGGGCCGTTCATCCACAGCGCCATCAGTTGCCGGATCGACTACCACCCGTCCTCGAAAAAAGTAATAGGCGGACATGGCACCACAACCCAACCAGACAACCGGAATGATCAAGAGGTAGGTCAACCGGATCAGCCCCGGTATCCGACCGATGACCTCGGCCCGGACCAGGGGATCGAGCAGATCGAAGTAGGCGCTTATCTCCGGTCGTTCAAGCAGGGCCAGCACCGAGGCATCCGTTGTGCTCAAGATCTGCCAGAGGGCATAGGCGGTAACGACGGCGGCGACGCCGACCTGGTTGATCACCAACCGAATTGCACGACTGCCGTCGCCGGAGGCGAGGCGTCGCCCCAGGCGCCACTCGATAAGCCCGAGAGCAAAGATTGCGACCGAGACGGCAAACTCGGCCGAAAGGGGATTCGCGATCGACAGGACCAGGGAGATGGCCCCCAGCACCACCATGGTCAAACCACTGAACTTGGCCACACCCCCCACCCGGCGCAACCGGACGTTTTGGTGGTAGTCCAGCATCGCCGGCGAACGGCCGGCTCCCCCATCTTCGGATCTCATACGCCAAGGAAGAGACCCCGACACATGAAGGTCAAAGCCGTTATCGATGAAACGTGGGAAGAGCGGCGGCGATCGAGTGTCCTGTCCCAGGAAGTTTTTTTTCAGATCCATCATCGATAGGAAAACCTTCGAAACGCCATGCGATACAAAAGTGAATGAAGACTGAAGGGTTGAAGCCTCTTGCCTCCGGAGTTTTGAACAGAAGAACGCTAAGGAAACAAAGGGTTGGATGCTCTGGTTGGGCTCTGAGTTTTTTTCCTGAGCCTTGGTGATCTTAGGGGCCTTCTGTTCAAAAAAGCGGAAGTAGCGTCCGTTCCCTAAAGTCTTCATTCACTTCTGTTTGGCGCGCCGAGGACGTCGTGCCTACCCTTGACTGCACTCCGGCCCTCGGTCTCGGTGCTCTCTGTGGTTCAAACCCTTTCAGAGGTCAAACGGTCCGAACGGGGGGGCATTGCTCGACATCCTGCACTGGCGTGCAGGATGTGAGCTTTGACCCCTGCTATGGACGGGACGGATGATCCGGCTACTCTGCGATACGCCGGAACAGGCTGGATGACGGAAAAGAGAGTAGACTGTCCAGCGTTCCACACAAAAACTATTTGGGAACAAAATTTAACCCATCTCACATCTCACATCTCACATCAGCCATCTTACATCTCACATCAGCCATCTGCCATCTCACATCTCCCCCCTTCCCTTCCTCCGCTTTCCCGTCCCGTCGTGCTTTTCGACGGCGACTGTGACTTCTGTCGTTTCTGGGTGGATCGCTGGCAGGCCCGCAGCGGCGACCGGATGGATTTCCTCCCCTATCAGGAGGTATCCGATCGGTTTCCATTTTTCAGGGAGCAGGATCTCGAGGAGGCGGTGCACCTGGTTGAACCGGGTGGCCTGATCCACAGAGGGGCCGCCGCGGTCATCCGGTTGCGAGAGCTGGGGATGGATCGGCATCGGCTGGCACGCATTCATCGAAAGCACCGGTGGTTCGCCGCAGGTTGCGAGTGGGGATACCGGCGCATCGCACGCAACAGGACCTTTTTCGCTTGTCTCACCCGACGGTTCGATCGACGAAAGAGCGGTTGATTCTACCGCCTCAGAAGGGTGGACTGCACCTGTGGAGCTCCACAGGTGAATTGATGGGAACCTGAGAAACCTTCTTCCGATTGAGAGATCTTCCATTTTTCTTCTTGCAGGAGAGGCTTTACGCCTCGATCACGCAGATCATCGAGGCATAAAACCTCTCCTACCTTACCCATCACCTTCATGCGTGATGGAATATCAGGCTCAAGGTGACAGAACACAAAAATAGTCTTGTTGTCCGTTGTCCGAAGTGTCGCCGGCGAGGCAGATGGTTTGCCGTCGGGTACGGACCATTCTGCTCGGAAAGGTGCAAGCTGATCGACATGGGACGGTGGTTCGAAGAGGGTTACCGCATCTCGGAACCGCTCCGTCCGGATCATTTTTCCGAATTTGAGAACCTTCCGATGAATAGCGACCCCGACCAACCCGCATCATGACCGATCACAGATGGCGATTCTTCCGAGTGGGCAAACTCGACCAGGTCCTCTTCGAAACGGCGGAGGATTTTACCGCACTCAAGGATCTCGATCTCAAGATCTGGGTCGCTCTGAGCTGCCCCACCCGGGGCATCGACTTTGACCCCGCCGTGCTCGACCTGATTGATTCGGACGGTGACGGTCGGATTCGGGCACCCGAACTTCTCGCCGCAGTCGATTGGGTGACCCATCACCTCAAGGATCCGGCAGAACTCAAGCACGAGCGAACTGAATTGCCGTTGGATTCAGTCGACAACAGCACGCCGGAAGGAGAAGCCCTGCTCGCATCCGCCCGTCGTATTCTCGTCAATCTGGGCAAGAGCGAAAGCACCTCGATCACGCCCGCGGATACGGCGGATACAGCCCGTATTCTGGCCAGGACCAATTTCAACGGCGACGGCATCATCACGGCCAATGATTCGATGGATCCCGCGATCCGGCAGGTGATCGAGGAGGTGATCGACACGGTCGGACCCGTGTTCGATTGCAACGGTATCGCGGGTGTCGGTCAGGATTCGATTGATTCATTCTACCACGATCTGGCCTCATTTGACCAATGGTGGAAGAAGGGTGAGGAAGCCTCGCGAGCTGGATCGGGCATTCTCCCCCTCGCCGATGACACCCAGGCCGGTTACGAGGCCTACCGGGACGCCAAGACCAAGGTCACCGATTATTTCAATCGCTGTCGACTGGCCGCCTATGATCCACGGGCCGCCGAACCTCTCAACCTCCCGCAATCCGGCTACCAGGCGCTGGCGCCCGGCGACCTGTCCACCATCGGTTCCGAAATCGAGCAGATGCCGCTGCAACAGATCGATGCCGACGGCGTTCTCAATCTGGTCGCAGGTATCAACCCGGCCTGGGTCGAGCGAATCCGTGGCCTCCTCGAGCGGGTTGTTCAGCCCCTCCTGGGAGCGGAGAAAACAACCCTCTCCTATGACGAGTGGACGGGCGTGATCAACCGCTTCACTGACTACGAGGAATGGGTCACAAAGAAGGCAGGTGGTTCGGTCGAGAAACTCGGCATCGCCCGGATCCGGGAGATACTTGGAGGGAAGGAACGGACGGAGATCGAGGCTCTGATCGCCCGCGACGCCGCCCTCGCACCGGAAGCGGCAGGTATCGGCAACGTCAATCGCCTGGTTCTCTACTACCGCGATATCGCCCGGTTGCTCAGGAATTATGTATCGTTTCAGGACTTCTACAACCCTGACACCCAAGCCACCTTCCAGGCCGGCACGCTCTATCTCGACCAGCGCGGCTGTAATCTCTGTATCGAGGTTTCGGATCCGGCACGACACGCGATCCTCGCCTCGCTGAGCCGGATGTACATCGCCTATTGCGATCTGAATCGGCCGAACGGCAAGAAGAAGAAAATCGCCGCCTGTTTCACCCAGGGCGACTCCGACTACCTGATGGTCGGTCGAAACGGTGTTTTCTATGACCGCAAGGGACTCGACTGGGATGCCCGGATCACCAAGGTCATCGAATTCCCGATATCCGTCCGCCAGGCCTTCTTTCTACCCTACAAGAAATTCGTCCGGTTCATTGAGGAGCAGGTGGCCAAGCGAGCCGCGGCCGCCCAGGCTGAAACCGACGCCAAGCTGGCGGCGACGGCCAAAGCGACGGCCGGCGGCAAGGCGGGCGCCATCCCCAAGGCCAAGAAAATCGATGTTGGCACGGTGGCCGCCCTGGGCGTGGCAATCAGTGGATTTGTCAGCGTGTTGACCGCCATCATCGGCGGTATTCTCGGACTCGGACTCTGGCAGATACCGTTGGCCGTGATCGGTATCCTGCTCGCGATTTCCGGACCGTCGATGCTTATCGCCTGGCTCAAGCTTCGCCAGCGCACCCTGGGACCGATCCTGGATGCAAATGGCTGGGCGATCAACGGCCGGATCAAGGTCGACGTCTCACTCGCCACCCGGTTGACCGACAAGAAGATCCTGCCCCCGAATAAATCAAGACGACTGAGCGATCCCTACGAAAAGCGGCGGACCTGGCCCGTCATCGTTCTCGCCCTGGTTGTTGTTGTCGCCGCCGTCGCTTGGGGATTCTTCGCCCACCAGCAGCGATACTGGCCTTTCATGGACAAAGCCACTGAGACCGCCCCGGTCGAGGCGGCTCCTGCGGAACCTCCGCCGGCCGAAACCGGCTGAAGCTCAACTTGAGGGCACCCCCTTTCGAAATACCAGCCCCCCCCGGTCCGACCACTCCACGGGTGCCCTTGCTATGTAGGTGCTACATAGTTCCTACATAGTTCCTACATAGTTCCTACATAGTTGCTACATAGGAATCGGTGAATAGGCGTCAATCGAATCAAGACCGTAAAGCTGGATCGACGGATTCTTCCGCTCCTCCAGACGAAATCCTCCGACCAGACCCACGGAGACCAAATATGAACATTGACTCACCAACTACAAACTACACGGCCTGACCCTTTCGGATCGACCTCACCAACTACAAACTACACGGCCTGACCCTTTCGGATCGACCTGACCTTTCGGATCGACCCTCGCCCATCTGTTCATCCAAGCTCGCGCAATACGCGCTACACAGATCCAAAATACCAACTCAACGCCGCTTAACTCCCCGCACTTCTGGTCACACCCGGTGGAAAAGGGAATTCAGCTTCAGACTTGACGAAACGGCCGACCGCCGGTTGAATCGGAACAGGATCCGCCCCTTCCCAATGTGCCACCAGAATTATTTCTGAATTCCTTAAGAACCAATCAAACTGATTTAAAATTTTAGGAGAGTTATATGCAAACGATAATTAAAGTCGCTATTAGCCTGCTGCTGAGTGCTTGCACCATCGGCGTCTGGGCACAAGATATCGTCCACGATGCGGAATATTACATCCTGGAAAGCCAAAATGGAGAACGCTGGGCGGCCGAGGACAAGGAGCTTGACCAAAAACTTGCTGCACTAAAAGAGAAATACGGGCAGCCACCTAATATCGTATACATCCTCTGGGATGACCAGCAAGTAGGGGCCGTAGGCAACGCGATGATCCAGCAAAATCTGGGTTACACGACGCCTAACATCAACAAGATGGCGGCGGAGGGCATCAACTTCAGCCGCATGTACAGTGAACCGGCTTGCACCCCAACCCGTGCAGCGTTCTTAACGGGCCGTCATCCGGTTCGCAATGGCATGGCCGTGGTGGGTATGCCGCATGAATTTTCCGGCTTAAGTGCGGAGGAAGTAACCATAGCTGAAGTACTCTCCGAAGCGGGCTATGCAACCGC
>QNAI01000151.1 GCA_003641745.1 Verrucomicrobiota bacterium | reverse complement strand
GTTCGCGGCCATCGACGAACCCCGCCTCATCCTGCAGCGGGATGGGATCCACCCCACCGATCCGGGGCATCAGATCCTGGCCCGCTCGCTGGCGGACGACATCACCCGGCACGATCTGGGAGCTCCTGGCCCTCCTGCTGATCCGGTGGCGATGGGGTTATCGGTCCTGGCCCAGGAGAGTAGTTTTTCAGGGGAGTGGGAAACGGCCTTGCGACTCTTTCGCAGGTCCGTTTCCGTGGAGCCCGCAGGTGTGGGTCAGCGTCTGGGCCTGGCCTGGTTGCTGGCCACCTGTCCCGAGGCCGCCCTGCGAGATGGCGCCGAGGCCCTGGTCCTTCTGGAGCCGGTGGCAGGATTTGCGGGACAGTCAGCCCAGTTTCTCGACGTCCAGGCGGCCGCCCTGGCGGAGACCGGCCGCTTCGAGGAGGCGACCCGAGCCCTGGACCAGGCCTTGGTGTTTTTATCAGAACAGGGTGGGGGCCAGTCGGAATTCGCCCGGTCCATCCGGGAAAGGCAGGAAGGCTACCGCAGAGGCAAGGCTTTCCGAACCCCTGCCCCAGCCGGGTAGTCTGGTAGAATCACGACCCTCTAACGGAACAACGCCTTCAACGAGCCCCAGCTGTTCAGCTCGACAGAAACAGCGTCGGTCAAGATATAGCTGATGGACGTCCCATTGGTCGCAGCGACGACGACGGTGTAGTTGCCCGGCACGTCGGGAAAGAACCCCGTGTCCCAGCTCGTGGAGACCGTTTCGCCCACGGGGAACGGAGTGACCACCGGCAGGCCCACGCATCCGGTGACACACTCGCCCGTATCCTCGTTGAAGATGACGAAGTAGGGATATGAAATGAATTCCTCATCGTTGGGTCCGGCATTGTAGGCCGTGATGTGGACGATCTCGCCAACGGCGTAAATGGGCTTGTCGGTGGTCAGGATGATCTCGGCCAGGGCGGTGCCGGCGGTGCCGAGCAACAGAAGAACCAGCAAGACAGTGGAGATACGGGTGCTGGTTTGCATGACGATTCTCCTTCCGGAATCAATGCCGCAACATCCGGGTGATCGGTTCCTGTCCCTACATTTTAATCCATCCAGTGAATAAATGCCTCCAAAACTCTTCGTTTCTGGGGTATAATCACAACCTCTTGGGGGTGAGTTATGAAAACCATTTTTATTATCACTGTAGCCGTCTTTGTCATGACGGGGCCCGTTGGCGTCTCCTATTCCGTTCCAAATATCTGGGGAGTGTGGGATTGGGGATACAACGAATCGGTTCATGTCGTGGTATCACCGGGTGGTGGCGGCACGCCACTGACGTCTGCGGAGTTTTTTGGGAGAATCACCACCGACGCCACCATCCTGGTTCAACTCTGGTATCAGGATGATCAACCCCCGGAAGACCCACCACCACCGGAGCCCGTTCGCAACTATCCAGCCGAGGACATCTGGCTGGAAATTCCAGGAGCCTTCGCTTGCCTGGGAGGTGCCACTGCCGATGGGCCCACCGATTCCGAGGGGTGGTTCACTTTTTCCCTGCCTCTATTCATGGGGGGCTGGAACGAACCGGGGGGGGAGTTGCCGCTGGTTTTCGTCAATGGAAGTGCCCTCTGGGACCAGGACGGTGCGCCCATTTCGCCGACCATCGTGGTCAACAGTCCGGACATCAACGCGGATCTCCTGGTCAACCTGACGGACCTGGCTCTGTTTTCCGTCGACTTCCACGGCGGTTATTCCTTCCGCAGTGATTTTTTCTGGGATGGGGTCATCGACCTGTCCGATGTCGTATGGATGGCAGTCCTCATGGGGGACGAGTGCCCCTGAGCCTCGAGAAAAAGACGGCGCATCGCAACCTCGATCATGTCTGGCTGCCTTGCTAGCCGTCGAAGGAGGTCAAGATGAGCTTCCGCGCTGTAACCCTCGTTCTTCTGTTATCCGGATTGGTCTGTCTGGCTGCTCCCCGGCAGGTGGCCGCCGATTATCTCGGCGGTGTCACGTTTTCCCACCCCGCACCCAGCTACCTGCCCAATGGGGAAACCCTCTTCATCAATATCGACTACAAGATCGACGATCCCGCAGGGGGTTACGTGTATGCGCGGCCCTACACACTCGATAGCCCCACGCCGGGCTACGGCGCGTCCGCCGGTTCGTTCTGCACCGGCACGGGAACAACAACCCAGTTTTTCTTTTTTTTCGGTGGGGAAAACATCGTCACCCACGTGCGAATCTACGTGCGGGACGGAGACACGGACGAGATCGAACTCGAGATGTTCGTTCCGGTGCGTTACGTATTTGCGCCGCACGGTGTCTTCAACCTGCAGATGAACCACAACCAGTACGATCGGCTGCCTTATGGTGAAAATATCGAAATCGAGTTCGATTACGTCACCGACGATCCGGCAGGGTGCAAGATCTACGCGCGACCGTTCACCAACGGTTCGATGACCCCCGACTATTCAGCCAGCGGCTCGGCGGATCTGCCTCCGAGCGGCAGCTACGGCCAGCACTTCTCCTTTTCCGGCGATGCGGACGTCACGGACATCCGTTTCCAGATCGTCGCTCTGGACAACACCACTCTGCTCTACGAGTTTTTTGTCCCATTCGATATCCACTGGGCGGAAGTGGGTATCTACGACGTCGACCTCGACTGGCCAGATGGCAGTTCGATACACAACGAACAGAATCTCATCTCGTCGTTCACTTTTGCTCATGAGGAATCTGGCGGAATGAGAGTCTGGATGGCCGGCACGACCGGTGGAAACATTGCACCCGGCAGCTCTTGGGAGCCCAGCGTGCTGATCCCGCCCGGCGGTGTGATGATGTCGCGCTATTCGCGGGTCAGTTTCGGCGAGGCCAACGTGGACGGTCTGCAGTACTGGGTCAAGGATATCGACGACAACCTGATCATGGAATTCATCGTACCGGTGGACTATCACTGGGCGCCGCACGCGGTTCAGAACCCGGTGTTCTCGCCGGCCGCCCCGGCGATCATGTCCAATGGCGAGCATCTGGAGATGGCCTTCGACTACGTGACCAGCCACGGGGACAACGTCTGGATCTATGCCAGACCAGCGTACGACAACGTGCCCATGTACGGGATCAATTCCTCGGGCTCCTCTGCCTACTCGCCACCAAGTGGCAGCGGGAATTTCTGGCTCTCGTTCCTGGACGACGAGCACCTCGCCAGTCAGATGCGCTTCCAGATGGTCAACACGGACCAGTCCGAAATCCTGTTGGAGCATTTCTACGACGGTTTCTGGGCCTGGGGCACATCGAATTACGTCACTGCCGTACCGGAGCAGGTGCCGACCATCGCAACGAGCCTCGGTCCCTGCTTCCCCAACCCGTTCAACCCGACGACGACGATCCCGGTATTTGTGGCGCGGGATTCTCACGTCCGGTTGGCCGTGTATGACATGCGCGGGCGCCTGGTGCGGACCCTGCAGGATGGCATCATGGTGGCTGGTAACCATGCTTTCACCCTTCGGGGGAATGGCCTGGCCAGTGGGGCTTACATTTGCCGTCTGGAGACCATCGACGGCGTGCAGACGCAACGTATTATGCTTGTGAAATAGGGAGAAGCGGAGGGCATTGCCAAGGAACAATACTCATGCCCCGAAGTACGAGTGGTAGTATATTAACCTTATACTTGGCTTGAACAGATCCACGGTGTGGCTCACATCACGTCAGCCGTTCTCTTGACTGCCATTTCGACCGTGTCCGTCTTGCTTCAAGCCCAGAGCAAGGGGGATTATCATGAAATTCGTCAGGATCCCAATCTGGCTGGGAGTCGCCTTCGTTTTTTCCGTTTCTTTGGTTTCTCCTGTCGCGGCATTCCAAGTGGCCTACAACTACTACTGCTACGCCACCGGCTCGGACGGAATTCCCATCATGGATAACGATACGCTCACGGACGAGTGGTATGTCGCGGGGGATTATACCAAGACCGGAGCAGAGGGAAATTACGGCACCGTCCGCTTCTATGCCGACCTGAGCACAGCAACGGTCAGCGCTTTCGCCCACTCCCATGGCCTGCAGACCGGGCCGTACACCTTCCCTTCAGGAACCGGCCGGGTGGAGAAGATCCATTTTGAAGACCATCTGATCTTTACGGTTCCGGCTGGGTTCTACCCTGACGGGGTGCTGGTCAGCCTGTTATGCCAGGCGGAAGGAACGATCACCTCCGACCTTGGGGCCGGGGCCAAAGCGCGGTACTACGTTCTGCTGGGCAGCAGTATTCATGAAGTGGGTGTACTGGAAGTCGGCGTCGACGAGTCGGACACGATCATCGTCGACGAAGTGTTCACGGTCACCAAGGGGTTGGTTGCCCCCGGAACGACTCTGAACGAGTCGCGGGATTATTCAGAAACCGTCCGGGCGGCAATCCGCAGAGGCTGGACCTGGTCCACCACCTACAATCCCGGTGGCGGCAACGTGATCGGGGACGGGGAAATTGACTTCCAGGATGGTTTGCGGATTCTCGCGGTTCAGGTTCCCCCGGGGGTGAGTTGGACATCCGAGTCCGGAATCTTCCCGAACTTGCCGAGCCCCGTTCCCGGTGATCCGGCCGTTGCACGCGCTCCGCAACTGCTCGGAAGCTTCCCCAACCCCTTCAATCCGATGACGACGATACGTTTTGACCTGCCGGAGCCCGCCACCGTCAGGTTGAACATCTACGATGTCAAGGGTCGCCTGGTGCGGACCCTGGTCGCTGCCGAAGCAGTTGGTGCGGGACGGCATGAGGTGATCTGGAACGGTCGTCGTGCATCAGGCCGGGTAGCGGCAACCGGGGTGTATTTCTGCAGGATGGAAGTGGGGGAGTTCACCGAGACCGCACGCTTGACTCTCATCAGGTGATTGCGTATCGCAGGTTGTCATTCCCTTGAAAAAAAGGGCTCCTCCATGGGCAAATATTTGCCAGGGAAGAGCCCACGATATCCCTCGTCAACAACCTGCTAGCGGTAACTACTCTTCAAGGTTCCCCAGGTATGCGAATCGACCGGGGTTTGTCCGCAGCCCGGATCAACGCCGATGCGAACGGAGGTAGACTCGGTGCGAGTGCACGTGTCCGGGAAGAAACAACCAGCGCCGGTGTAGGTGGTCGTCTGGATGGTGACGCCACTGCTGTTGTCGCCGTTCCTGGTGCCATCGGATACGAAGCTGAAGGTGACAGAGCAGCCAGGAAGAATATCCATGGTGAGGGAACACTCGAAGTGAATCGTGTCATCGGTGATCGTCCCGGTACAAACCAGTTCCGGAGCGTCCGGGTCGGGATTTTCGGGATTCATGGTGTCCCCGGCGCAGAGCGTGTCCAGGGTGGTGGATACACTGATGACCTCAAAGGTTTCACAATCCATTTCGGTCGTGGTGGTCTCCCATATCCCCGCCCAGCTCTCGGGGACGATGATGTCATCGGCGCTGGAAGTGCCGGTAACCAGACACTGGGCGGCGATCAGGAAAAGGGTACACGTTATCAACGTTTTCATTGCCGAGGCTCCTTTGTTCCGTGATGGGAGATTCATTGTGGATTGCTGCCGTTCCCCCTAATGGCGTTCAGATAAGCCTAGAATATAGATGGGATTTTGGGGAATGGCTACTCATTTGGTCCGATTAACCTGGCGCAAACCACCTTTAGGTACTATAGTATGGCTTCTCCGATCGGGAACCTGCCCGACAGCGGCGAACAACAGGGCCTCACTACACTACTTAGAGGTCGCGCCGCCACAGAAACTTCTCTTGCCCTTCACTGTTGTTTGGGTCAGAACGTACGGCCGTGCCGTACAGGCTGGGCCTGTGCGCATACGGTGGAGATTAACTATTCATGTCTGATTTCAAATCCATTGCCCCGACCGGATTCGACCGGTTCGGGCTCCACAAAACTCTTGTGGCCGGCATCCACGACGCCGGCTTCGACTCCCCTCGGCCCATCCAGTCCGAGACCATTCCCGCCGGCCTGGCCGGCCGCGACGTTCTGGGCCTGGCCCAGACCGGCACGGGAAAGACAGCGGCTTTTGCGCTGCCGTTGCTGGACAAGCTTCTCAAGGAACGCCGCCACGGCCCACGCGCCCTGGTGCTCGCCCCCACCCGGGAACTCGCGACCCAGATTGCGAAAGAAATCCGTACCCTCGCCAAGTACACCCGTCTGAAGATGATCACCATCTACGGCGGAGTCTCGATGTACAACCAGGTGCACGCGCTGCGCAAGGGTCCGGAGATCGTCGTCGGCTGCCCGGGCCGTGTGCTGGATCTGCTCCAGCAGAAAGTGCTTCGTCTCGACCAGATCGAAACCCTCGTGCTCGACGAAGCCGACCACATGTTCGACATGGGCTTTCTGCCGGACATTCGCAAGATTCTCGCAGCGATACCCGATAGCAGGCAGAACCTGCTGTTCTCGGCCACGATGCCGCAGGAAGTCCGTAGGTTGGCCGACAATCTGCTGAATTCTCCGCACGTCGTCGAGCTGGCCAATGCGGCACCGGTATCCACCATCGATCACGCACTGGTATTGGTCTCGGAGCAGCGCAAGCGCGACCTGCTGGAGCACGTGCTCACCCGGGAAAACTGCGACTCGGCCATCGTTTTTACCCGCACGAAACACCGTGCCCGGCGCCTGGCCGAGCAACTCTGCAAGGCGGGGCACCGGGCGGTCGGCATCCAGGGAAACCTTTCCCAGGCCCAGCGGGATCGGGCCATGCGCGGCTTCCGTACGCGCCGCTATGACATCCTGGTGGCGACGGACATCGTCGCCCGCGGCATCGACGTGAGCGGCGTTTCCCACGTGATCAACTTCGACGTACCGAATACACCGGAGGCGTACACCCACCGTATCGGGCGCACCGGCCGCTCCGAGAACGAGGGTGTGGCCTGCACGTTTGTCACCGGCAGTGATCACGGCTGGTTGCGGGCCACCGAACGCATGATCGGCGCGCCGATCCAGCGCCGGCAAGTCGAAGGCTTCGAGGCCGACACCGTCGTGCACTCCCCGCAGCGGCAGCAGCGGCGCCGTCCTCCGCGGAGGGATGCGCGTGGGGGTGGACGTGGGGATGGCCGTGGAGGACAAGCCCAGCCACAGCAGCCCAGCAACTGGCAGCATTCAGGTGGTCCCCGACGCAGACGCAGGCGTGCCGGCTGATCGCTGGAAGGAATTTCGAATCGGCCTGCTAGGGGGCCGGTGTCCAGATTGGACCCTGTCGTGGGGCAGGAAAAAGAGGCCCGGGGTTTTGCCCCGGGCCTCTTGTTGAGAATAATGAACTGAACTAGCGGAACAGGCTCTTCATCGAACCCCAGTTCATGTCGTCGGTCTTGATAGGCTCTTCCAAGGTCACGGTGACCAGGCAGCCTGCGCCCGTGTAGGCGTCGACGCCGAGGTAGTACCAGCCGTCGGCCTCGGCCACATAGGTGACCAGCTCCTGGGCACCCGAGCAGCAGTTGTCCGAGCCCACCACGCAGGACGTCATGGGGTCCGCGCAATCGGTGAAAAGGTACAGGACCATGTCACATTCGCCGTCCTCCATGGCGGTGAAGATCTCGCCCTGGGTCAGGTAGATCTTGTAGAAGGCGTCGGGGCCGGGGGCGGAAAAGCCGGTGCAGCCGTCGGAACCCATGTTCGAAACGTTGGTGTAGCCATCAGACAGATCCACGGTGAAAATGGGAAGACCTTGCTCTTGCATGTCAATGGCACCTTCACAGACATCGTTGGCCGGGGGCGGGGGCGGAGGATCTTCCTCGGTGGCGGTCAGGATGTAGGTGCCCTGGGTTGAGGAGCTGTAGCCGGTCACTTCGACGAAGTAGGTGCCCGCATCGCCGAAGGTGAAGTTGATCAACGAGTAAAAGCCCTCCCCATCGTCGTCGTCGTAGTCCAACTGGGTGGTCCCATCCACATCGAAGAGGTAGAGCTTGGTGTCACCGACATCGCCCGCGTGGGTTTCGAAGGCGAAGGTGGCGCCGGCGTCCACGGTGATCGCGAAGAAATCGACGTCTCCAGCCGGATCGATGGCGGCGTCCATGGCGTCACCAGCGACCAGCGGGTTGGCGGTCGTGTAGTCGTCGTTGGGTTCGGCTTCGACCGCGTTGATGTCCTTGGTGAACTGAATGACCGGTTTCTCGAGGTCCGGTTTGGCGATGGCGATGCCACTGATCAGGCACAGCGAAAACAGTACAACTAGCATGGTACGCATGGGTATCCCCCAGGGAAAAAAATGAATGTTACACGTCGGTGTAGGACACAGAAAACAGGCAGGAAACAGAATTCCCATATACTTCCTGTGCGATTACCGATCTACCACTTCCTGAATCGTATCATATCGCAAACTTTTCGTCAACCATCCATGAATAATTATTTTTTCGGGATAATGGGCTGTGTTTTGTCCAGAT
>QNAI01000150.1 GCA_003641745.1 Verrucomicrobiota bacterium | reverse complement strand
TCGAGCGGTGAACACAAGCCGCACGGTCGTCGTCAGCCTTCTTTTCCTCGCCCCCGGCCGACACGCCGGACCGCGCGGAGACATCGATGCCATCTGTCGGAAAACCGAAAGACGTTCACCCGGATAACGAGTCCTGATCACCGGGCTGGCCGGTGGGCATCCCGGCATCATCGATATCCTGACCGACCGGGTCAGAGAGGTTGAAAGTTGAAGTAAGAAGTGAGAAGGCAGAAGTGGGTCGAATTAAGACCTATGAATTAAGACCTATGAATGAAGAACGGGACCGACCCTTCGAAACGGCACGGGTCACACCCCGGCCACCGACTTGAGAATGTCCCGCGATACCGGTATCGCTTTTTTCATTACACCGAGATGCAGGCTTTCGTTGGGCGCATGGAGCCGGTCCTCAGGCAGGCAGAGCCCCAGCATGATTGAGTCCATCCCGAGAGCCCGGTGAAGATCGGCGATAATCGGAACGCTGCCCCCCTCCCGAAGGAAGAGCGGTGGACGGCCAAAAACCCGGGTTACGCTCTCGATGGTGGATTCAAATGCCCGCGCAAGGACGGGCGACTGATCGGACGGGGTGTTGGGCCGGCCGGGCGGCACCACCAGATAGGGATCTCCCTTTTGACCCGGTTTCACGGTCAGGGTAACATCGTCCGGGCACCGATCCCGGAGCGCCGCAATGACCAGCTTCTCGATCCTGTCTGTATCCTGGTTGGCGACCAGGCGGCAGCTGATTTTCACGAATGCCGATGACGGAATCACCGTCTTGCTTCCCTCCCCCTGGTAACCGCCACCGATGCCGTTGAACTCCAGCGTCGGATAAAATCGGATACCTTCAAAGGGAGAGACGTCATTGAGCGTCTTGAACTTCCTCACACCGACAAATTCCCGGTATTCCTCCTCGGTCGTCCCCAGACGGCTCAACTCCTCCCGTTCCCACGGTGCGACCTCGACAATGTCATCGTAGAATCCATCTATATTGACCCGTCCATCCTCGTGATGAAGGGAGGCGCACAGACCGGTCAGAGCCTGTATGGGATTGAGGAAAGCACCGCCATGCATACCGGAATGGAAGTCCCCGGAGGCACCGATCAGTTCCGCTTCAAGAGTGATGATTCCCCTCAGTCCGGAGGTGATGACGATCTGGTCCTCGCTTGGGCTCGCCGTGTCCGAGAGGAGCACAAAATCACCGGCGATGCAGTCTTTGCAGGCACTGAGAAATCCCTCGAGGCTGGGACTTCCGATCTCCTCCTCACCCTCGACCAGGAAAGTGATGCGGAGCGGGAGGTCGGGATGTTCCTCAAGGAGTGATCCAACCGCCGCCACATGGACCATGAAAGGTCCCTTGTTGTCGGCCGCGCCCCGGCCATAAAGGCGACCGTCGCGTTCGGTCGGCTCGAATGGTGGTGTCGTCCACAGATCGACGGGGTCAGGCGGCTGCACGTCGTAGTGTCCGTAGATGACCACGTGCGGCCAGGAGGGGTCGCCGCCCCGTTTCGCCAGAATGATCGGATGCAACGGTGTATCTATCACCTCGACATCCAGACCGATGCCCCCCAGCAGACCGGAAACAAAATCCCGGGCCTGCGTCATGCCCGCACCGAAACTGGAATCGGCGGAGACACTCTGACATCGGATATACTCTTTCAGTTTTTCAAGCGGATCAAACATGGGAAATGGAGGTCATTTGAAGTTTGGGCGATTCGGAGCAGATTCGAATGCACACCAAGAGGAGTCAATGGGACAAGGTGCGGTATCAGCAATGGGCGCTCATTCCCCTGCCTGCCGGTCCTTCCCTTCGGTTTCATAGATTTCGACTGCGACCGGCATCATGTTCTGGAGGTTCCGAATCCGGGTCTCGTCAGCCGGATGCGTGGAGAGAAATTCAGGGGGGTTGTTTCTGTCTTCGGATGACCTTGCCATGCGCTCCCAGAAATCGATTGCGGCACGGGGATCATACCCGGCTCGGGCCGCATAGCGGAGACCGATGGTGTCGGCCTCCGTCTCGTGGCGGCGCGAATAGGGCAGCATGACGCCTATGCTTGCGCCAAGGCCATAGGCTGCCATGGCAGCATTTCGGTCCGCGTTCGATCGATCCTTCATCGCCACGCCGATGCCGATGGCACCGGCGGCAACCAGGACATTCTGGGACATGCGCTCAGACCCGTGACGAGCGGTCACATGGGCAATCTCGTGTCCCATCACCGTCGCCAGTTCGGCATCGGTTTCGGTCACCTTGAGCAAGCCACTGTAGATACCGACCTTTCCTCCCGGGAGAGCAAAAGCATTCAGATCAGGGCTTTCGAACACGACGAATTCCCATTCGGCCCCCGGCAGGTCGTCGCCCACAGCCTCGGCTATGCGTTCTCCCACGCTATTGACGCGATCGATCTGGACCCGGTTGGTCGAGACCGTTTCCTCCTGCTTCATCTGCTGAAAAGCAGCCGCACCGGTCTGGATTTCCTGACTGGCAGAGACAAAAACCAACGACCGACGCCCAGTCTCAGGAACCGTGTAACATCCGCCTAGGAGCCCGACCCCCAAGAGAAGAACGGCCGAACCGCTCCCCCTGCCCAATCGCCTGATCAATCCCATTGAGATGACCTCAAGGTGCCCCAACCCTGCCGATTATTCAATGCCTGAAGTGGCGGACACCGGTGAATACCATGGCCATTCCGCGTTCGTCGGCCGCGGCAATGACCTCTTCGTCCCGAACCGAACCTCCGGGTTGGATGGCGGCGGTCGCACCCGCTTCAGCGGCCGCGACCAGGCCGTCGGCAAACGGGAAGAGCGCCTCGGACGCCACGGTCGACCCCTGCAGGCCCAAGCCCGCCTCGCCCGCCTTCCAGACGGCAATTCGAGAACTGTCGACCCGCGACATCTGGCCGGCACCGATCCCGAGAGTTCGCTCGCCCTTGGTGTATACAATCGCATTCGACTTGACGTGACGGCCGACCCGCCACCCGAAGATCAAACTGGCCCACTCCTCCTCCGTCGGCTCCCGTTTCGTCACGACCTTGAAATCTCCGGTCTGAATCGGAGCTGAATCGCGATCCTGGCACAGAACACCACCGAGGACCGATCGCACCTCGCGGAGATTCTCGGGCCCCAGGCCACGCTGTCCGCTGACCATCAGTCTCAGGTTCTTCTTCCTGGCAAAAACATCACGCGCCTCATCGGTGAAGCAGGGCGCGATGATTACCTCACTGAATATCCCGGCAATCTCCCTGGCCAGATCACCCCCCAGGGTCTGATTGACAACGATGATGCCGCCAAACGGGGCCTGCTTGTCGGTCTCGAAGGCCATTTTCCAGGCATCGACCTGATCCGGCGCGCTGGCCAATCCGCAGGGATTGGTGTGTTTGAGGATGGCCACAGTCGGCTTTTCAAACTCACCAATCAGGTATACCGCCGACGTTATATCGAGGATATTGTTGTAGCTCAGAGCCTTGCCCTGAAGCTGTTCAAACTGCTCGAAGAATGTCCCGTAGAGGGTTGCTCTCTGGTGGGGATTCTCGCCGTATCGCAGATCGGCCGCCCTGGCATAGGACAAGGTGAGTTCGTCCGGGAATCCGGTGAGAAGTTCCGCGTCCGGCTGGTCGGCCGCCTCGCGAACCAGGTATTCACTGATCGCCTTATCGTAGGAGGAAGTCCGCTGAAAGACCTTGAGTGCGAGATCACGACGAAGATCGGAAAGAACGTCCTCGTTGCCGCCGTCCATCGCCGCAAGAACCCGGTCATAGTCCGAAGGATCGCAAACCACCGAAACTGCAGCGTGGTTCTTTGCCGCACTGCGCAGCATGCTGGGCCCGCCGATATCTATGTTTTCGATCGCCTCCTCGAACCGGACATCGGGGCGGGACACGGTCTCTTCGAACGGATAGAGGTTGACCACCACGAGGTCGATCAGATCGATTCCGTGGGCCTTTGCCTGATCGAGGTGCTCCGATTTATCACGGCGACAGAGCAGACCTCCGTGAACCTTGGGATGAAGGGTCTTTACCCGACCCTCCATGATCTCCGGGAAGCCGGTATGGTCACCGACTTCCGTCACGGGCAAACCGTTCTCAACCAACAGGCGAGCAGTCCCACCAGTCGAGAGCAATTGAAATTGATGACGATTGACCAGGGCCTCCGCAAATGGAACCAGGCCGGTCTTGTCGCTGACCGAAAGAAGCGCTAGCTTTTGCATCGACAGTCATTTCCATCCTGCCCATCGATTGATTCAACCAAAATCCCGGAAGATACGGATCGCCGCCTCATTCCGGACGAATTTTACCGGCGACTTTTTGGGACCCATGGGGCAGAAATCGATACCTCGAAGCCTGCGCAGAACCAGGAATCACTGGGAGCGTTTGGCCTCTATCGATCCTTTTTGGGCCATTCTGACAGATCCGAACAAGAAAAACGGCGGCTGGGATAAGGACGCCTTCTTTCAATCCGGAGTCGAGACGGTCGACGACGAAATCAGCCGGCTCTGCGCCCGTTTCGACGATGTCGGCAGATCCAGGGTCCTCGATTTCGGCTGCGGCGTGGGTCGACTGAGTCTGGGCCTTTCCCGCCACTTCGACCATGTGACTGGAGTGGATATCTCGGCCAGGATGATCGATCTGGCCGGGGACTTCAACTGCCACCCGGAGAAAGTCGAGTATGTCCACAGCCCATGCTCCGATCTCAGGCTGTTCGGTAACGATCATTTCGATCTGGTATTCAGCCTGATCACGCTTCAGCACATGAACCGGCGCCATGCCTGCCGGTACCTGGCGGAATTTGTCCGCGTCACGAAGCCCGGAGGGTATATCCTCTTCCAGATGCCGTCACGCCGACTCCCTGAAAAGTCCTTCCGTCTTCGCTGGCGTCGGAGAATCCTGCGCAGTATCGAATGGGTGAATCGCAAGCTCCTCGTCGACCGCCGACCTCACTTTGAAATGCACATGGTGTCAGAATCGACGATTCGCCAGGTTCTGACCGGGGCCGGAGCCACTGTGATCGACGCCACCCGCAACTCAGGTTCGGGCGAGCGCTATCTCAGCATGGGTTACCTGGCCAGGAAGGAGGGGGGGGGTAGAAGTTAGAAGTTAGAAGTTGGAAGTTAGAAGTAAGTTAGAAGTAAGGCTAGGTGGTTTTGCCACTTCTGCCTTCTCACTTCTAACTTCATACTTCCAACTTCCCTCCTATCCCAGACACCATTCGATCAGGCGACCGGCTTCCGGGATGAGAATCTGGTGGAACCAGTGGTGGACGGCAGGAACCCATCGGACCAGGGTGACGACGCCAAACACGATGATCAGCAATCCGGCCCACCTCAGGAGCCTGCCGCGCCGTTCGAGACTTAATGCCTTCGAGAAAGCACCAAAGACGAAGAGCCCCGGGAATGTGCCCATGCCGAAAACGATCGCCCCGAACACGGCATCGATAACCGACCTGAAACTCGCGAGATAAAAGAGCGCTGCCAGAACCAGGCCACAGGGAAGGAACCCGTTCAGCCACCCGATCGAGAAAGCAGACACCAGGCTTGGCGAGGACGTCAACCGTCCGATCGACTGGCAGATCGCACGAGGTTCGACCAACCGGCGCCACCAACCATGGGAACGCAATTCGAGCACCTGGGTCAGGCCCAGCAGGACCATCAGGAGACCAACTGCGATCGCAACCGCAACCTGCAGGCCGGAGAACCAGTTCGACCTGGAGAGCAGACCGGTCCCGGTCGCAACAATCACCGCAAGAAAGACGTAGGTCAGCGATTTCCCGGCCTGATAGACCAGGTGACGTCGAAATACTCCTGTCCACCGCTGAGCCGGTGCGGCAACCGCAAGGGCAAATCCACCACACATCCCGACGCAGTGACCGGATCCGAGCAGTCCAAGCAGAAATACCGAGGCATAATCGAATACAGTCATGGAAAAAGGCGGTCTGCCATCGTAACCGATTTCACCGTGGTGACGAGTGACATTTCCAGGCAACAGGTAACCGAGCAAATTCGCCCTGTGTTTTGAAGTTCCCAAGGTGGTTTCGGCGGCATCGATCCACGGAAATTGAGATTCACTTCCGTTATCTGTCGTTCAGGATGACGATCATTGATTGACGGATTCCCGACCTCCCTTCTTTTAGTGGTGTCCGCCAAACAGATTGGCACTTATGGACGTGGTTTTTTTCAGAGTTCAAGGCGCGAGGAAGGAGCGAATCCGTAGATTCGTGACTGACGAGCAACGCTGAAGTCGGGAAAAAGACCATGTCTGTTCATTTATCCTGTATCCTTCCACCTTTTTGACTCCATCCATCTCCTGAGTGCCCTTCCCATAAGTTACAAGAAGTGCGGCGGCCTACACCAGTGCTCTGACAACCGTGAAATGATGGGATCCTGTGAGACCTTCCTCTGATCGAGATACCCCCATTCCCCCTCTTGTAGGAGAGGCTTTATGCCTCGATCAAACTGACCATCGAGGGATAAACCCTCTCCACCCTTACCCATCACTTCATGCGTGATGGACTACCAGGACAGTCTCAATGAAATTAACTGATCTCAATCGGGATGGCGGCATCGGCGCCAATTCCCTTCTCATCGAAGTGGGAGATTTCACATTCGTGATCGATGCGGGCCTGAACCCCAAGAAGATCGGACGCGAAGCGACCCCTGATTTTTCGCTTCTCCGGGACCGGAACCTCGACTTCGTGATCCTGACCCACTGTCACCTCGACCACCTGGGATCGCTCCCCATTATCCTGCGCCACCATCCGGAAACCCGGGTGTTGACCAGCATCCCCAACACCACCCTGGCCCCCCGGATGCTTCGCAACTCAGTCAATGTGATGATGCGTCAACGGGAGGAACACGGTATCTCCGAGTATCCACTTTTCACGCAAAGTGAGATCGAACGACTGGTGACCCGGTTTCTTCCCATGTCCTTTGCCCAGCCCCGGAAGATCCATCTCGATACCGATGAAGTCGAGATCACCTTCTTTCCGGCCGGCCATGTCGCCGGGGCAGCCGGCGTGCGACTCGTCCACAAACATCGTGCGATCTTCTTCACCGGCGATGTACTTTTCGACAACCAGAGAATTCTGCCGGGCGCACGATTCCCGCGCCAACACTTTGATACGGTCGTCACTGAGACGACGCGGGGCGCAACCCCTGGCATCGACGGCAAGTCCCGGCACGAAGAGGTCGAACGCCTGCTTCATACCATCAACAACGTAATCGAACGGGGCGGGTCCGTGCTCATTCCCATTTTTGCCCTCGGCCGGATGCAGGAAATCCTGACCATCCTGAACGATGCCCGACAGGCCGGGCACCTGGTCGAATGTCCGGTTTTCGGAGGGGGGCTTGGTATGGATCTGGCCGATTATCTTGACCAGATCGCCCGCAAGACCGGACTGGTCAATTTCAGCCGAGGGACACTCAAGAAACTCGGTGTCCGTCCCTGTCCACGCCGGACAAAGCCCGGCAAAGAACCCGCGGAACCGGGCATCTATGTCCTGAGCAGCGGTATGATGGTCGAGAATACGCCTTCTTACGCCTTGGCGGCCACCCTCCTGGGACACCACCACAATGCGATCTGCTTTGTCGGGTATTGCGATCCCGATACTCCGGGAGGGAAACTGCTGGCCACAAGGTCGGGAGACCGGTTTCTATTTGAAGCGTTGAATTTCCAATGCCCGGTTCGGGCCGAGATCGAGCGATTTCATATGAGCGGCCACGCCGACCGGCGCGAATTACTTGAGTTTGCGCTTCAGGCCGACCCCAGAGCCGTCGTCCTGACTCACGGAGATCCGGAGGCCCGGGTGTGGTTCGCGGAGAACCTGGCTGCGCAACGCCCCGATATCAAGGTCGTCAACCCGCCCCCCCTGGTGGAAACCAGCGTCTGAATTCTGCAGGACGGGTTCGCCCGCCCCAGGATTCACGGTTTCTTGTATGGATTGACTTTCAGCGTCCGTCTGACCAGGCGTCGAAGACGGAAGAGGTCGATCAGCATGTCCGTGCTGTCGACCAGGATGCGAACCCGCGATTCAGGTGAATTGATCCACCGAACCGGCATTTCGTCGACCCGGAAGCCCATCGCTTCGGCCAGAAGCAGGACCTCCACATCGCAGGCAAACCCATCGACGGTCTGGCGCTCATAGATGGCCCGGGCGGTATCCCGGCGAAACGCCTTGAAGCCACACTGAGTATCCAGCCGGCCGCTGAGTCCGAGAAGCCGCACGAAAACGTTAAAAAATTTGCCCAGAGTCTCCCGAAAAAGAGATTGCCGGCGCTCGATCAGACTCTCCGGGTGCTGGCGATTTCCAATCAGGACATCGATCGCCGGTTCCCGGCCGAATCGGTCGATGAAAAAACCGATGTGATCGACCGGCACACTCAGAT
>QNAI01000149.1 GCA_003641745.1 Verrucomicrobiota bacterium | reverse complement strand
AGGTGCCGTAGGCGACCGGACGGGATGTGTCGACCCCGTCACGATTGACCACAAACACGTTGGTGGTGTCCGCACCTATCTCCAGAATCAGCGTGGGAGGCGACTCCTCCTGCATTTTCAAGTAGTTGATGATTCCACCAAGGCTGGCCACCGTCCCCAGTTCGAGACGATCCGGAAAGGCCCCGACCTCGAGGAGATTATCCTGAATCAACTGGATCTCCGTCTGAGGTGCGCCGCAAACAATGGCCTCGCGCGGGAAGACGGCATCGCTGCCTGCTTCCACCCCGTCACCAGCACCGAGCAGGTAGAGCAGAAATTCTTTCAGATCGATCTTCAGCTGTGAAGCGAGAAGATCCTGAAGATAACTCGCGTCCCGGGCTTTCCTGGGATCAAGACTCGTTCTTGAGACAACACTCCCTTCGGGGTAGACACTGCACCGAGCGACGGCGTAAGTCCCCTGTCGAGTTCCCGTAAATTGTCGGAACTCATCCGACAGGGCAGCACGATCCTCGAGTGAGAACTCACGCACGCCCTCGATGGTCAGGGGTGTAGTAAAACCACTGGTCCGAGCGACGAGCAGAGAGTGCTCATTCACTTCCAAAAAGATGCCTTTGCCTTTCGACGATATCATCCGCTTTTTTCCCGATGCCGGCCTCAGGGTTTTCCCGAGGTATTTGGCGTTTCGGAGACATCTATCGACCCACCAGACCAAAGGTTGAACTGGTTTTTCCGGAACCCTGCTGTTCCCTTCTCAGCAGATCCCTACCCTACCCGGTAATAGTACTCAGTCAGGATGAGGAGGATTCGGCAGAGCAACAATCAAGCCTCCAGCGGATGGGCGGGCAGCAACCGATCCGGCCCGGAGAGCACCTGACAGACCGGACAGGGCTTCCCCAGAGCGGCCGCGTGTAACAGGTGCAGAAAAAATGCCCGCTATTGGTCGGCGCAGGAGCCAAGGCTGGTCGCAGATGGACACAGGAATACACCTGCCACCTATCCGGGGAACGGCATTCAGGAAAACCCGATGAACCCACCAAATGGGTTCATCGCTTTCAGGGAACGCTTATCTCTGCCACGTCCGCTTCTTATGTCGATTGGACTTCAAACGCTTGCGGCGTTTGTGCTTCGACATCTTCAAGCGGCGCTTCTTCTTCAAATTGCCCATAAATTGAGACCAGGTTTTCGAGAAAAACAGGCACCGTGCGCCAGGCAGCCCACCCTGTAAAGGATTTTCTGTCCACCTATCAGGCGCGGACAATTCCTGCTCTCGGCAAACCCCGCTCCCGACCAGTGGGTGAACGAGTGGGCGTCCCAAGAAGTTTCTTCCACTTCTGCGAGGGAATAGCGGATCGTGGGCAAGGCGGCTTTCGGCTTGGCGGGCCTGTCGGCCCGTGTGCCGAGAGCCAACGCTGGCCACGCTGCGCTACGCCCTCCCCTTAAACCTCAATGACCGCCCCCGCAGCTGTTGCATAAACCAAACCACACGGCCTTCCCCTTTTGAGTCCGGCTTCAATCGCCCCGGAGTAAGCCGCCAACTGATTGCAATAGACCCGTGCCAATCGCTCCAAAAGAGCCTGATCCGTCTCCCCGCCACGCCTCCGATTCGTCTTCCAGTCGACCAGAAGGTCCCCACTGCCCTCCGGGGAGAGGGCCAGAAGGTCGAGAACTCCATCGATCCACTCGCCCGATTGGCCAGGGGCAAAAACCGCTACCTCGGTATGTACTGTCATCCCTGCTGCTCTCAGTGATGACCAGATTGGGCTCTTCCTCAGCAATTCAATTTCCATACGGGCCCGCTCCTCGAAAAGCGCTCCCGCGACTCCCAGTAATCGGTCCTCAAGAAAACCGCTGACTTCGTCCTCTGTTCCCTTCCAGGGCAGGAACTCCATGGTCTCATGCCACCAGAGGCCATAGTCGATCGGGTCACCGGTATCCGCAACTCCCCCGCTCTCCTCCCCACCTGCCTCATGCAACACCGAACGAACCTGGTCCGGAGACAGAGCAAGTTCATGGGGCAATTGCCTTCTGGGAGCAGCCGAAGCATTCCGCTTTGCCCGTGATTCTTCCTCGGCGTTGGGCAACACAATCTCAGGATCATCGTGCTCAACAATTTGACCGGTGACGGGTTGGCGCGGCCACACGGCCGAATCGAGAGACGGCAGGGCATCGAGGTCGCTGGCCAGACGCTGGGGGTCCCCTCCTGACCACGTTTCCAGAAAACTCCTTGGCGCACCGATCTGCCCGTCCGGCAGGGGAAGGACCAGATGCCTTTCAGCCCGGGTCAAGGCGACATAAAGAAGTCTCAGGCTCTCACGGATCAATTCCCTGTCACGTGAATCAATCGTTTCTTCCGACATCCGAGTTCGATCGAAATAGACCCGTGGGACCAGTGCCTCCCGGACCAGTGAAAAGCCAGTATCAGGGCGTCGGGCCAGGGGACGCCACAGACCAATGGGTATGACAACGGGCCACTCCAGACCCTTCGCCGAATGGCAGGTCAGGAGGTTCAGGCATCCGGGACCAGCCTGCCCCGACGGGGTTTCAATATCGACGGCTTCGATCATCCGGGCATGGAATTCCCGGATGCCACCGCCGAGGCTGGAGATGTCCTCGGCCATCAATCGAATGGCTTCAAGATCATCGTCCCCGTCCGCCCCATCCGCCAGCATTCGCAGCCGGTCGCGAATCCGGCAGGCCTCAACCAGAGCATCGAGAAACCGGACAGGTTCGATTCCCGGCTCATCTGAACTGAGGATAAAGGGACGGATCACTTCGACCGGTTCTCGTAACCCTTCCGCCAATTCCTCCGGCACACCGAAGTCAGGGGCTTCACCGTCCAGTTGAGCAGCCAGCAACGAATCGGAAACCCCGAACACTTCACGCAACACCCCCACCCATTCAAACCCGTTCTCCGGATCGACAATAACCGCGAGCAAACCCGCAATCCAAGCGAAGGCCGGTCGATCTCCGTTTCGGCTGGCTCGAATCTGCAGCGATACCGGTATTCCGCGTTTGACCAGGCAGTCTCTGGCCGTTTCCAGCCAGTCCCGACGAGGTGCAAGCAGACAGATCTCCGACCAGTCCGTCGCCCCGACTCCCTCAGGTCCGTTTTGTTCGAGCACCGCCGCCAGAGCCTGCACCTCGACCCGTAAACGCTCGTCAACTCCCCGATCTCCACTGGGAGCATACATCATGCGGCTGACCCGCCCCGGCAAAACGTTCGGCTTGGGAGACAAGGGCAGATAAGCCACCTGCAAACAGTTCCCGTCGATCCCCTGATTGTGCTTGATGGATGCCGAGAAGCTCGGCCCCACCGATTGATTGATGAAGTCGATCAACCGTTCGGGCAGTCTAAAAGAAACACTGAAATCGAGTACCTCGCTGCCAGAGCCATCCCTGAAGGCGTCGAGATGCCGCTGGTAGTTCCTGATGTCGGCCCGGCCGCCATAGATGGATTGTTGCGCATCCCCCACCAGGCAGAAACGCCCCGGCTCCGGTGGTTCTCCCGATCCGGGCCAGGTCCCGGGTTCGGCCCCTGGCGGCCGCGTGACCTCGACCAACACACTGAATTGCATGGGGTCCGTATCTTGGGCTTCATCGAGCAGAACCCGATAACCGTCTCTGCGGATTCGATCGAGCAGTTCCGGATGTCCGACCAGATCCATGGCCAGTTCCACCTGATCGTCGTAACTCTGGATTCGCCTCTCCTTTCGAAAGATCCGGTAGCGGCCTGCCAACTCCGCAGCGAGCAGTCCAGCCGCTCCCGCACACCAGTCCTTCAGAGGAGCGAAAAATCGATCATAGGCATCCCCCACTCCGTTCCCACTCCCGAAGGGCTTGATGATCGGTAGAAAACCTCTCTCTTCCCGGAGGGCACGCCCCCACTCGCTCAATGCTCGCTGGCTGGCTTCAAGGTTTTCCTGAGCCTTGCCTTTGCGGGACGATTTTCGCTCGAGCAAGGCCTCCAGCGCGACCCAATCAGGCTGTGGACGCGGTGGAATCCCGAGATTCTCCAAGAGCAGATCACCGACCCGCGCCGAAAGACCCTGGGCCAAAGGGAAAATACTGTCCAGCGGTCGAAGCCGCAGGAACTCACCCAGATGCTCCGGCCCAACCGAATCAAAGGTCATGGCATCCCCTTCCAGAAAGGCCTCCCATAGCTCGGGATCCGACGCATCTTCGATCACCTCCGGATCGAGATCAGCGCCCAGGGGTTGGCCATAGCGGCGAGCCAACAGGACACAGAAACTATGAATCGTACCGAAGAACGCCGTTCCAAGGTCCTCGAGGGCTCCGTCGGACTGCCCGGGGCTCCCGGCCAGTTGCTCCATCAAGACCATTCTCGCCCGCTGCCGGATCTCCAGCGCAGCCTTACGGGTAAATGTCACCACGACAGTCCTGGACAGAACCTCGCGTGCATCCGGCATCAAGGCCATTCCGGCCAAGCGACCGGCAATCGAAGTGGTCTTCCCGGAACCGGCATTGGCGTTGACCGCAAAATTGCCGTGCAACTCTCCGATAAAACGATCTCTCGCCTCCTGATCAACCAGACGACCCATCGCCACCCCCTTCCTGATCCGGGAACGTCACCCCGTATTTTTGTTCAAGTACCGCATACGGAATCGGCACACAGGCCAGGGGCCCTGTGAAACCATACTGAAACCGGTTCCGCTCCGGAGTCAGCTGGCCGTATCGCCCGGAGAGGATCTGTCGTCCGAGACGGTCGAATGCCGGCTGGATCGCCTCAAGCGTATCGTCAGCCAGAGAGGAGTCTTTTTCCTTCTCTGGCTGTATCATCCGGACCACCGCGCCAGCCGCTCCCAATTCCATCGCTGCCTTCAAATACACTCCCAGTTGAAGCGACTGTCCCCGATCACCCATCCGCGCTGCGTTCAACGGCTTGTCCGAGCCTGTCTTGAAATCATTGATCGTCGCTGACGCTCCGTCCCATTCGGACCGATCCATCACCAGCAAGTCAAAGCGACCGCTGACCCCCAGATCGCCGTGGATCGTCGGTAATCGCGCATCCTTAGGCAAACCGTATTCTGCTCCCAACCAGACGCCTGGTTTCAACCCCAGAATGCGCTCCAGCAGACTCCGACTCAGCGCTGCCAGTTCGAGATGGAAAGACTGCCAATAAGCATCATCCGGACGAGCTGGTCGAAAGTCAGACAGCAACCGGTCCAACCTGTCCCGACAGAGCTTCGCCGGAGACACCGGATGGATTGAACCCGAACCGGCATCGCCGCGGAGTGCCGCTGCCAGGAACCGATGCACCAGCGATCCCATCTCCTTGCGGCGACTTCGCTCAAGGGAACTCTCCGGGATTCTCCGCAGACGCAAAACGCCTTCGTACCAGAGCACAACCGGATCCTGGAAACCCGCTTCCAACAAGCGGGCCGCCCAGTTACGTTGCGGTACCCCCCGCGGATCATGGCAATAGAAGTCCGCGTCGAAAGGAGCCGCGGGATCGCGTCGGCGCTTCCAAGTCTTAATCCATTTCTCCAATACGCCAGGTGGCAGGGCTCGATTCCGGCCCAATCGGCGGGCCAGGGCCTGCCAGTCCTCCCGACTGAAACCACCGACTGCCTCCGGTTCACCCGCTCGATTCAGGGCCCGGAGAGCCCGACTCTTCTGGAGAAGAACCCGCTCCAACCAGGGATGGGGCGACCAGTCGGTCTCGGTGCCGTCATTCACCCTCAGGCAAGCCGAGAAGGCTACTGCGGTCACCGCATTGCTGCAGATGTCCAGGCAACTCAATCGCTCCAGTATCGAGCTATCCTCGACCAGGAGCAGGTGACGCGGCTTCCCGGACTTCCGGTTGATCTCCCGCCGGGCCGTGTCTGCCAACCAAAAAGTCTCTTCCGACAGGTTCGGCCAGGCTTCAGCGTTCGACCCGGTAAAAAGAACGTGACTCCAGACTTGCGCCGTGGCCCGCTTCCGCGTGGTCAAGACCACGGGAGCAAAGTCATCCCGCACCAGCCCCTGGCGGGGCGCGCGCTCCGGCAACGACCGATGCAACAGATCGACCACTGCTTCACGGGGGTATTCATGGTCACACGCCGCAGCCAGACGATCGAGGCTGCCCATTCGCTCCGGCACCTCAAGACCCCATCGCTCGACACAGGCTTCCATCATGGTAACCGCCCGGGCCACCGACAGGCGCTCCGGCCAGAAACCTACAGATTGAGCCAGTTCGGCCATGGCCCTTCCTCCCGAACTGCGGGTCGCTTCGGATGTCTTCAGTGCATCCTCGACCCGATGGGACTGGCCGGCATCAAAGACCCGCTCGATCCAGTCCCGGCTCTGTCCGGCCGTCAGTGAAAATTGACCTCCGTTCCTGAGCAATCGGGCCAGGGCCCAGAATTCCTCCAACCGGCAGCCGCCGCGCTGGTAGGTGAGGAATGCCCGCAACAGGCTGATCTCCCCGGAAGGTGCCCCTGTGGTCGCCATCTCGTCGCAGAAGCGAATCCCGGCATCCTGCAACCGACCGGCTAGATCGGCGACCGTTGGCGAACCAGCCGGGAAAATCACCGCTATCCGGGCGCCAGGCTGTCCCAACCAGGTGATGATCTGGCTGAAAACCAGTGCCACTTCAGCCGCGGGATCCCGGCCGACCAGTATCGGCACCTCGTTCCAATCGATGCCGGAATCCTCCGACGAATCACCCAGCACCCAGCCACGGGCCAGGGTTTGCCACCTGCTCTCCCCTTGGTCGGGCAGGCTGAGTGCCTCCGTCCCAAGAGCCGACTCAAAAAGATCGACCCACTCTTCCTCCAGGGGCTTGCCGGAAAATGACGGAAACGGGATCACCGCGGTCACGCTCTCCATGGCCCGGATCAGTCCCTCCAGTTCGGGCCAGTCTCGCCAGCAGTCCGCCCCGAAACCATAGATCAGAGCCCGGTCACCCCCGTCCGCGCCCTCAATCCGGTCGGGCGACCGAACCCGGCCTGCGTGAGGGACAGTAAAACCGCGAACCTCAAGCCAGTCCCGCAACAACCGGAAGACACGCCGGACAAAGGGATGAGGGAATGATCCCTCATCCAGACCGGCCCGGAGCAGATCGCCCCAATCGTCAAGCGGCCCCGAGGGCCGGCTGAGCAGACTGCGAGCCAGGCCCTCTTCCTCCTGACCCGCCCCGACGCGGGCGGCTGCCTCAGCCACCGAGACGGTCAAAGCGAACTCCAGAACCGCCCGATCCGGCACCCCTGCGGAGACCCGCAGTCCCGCCAAAGGCAAGCGTTGAACAAGACCCGGAGTCACAAACCGAGCTCCCACCGAAACCACGCCATCAAGGGCCATCCGCAATCGGAGGGCCCGGGCCTGACCGCGGGTAGGCACCAATACATACCCGGGATAAAGACCATCCGATCGGCTCAACCAGGGTTTGACCACCGTCTGCCAGGCGGTTTCCCAATCCTGGGTCAGAAAGAGTTGCCGGCTTTCGGTCGGATCAAACATACCTCGGTTTGGAGATTAGGTGACACCCGGGCCTGCAAGCCAGCACTTCTTAAGGGGGTCATGGCGTTGATCGATGCACGCCAGTGCAACTATGACGCCTTGACCCCTTGGCAGGCAGGACAGCGTTGATCGATGCATGCCAGTGCAACTATGACGCCTTGACCCCTTGGCAGGCAGGACAGCGTTGATCTTCCCCAGGGACCGAGTTCACAACGGCTCGACGCCCATTCCCTCCATGGCTTTACACGAAGGAGGGGGTCATGGCGTTGATCGATGCATGCCAGTGCAACTATGACGCCTTGACCCCTTGGCAGGCAGGACAGCGTTGTACTTACTCAAGACCAAGTTCAGCAAGGTGGCTGCTTCACCCACCACCTCCTTGTCCTGGGATTATTTCGCGCTGCCTCTGAACTCCTGAAACCGTCGAATCAATACCGCAAACCCCCTTGGAAGTGGAGCCTCGACCATCCATCCATCCTCTTCAGGGGCCCGAAACTCGACCCTTGAAAGATGCAAGGCCAGGTGGTCGTAGATCGGGTGCTCGGGCTTGCCCGATCGCCGAAATCGACGCTTCAATTCAGACAGATAGATCTGCGGAGCTTTCCCGTAGATCGTATCACCCAGGATGTCCAAATCGCTCTCGAATCCATGGACGCGAACCTGGTGCGGGCGGCTGTAATCCGTCACCGCTTCCCACCACTGGGTCTGGCCGAACGATTCAATCCGGCGAAACTCGGTCGAAGCCTTTTTGCCCGTCGTGTGAGAGACCAGCATCCGGTGCATGCCCATGTGCCGGGCCAAAGGCAGATCGCAGGCCAGAACTTCCTGGTCGACCGGTCCTTCGGCCAGCAGGGTATAGGTGAAACGCAATTGCGTCGATCCAACCTGGTTGCGCAATTCGGCGCCAGCT
>QNAI01000148.1 GCA_003641745.1 Verrucomicrobiota bacterium | reverse complement strand
TTCCCCGAACCTGTCGGTGTTGAGTCACCGCCACTGCCTTCGCTGCAGGGAGCCCAGGTGGTGCGTGGCACCATCAACAACGGCGTGGGTTTCGTGGTTTACCGCGGTTGGGCCTACGGCACCGCCGGCTGGGATCCTCCCACCTTCACGGTGGACGACATCCCCTCCCTGGATACCAACAACATGACTCCCATCGTCATGAGTTTCGTGTGTCTGAACGGCGATTACACGGCCGCCAATCCGTGTTTCGGAGAGGTATTCGTGCGCCAGGGCACCCCGACCGAGCCAGGCAAGGGTGCCGTCGCCTTCATCGGCAACGGCGAACACTGGTCACACACCCGGTACAACGACGCCATGGCCATCAGCATTTTCGAGCGCATCATCGATGAAGGTGTCACCGACCTGGGCACCTTGCTGAACACCGGCAAGATGCGCTTCATGGACTACTTTCCCAACGAGATGTCGGCCGCCGAGTTCGGTGAGGAATCGGTGGAATTCTACTTTCACATCTACAACCTCATGGGTGATCCCAGCCTGAAGTTCTGGCGTCAGGCACCCCGGGCCATCACCGTGGACCACGCGACCACCTTGGTGGCGGGGGCCAACCTCCTGACCCTGGCGGTGACCTCCAACCCCGAAGCTTTCCCGGTGGCGGGAGCCCGCGTGGGAGTGGTTCAGAACAACGTGTTGATCGGACATGGCGTGACCGGCGCCGACGGAACCATCGAACTGAGCTTGGCCCAGGTGGTCGCCGGGTCGGATATCTACGTCACCGTAAGTGAGGCCGGTGTCCAACCCTATGAGGGCGTCATCGGCACGGGTACGGCGGGGGTTTTCCTGGGCGCCACGGCTCTGGGAGTGAATGACGGTGCCGGCAACGGGGACCAGGCAGCCAATCCCGGCGAGGTGCTGGCCCTTTCTCCGACCATGCACAATTTCGGCAGCAGCAATAGTGGGGCGTTTTCCCTGAGTATTGCTGAAGTGCGGGGCCCCGCAAGCAGCGTGGCGGGCACGGTGTCCTTCCCCGACCTCGCTCCCGGAGCCGAAACCGTCGCTCCTTCGGCCTTGGGATTGTTGGTTGATGCCGATGCCCAGGACGGGTCGACGATCACCCTGCATCTGGACGCAGAACAGATCGGTGAGGTACACAACATTTCCACCGTCAGTCTGGTGGTGGAAGCTCCGGCCTGGGGCGAAAATACCCTGGCCACTGCCGAAGGTACGTCCCCGAGCCCCGGCCAGACCACCAACCTGGCCCTGACCTTGCGCAACACCGGCAGCCGCGCTGCCTATGGAGGCACCGTCGATTTGGAACTGTTGACTCCGGGCGGCTCGAGCCTAGGCACCACCACCGCCGCCTTTGGCGTATGTCAGCCCGGCCAGACGGTCACGACCGACGCAGTTTTTGATCTCGCGGTGAGTGACGACACCGCCACGGGCACAAACCTCACCTTCAGTCTGACTGTTACCACTACTGCAGGCTACCGGACCGATACGAACTGCGCCGTGGTGGTGGGTCCGGTAGATGTTTCCACACCGGTGGGTCCGGACAACTACGGTTATTACGCCTACGACAGTGCGGACTTCGACTATCCGGCCAGCCGTCCGGTCTACTCATGGAACGAGATTTCCACGATGATGGGCGGCCCGGGTACCAAGCTCGATTTCCCCGTCGATAACGATGTGGTCTGGAGGGTCGTTGATCTTCCGTTCACCTTCCGCTACTACGGACAGGACTACACCCAGATCCGAGTCAGCGACAACGGCTGGATCAGCTTCGACACCGGTAACGACTTCGACTTCTACAATTGGACCATTCCCACCCAGTACGGGGTGGAGGCCCTGGTGGCCCCCTTCTGGGACAATCTCAATCCTGCGCCGCCAGCCCCAGGCCAGGAGAATGCCAACGGTATCGATCCGGATGGCGTTTAT
Organism: Verrucomicrobiota bacterium; assembly: GCA_003641745.1. Classification (GTDB taxonomy): domain Bacteria; phylum Verrucomicrobiota; class Verrucomicrobiia; order Opitutales; family Opitutaceae; genus B12-G4. The sequence goes on along the minus strand of QNAI01000148.1, from coordinate 6,515 downwards.
ACCCATCACGACCCGGCCCTTGGCGCCTTCGTCGTCGAATGGAGCCGGTTGCCCCACTACAAACCGGAAATCCTCGGAATGCAGACTTTCCAGGTGGTCCTGTTGGACCCGAGCATGCACCCCACCACCAGTGGGAATGGGGAGTTGCTCTTCCTGTACCGACAGGTCAACAACAACGACAACCTGCGCATGTATGCCACCGTGGGCATCGAATCACCCGACGGCACCGATGGTCTGGAACTCAGTTACGGGAACATCAACGCCCCCGGAATGGCTCCCTTGCAGCCCGGTCTGGCGGTACGGGTGACCACCGAGGCCCCGTTGCGGGTGCCTTTTGCCATGTCCTCGTTTGTCGCGACCGCGACTGGGGACCAGGTGGATTTGACCTGGGAACCGGCCGACGACCGTCCCGTGATCGGCTGGCACGTGGACCGGATCCGCGGCGGACAGCGTGTGCGGCTGACGGCCTATGCACTGGCCGGCTCCAGCAGGCGTTTCAGCGCACAGGCGGACGGCGACCCATTGCAGGACCGCTACCTGTTGACCGCCCTGCATCCATACAGTGTATCCAGTGAACCCGGCCAAGCGAAGGTGGCTTCGGTTCCCACAACGCGTCTGGCGCTTTATCCGGCCCATCCCAACCCTTCTCCCGGAACGGCTACCATCGGTTTTGCCTTGCCCCGTCAGACCCACGTGCGCCTGCGGGTATACGACGTGGCGGGCCGGTTGGTCCGCACCCTGGTCGATGGTCAAGTGGCCGCCGGTGAAGGCGTGAAGATCTGGGACGGACGGGATGACGCCGGAACTCCATCAGCCGACGGCGTGTATTTCTACCGTCTGGAAACTGGTACGGGTGCCCTGACCCGGAAAATGATTCTGTTACGTTAGACGAAGCGGATTGGGTGTGTCGTGCAACTGGTGTTGATCCTGTTGGTCCTGGTGACCGCGTTGGGTATGTGGGAGATGCTGCGGCATGTTCTGCACCGCCGTCGGATCCCCATCCGGATCCACGTCAACGGCAGCCGGGGCAAGTCATCCGTGGCCCGGCTGATAGCGGCGGGGCTCTCAGCCGGCGGGATGGCCGTGGTCGGCAAGACCACCGGCAGCGCCGCCGCGGTGATCAACACCGACGGCAGCGAAACACTGATGGTCAGGCGAAGCGCCCCCAACATCAAGGAACAACTCTCCGTGTTTCGCCGGGCGGCTCGGCAGAACTGCCAGGCCCTTGTCATCGAATGCATGGCCGTGCGTCCGGATCTGCAAAGGGTGTGCGAGCATACCATCGTCAAGGCTACCCACGGGGTGATTACCAACGTGCGGCCTGATCATCTGGAAGTCATGGGGCCGACCATGGACGATGTGGCCGCCAGTTTGGCCGGCACCGTTCCCCGTCGTAGCCATCTGTTCACCGCCGAGGACCGTTACACCGGGTTTCTGGCCAAACGGTCGGCCAGGGCCCACAGCAAGTTCACCCACAGTCAAGCGGATGCCGTATCCGCTGAGGAAATGGACCGTTTCGCCTACCAGGAATTTCCCGAGAACGTGAGTGTGGCCCTGGATGTGTGTCGGGCCGTTGGCGTGGAGCGCGAGGTGGCCCTGGCGGGCATGTGGGAGGTGACTCCCGATGTGGGCGCCATGACTTGCCACCGTTTCAGGCAGGAGGTGCCGGGCGTTGGATCCCGCGAGGTGGAATTCATCAATGGTTTTGCGGCCAATGACCCGGACAGCTACTGCCGGGTGTGGCGGCGGCTGGGTCTGGAGGCGCATCCGGAGCGGGTCATTCTGCTGATGAACATCCGTTCAGACCGCCAGCGGCGCAGCCAGGATCTGGCCCCTCTTTTCGGCCGGGAAATGAAGGCCGCCCATTACGTGTTGGTCGGAGCCGAGACGGCCCTGTTCGCGAGACTGCTGCGGCGCAACGGGATTTCCAGGGAAACCATCCATGATTTCAGCAACCTGGAAGCTCCGGCCTTGTGGGAACGCTTGGTGACCCTGGGGCCGGACGGCGCTCGGATCATCGGCGTGGGCAATATCGCCGGCATCGGCAATCGTCTGCTCAGCCATCTGAGACAAAAGGAGGTGACGGCATGATCTTCCAGAGTATCGGGTTGGGTCTTGTCGTCAGCCTGGTTTTTTCGGAGATCCTGGGCCTGGCGGCCGGAGGTCTGGTTGTGCCCGGTTACATCGCCCTGTACCTGGATCAGCCCCTGCGCATCATGGGCACGGTGCTGGCCTCCCTGGTGACCTACGGTTTCATCCGACTGGTGGGGCGTTTCGTGTTGCTCTACGGCCGTCGCACCATGGTATTCAGCGTGCTGGCCGGTTTCCTCTTCGGGTACCTGACCCGGTACATCCTCGTCTTCAACGAGGCCATGCAACTGGGAGTGGACACCAGTGTGATCCAGTCCATCGGTTACATCATCCCCGGGTTGATCGCCTACTGGATGATGAGGCAAGGCGTCGTCGAAACCCTTTGCACCATGATCATGGCCTCGTTCATCGTGCGCCTGGCCCTGGTCACAGCCTACGGGGGGAAGCTCATTGAGCTGGCGGTTGGATAATCGGCGCAGGTTCATACTCCTGCTGTTGGCGGTGACCGCCCTGCTCATGCAGACGGTGCTGGACCAGACCCGGACCCCGACGCGGCAGTGGGATTTCGACCTCAAACTCGAGGCCGCGACACGGGCCGAGCGGGCGTTTGCCGCCGTGCGTGAACATCGGGGTCTGGAGGGAGCCAGCCTCGACCTGGTCAACGATCCCGCGGGAACCGGCCTGATCGGCCCCGAGATCAGCCTGATCACCAACGCCGCGGGTGACCTCGATGCCAAGCTTACCAGCCTCAACCCCAATTTCGCCGCGGTGCTGGTGCAGTACTTCCGGCAGGCGGGACTGGATCCGGGCGATCCGGTCGCCGTGGCTGTCAGTGGGTCTTTTCCCGGAATGAATATCTGTCTATACGCGGCGATGGAAACGATGGAATTACGGCCGGTGGTGGTCACTTCGGTGGGAGCCTCCAACTGGGGCGCCAACAGCCCGGAATTCACCTGGCTGGACATGGAAAAGCTGTTCTTCGAGAAGGGCATCTTCCACACCCGCAGCCAGGCCGCGACCTTCGGCGGGGGCAACGATATGGGGCGGGGCATGAGCCCGGCCGGCCGGCGGTTGTTGCGTCAGAGTATCGAGCGCAACGAAATTACCTTCCTCGGTTCGGACAACATCGAGGACGCCATCGACAAGCGAATGGCCCTTTACCAGGATTTGTCCCAGGGCCGCGCCTACCGTCTGTTCGTCAACGTGGGGGGCGGTGTCGCCAGTGTCGGCAACCGCCACAACAAGACCCTGCTGCCGGAAGGATTGAGCTTCAACCTCAAGGCCCACAACTGGCCGCGCAAAGGGACACTGATCCTGTTTGCCGACAAAGGAGTGCCGGTGGTCCACTTGCTGAGGATCATCAATCTGGCCAGGGCCCATGGATTGCCTTTGGCCCCGGATTACCAGCCCCAGCCGGGCCAGGGTGAGATCTTCGTGCGGGAGATGTACCGCTGGCCGCTGGCGGCGGCTTTCCTGGTGGTCTACTGCCTGTCCTGCATCCTGATTCTGGCGCCTGAGATCCGCCGGGGGTTGTTCGACCGCCTGGGCCGGCGCTCGGCGGTCACGCCCCTAGTTTTTCTTGTAGCTGCCGGATTCCTTTTTACGCCCACGGTTTCGGCCTCTGCTCAGTGGAGCAAGATGACGCCTTCGCGGGAGGGCCCCGAGATATGTCTGACCAGCGAAGGACAGAACTTCACCTACCTGGTTCTGGACGCGGGCGATCCGGTGGAGTTTCAGGTGAACGGTCCCCGTCGGATCAAATTGATAACCCGGTACGCCTTCGGAACCGGTGACCCTGAAAGCCAGCCCTTTGTCGTTTCGGTCAGCCTGGATGGAACCGAGATCCTGCGCAAGAGCTTCACCGCCCAGGCCAACGAAAATGTTGTGCTTTGCGAGAAGGTTGGTTTGGTGTCATCGCTGCGCCGGGCCTATGTCGACGTCCCCAAAGGAGCCCATTTCCTGCAGGTCTCGGGGCAGGCATCCGGTGAGGGAAATGTCGTTGGCCGGTTGTTCCGGCAAAACAAACGCAAGACCAGCGGAACCGTTCCGTACGCCCCGGAGAGTTACGCCGAGCTGGCTACCCTGCAATTTGAAAGCGGCATGCAGAGTACCTACTACCGGTTCGAGGCCGATACCCCGCTGACATTTGCGGTGACAGGTCCGACCAACCTGCAGCTGTATACCCGTCTGGACTTTGAACCGGGCATGCTCGGCAGCCAGAAGCACATGCTGGAAGTGTGGCGGGACGGAGTGATTTGGCGAACGTTCCATTACGACTCCACCCGCCTGGCCAACGCCTTCTACCCCAACCGTCTGGATATTTTGCCGGGTACCCGCAAGAGACTCCGGATCAGCGTACCGGATGGTCTGCACCAGTTCGAAGTGCGTTGCGTACGGCCGGACGACTGCGGAATCACCGCCCAAATTCGCATCCCCAGGAAGGACCTGCGCGGCAGCCCATGAGACAAAGGAATAAAGTATCAGTGTTCCTGCCAGTACCGGTTTCGGTCCTTGTTCTGGCATTGGTCTTCCTGTTCTGGACCGGCCCGGGATTCGCCGCCAGCTGGGACGTCCTGGTCCCTCTCGACCAGGTGGACCAGGTGCCCATCGGCAAGGCCGGGAAACTGTATCTGACAGTGGGGGACAAGGGGATCAAGGTGCCGGTGACCGGGCCCGGTGTGATCACCGGTTATGCCCGGATCGCCTTCCCCCCCGGTGAGGAAGGTAAGGTTGACGGTTTGCTGGAGTTCAGCGGGGTGCCTCGCATGGAAGCCCAGAAAATCATGGTATTCAGTCCATCCAGAAAATCTACCTGGGGTGATGACCGTCCCGGGAAGCCCAGTGGCGGCCACAAGTTCACGATAGAGGTGCCCGAGGGCGAGTTTCTCCTGGAACTGGCGGGGTTCTTGCCCGGCGGGGATCCCATGTTGATCATCCTTTACTATGAGGGCCCGCCGCAGCCCCATCTGGCCGTGGCCAAGGACCAGGCCAAGGGCGAGCGCACGACCAAGAAAAAGGCCAAACCGGCGGTGACATTCCTGGGCCATGCGGCCATCGATATCATTTACAACGACAACATCCTGACCAACAGCCCGGGCTACAACGACGACTTTATCAGCGGCACCTATCCCTGGAAATTCATCAACGGGACGGTGGACGACCTGATCATCGCCCCTTCCTTCGACATCGAGGGCCGGTCACGGCTTGTTCCCTGGGGGCAATCCCGACTTAAATTCAAGGTCAAGTACTGGCGGTACGCCCGCAATCCCATCAAGACCAACACCGACTTCCACTTCTATTTCCGCCAGTACTTCGGCAAGAGCCAGAGCCTGGAGCTGTACTTTCATTTTGCTCCGGAGCAGTACATCAGGCAGCTCTCGGACCGGTCCCCCCTGAGTGATCGGGAAGACGAAATCGACTGGACCCAGTTTCGCTTCCAGCGCAACGTGTGGAACGCCACCTGGCGCCAGCGCTTCAGCAAGAAATTCAGCGCCAAGGTGCTGTACGAGGAGAACTACCGCTACTACAACCAGCCCTTCATGGAGAACGACATCAGCGCCTGGGAAGTGCGGGGCAACCTGACCTGGAAGTTGAGCCGGGTTTTGACCTGGAACTTCGATTACAGCTACGAGGACGCCCAGGGCCGGGCCATCGACTCGGTGTGGGAGATCCCGGAGAATTCCAATAATTCTGATCCTTCTTACGAGCGGGACCTGTACCGGATCGGCCTGGATATCAGGCACAGTGCGTTGAAAAAGGTTGTGGACCGTGTGGGCCTGTCCTTCCTGTTCATGGACTACTATTACCCCACCACCAAAACCCTGGTGGAGGATCCCTACCACGCCGGCCGGCGGGACATGTTCTACAAAGGCACGGTCGAACTGCGGAAGAGGATTTCAAAACCGTTGACCCTGAAACTCGCCGTCAGACGCACCGAGCGTGTCGTCGATTCCCCCTGGGAAGGCGATATCACCACCGACAAGGATTTCACCCAGTGGCTTTACTGGACCAGCCTGAATTACCGGTTCTAAGGAGTTACCATGCGTTCGCCTCGCATTGATACGAGATTCGTTTTCCTGGCCCTGCTTTCGGCCATTTTGTGGACAGGCTGTGCCCAACAGGACCTGTACGAACCGCCGGGGGCCCCCTTTCTCAAGGTGGGGACTCTTCATCTGCCCAGCCAGAATGAAGGGGTCGCCGTGATGGGCAACTACGCCTTTGTGGCGGGCGGGCAAGCCGGTTTGCACGCCATCGATTTCACGATTCCCAGCCAACCGGTTCTTTTGCAGACCCTGAACACTCTCAAGTACAGTGAGAGTATCGAGGTCGTGCGCACCTTCGTGGGTCACCAGCTGCTGGACATCGCTCTGGTGGTCGAGGGCACCGAGGGCATTACGAGCTACGACGTCACCGACCCCACGGCG
>QNAI01000147.1 GCA_003641745.1 Verrucomicrobiota bacterium | reverse complement strand
TCGAGATCAAGCACATGGACGATGAGCGGATCGTGAAATGGACGGCCCTTGGCCCGGTAGATCCGCTCGCAGGCCAATTGGCTCAGGGCGTTCCCGGCCAATCCATAGACGGTTTCGGTCGGTACACCAACAAGACGATCCGCCAGCAGCGCCCGGACCAGGCATTCAATATTCGCTGGAGAATCGTCCAGGATTCTAGCCACGGTCTATTCCAGTTACCTCCGACCGTCCGGAGCGGACCAACGACCGGGCTATTGCATCATAAGCATGTTCCGAGCCTGCTTGATCACTCTTGTGATGTGACGCTGTTGCTTGGCGTTCAGGCCCGTGATCTGGCGGGGAAGGATCTTTCCGGTGTCGGTCACGTAGCGTCCGAAGAGATGAACGTGTTCCAGGCCCATCTCCTGGGGGGTCAGGCTCTTGCCTTTTGGCTTTTCGCTTGTTTCTGTCATGGTCAAAAGGGGACAGGAATTCACCTATTCCAAAGCACTTGTCAACCCTCTAGGGCGGTTTTCGCCTCGCCGTATTCCTGCTGTTCTGGAAGTCTGGAGGCCGCGCGATGGGCGCGATTCATTATGGCAATGGTCGGACACGGCAGATTGGCGCGATGGTATTACGCGCTGGCTCAGCACCTCGAAGCCGGATTGTCCCTGGTTGAGGGGATCCGGTCGCTGGAAGGCGTGCCGGTCAGGGACCGGAAACGGATGGCCGATGCCCTGGCTTCGGGAACGCCGGTTGACGATGTCCTGAATGAGGCGCCGGCATGGGTCTCGGAGACCGATCGCCAGGTGATTTCTGCCGGGCATACCGCCGGCGTGCTTCCCTCGACTTTTCGCAATCTGTCCGATCAGCATCGGTCCCGCCAACAGGCCCAGAGAGCGGTTCTGGGTGCCTCGATCTACCCGATACTCGTCCTGCACTTCGCCATTGTGGTGCTTCCGGCCGGACAGTTGGTCTCGGGATCGGTCGGGGATTATCTTCGAGAGGTATTCTCTCTTCTGGTCCCGCTCTGGTTCTTCCTGGCCTTGCTGGTGTTTGCCATCAAGTGGCGGATTCGGGCGATCGGGGTGGTCGGCGATCTTCTGCCCGGTATCCGAGGTTACCGTCGTTACGGTGCGCTCAGGGATGTATGCTCCGTGCTCAGGGCCTTTCTCACCGCCGGTTGCCGACTGGACGAAGCCTGGTATGGGGCCTGTGCGGCCACCGGTCGGCAGTCATTTATCAAGGCGGGCGTTCGTTGTGCCGAAACTATCCAGGCCGGTTCTCCCCCCTCCGGAATTCTCGACCAGCTCAAGGTCTTCCCGCCGGAATTCTGCCGGATCTACCGGTCCGGAGAACAGACCGGAAAATTGGAGGATTCCTTGAGGTTACTCGAAGAGGATTACGGCCGGAAAGCCGCCACGTCCCTCGCGGCGGCATCGTTCTGGTACCCGAAGATCCTCTTTCTGGCGGTGGCTGTCTACCTCGCGGTGAAAGTGGTCGGGTTCTATGCAGGCTATTTCGATATGATCGATTCGTTGGCGGACGAGGCGTGAAGCTCAAATAACCCACCGAAGAACAGCCCACGGGGTCATTGCTCAACATCCTGCATGCCAATGCGAGATTGACTGATGTCGGCCGCACACCTGCCTCGGTAGTGCTTTGATCCCCTCGAAGCCTGCTTACCGGGAAGTCTGACCGTAGGTGGCGTTGGGCCCGTGCTTGCGCTTGAAGTGCCGGTTCAGGAGCTCGGTCTCGATCTCCGGGAGGTCAGGATCGAGTCGTAGCGACATCAGGGCCATGTGGGCGCAGCATTCGACCGCGACGGCCGCTTCGACCGCCTTGGCCACGGTCGGTCCCCAGGTGAATGGGCCGTGGCGATTGACCAGAATACCCGGGCGATCTGCCGGATCGATGCCCTTGAATCGCTCGATGATGACATTTCCCGTCTCCCACTCGTAAGCCCCGGCGATCTCCTCGGCGGTCAATCTTCGGGTGACCGGAATCTCACCGTGGAAGAAGTCGGCCTGGGTTGTCCCGAATATCGGGATTGCCTTTCCCGCCTGGGCAAAGGCGGTCGCGTGAGACGAATGGGTGTGGACCACGCCGCCTATCGATTCGAACCCGAGATACAATCGGCGATGGGTCGGTGTATCGGAGGATGGGTTGAGTTTACCCTCGACGGTTTTCCCATCGAGATCGACCAACACCATGTCTTCATCCCTGAGCACCTCGTAATCGACCCCACTCGGCTTGATGGCGAAGATACCGCGACTCCGATCGATCGCGCTGGCATTGCCAAAGGTCAGGTTGATCAGCCCATTCCCGGGCAACTGCAGATTGGCTTCGAAAGCTTCCCGTTTCAGTTCTTCAAGCATGATGAAAATTTTTGTTGAATCAGGGCGGCGACCACCGAGATCGACTCAGGATTCCTTCCTTTCTCGGTGCACTTTGTCTGTGGTCCGGTTATGCTCTTTCCACAGTCCACAGTCCACAGTCCACAGTCCACAGTCCACAGTCCACAGTCCACAGTCCACAGTCCACAGTCCACAGTCTACAGTCGTCCCAAACCTTGCGAAAGGTGATAAGCGATGTCGTTCCAGCGGAGTTCCTTCTTAAACTCGGAGGTTTTCGTGTCCGCGTTGATCACCACGATTTCGATACCCGCCATGGCGGCGAAATCCTCGAGGTGTTCGGTGGTCACGGCGTAACTGTAGCCGGTATGATGGGCGCCACCGGCGTGGATCCAGGCCGCGCACGCGGTCTTGAAGTCGGGCCGGGATGCCCAGATGGCGCGGGCAACCGGCAGCTTTGGCAGGGGCTTCGGCGGCACCACGGCATCGACTTCATTGACCACGAGTCGAAAGCGATTGCCGAGGTCGATCAGGGAGGCGTTCAGGGCTGGTCCTGCCGGAGCATTGAAGACGAGGCGAGCCGGGTCCTCCCTGCCGCCAATTCCCAGCGGATGAACCTCAAGGGAAGGTTTGCCGACCGCGATGGATTCACAGATTTCCAGCATGTGGGCGCCGAGGACCAGGTGGCCCTTCGGGCTCAGGTGATAGGTGTAGTCCTCCATGAAAGAGGTGCCGCCCTCGAGATCGGCCCCGATCACCTTCATGGCCCGGAGCAGGGCGCAGGTCTTCCAGTCGCCCTCCGCTCCGAAACCGTAGCCATCGGCCATCAGGCGCTGGACGGCCAGTCCGGGCAATTGTTTGAGGCCGTGCAGATCCTCGAAGGTGGTGGTGAACCCCTTGAACCCGCCCTCGCTCAGAAAGGATCTCAGTCCCAGCTCGATCCGAGCGGCGTCGCGGACGGATTTGTGCCGCCTGCCTCCCTTGCGCAGATCCCTGGCCATCCTGTAGCGCTCTTCGTAGGTTTTGCAGAGCCTGGTCACGGCGGCGGTGGAGACGGTGTCGATATGTGCCACCAGGTCGCCCATACCGTAACCATTGACTGAATACCCAAATCGCAGTTCGGCCGCCACCTTGTCACCTTCGGTCACCGCCACCTCGCGCATATTGTCCCCGATCCGCGCGATCCTGGCACCCTGCATATCGTGGTGGGCGCGGGCGGCGCGCATCCAGGCGGCCAGGCGATCCTGTACTTCGGGGTCGCCGTGGTGTCCCACCACCACTTTGCGTTCGAGGCGCATGCGCGAATGGATAAACCCCGCTTCCCGGTCGCCATGGGCCGACTGGTTGAGGTTCATGAAGTCCATATCGATGCTGCCCCAGGGCAGATCCCGATTGAACTGGGTGTGCAGGTGGACGAAGGGCCTGTTCAGGGCGGACAGTCCGCCGATCCACATCCTGGATGGGGAGAAGGTGTGCATCCAGAGGATGAGCCCCGCGCATTCCGAAGCATTGTTCGCCTCGAGACAGCGGGCGCGGACTTCCTCCGGTGTCGTGACGATCGGCTTGAAGACGACTTTCAACGGGGTGCGTTTGGAAACGCTCAGTGAGTTGGCGATCTTCCTGGCATTGGCGGCGACTTGCTTGAGAGCCTCCGGTCCGTAGAGGTGCTGGCTTCCGGTGATGAACCAGATTTCGGGTGATGCGAGGTGTTTGACCATTTGAATGAGGTGAGCGTGCGTTTCGCGCGGGTCGACGTCAGGTGGCTGAGCGTTCCTTGGTGGCCAGGAGCTCTTTCATGACGTTGCCCAGGTCTGCGGACCTGTTGACTCCGCCCATTGCGTCATGCATCTGCCGATACAGGCCGTAGAGACGGTCGTAGACGGCCTGATTGGCCTTGATCGGTCTGTACTGGACATCCTGGATCGAAGTCATCGCCTTCTGGGCCGCTTTGAAGGTGCGGTGCCCTCCCTTGGCCTTGCCCGCCAGAACGGCGGCTGAGACGGCCGAGCCCAGGGCACACGCCTGGCTGGAACCGGCCACCTGCATGGTGCATCCGATAACGTCGGCATAGATCTGCATCAACATGGGGTTTTTCTCGGCGATGCCTCCGGCACAGACGATGCGTCTCACGGGGACGCCGTATTCCTTGATTCGCTCGACGATGGCACGGGCACCAAAAGCGGTGGCTTCGATCAGGGCGCGGTAGATGTCGGCCTGTGAGGTGTGGAGGGTTTGCCCCAGGATGAGCCCGGACAGCATGGGGTCGACCAGGATGGTGCGGTTTCCGTTGTTCCAGTCGAGGGCGAGAAGGCCGGACTGACCCGGCGCCTGTTTTGCGGCCTGTCGGGTCAGCTTGGCATGGAGACTGTCGTCGCCCTGGCAGATCACCTCGACCCACCATTTGAAGATGTCCCCCACGGCCGATTGGCCGGCTTCGATTCCGTAGAAACCCGGGAGAATCGCGCCTTTGACAATGCCGCAGATACCGGGAATGTCGGCGACCTTTTTTGCAGCCGAGATCACGCTGCAGTCGCAGGTGGAGGTGCCGATTACTTTCACCAGAACCCCTTCGGCCACGCCGCATCCGATCGCTCCATAGTGAACATCAAACTCACCGATGGTAATCGGTATACCGTCTGGAAGACCGGTTCTATCCGCCCATTCGGTGCAGAGCACTCCCGCCGCCTCATTCGCGTCGTGTGCCTTCCCGTAGAGACGGTCCCGAAGCCGGGCCAGCTTGGGATCCAGCTTCCTCAGGAACTTCTTGTCGGGCAAGCCGGCCCACTCGTCGCAGTAAAGGGCCTTGTGGCCGGCCGCGCAGATACCGCGCTTGACCGCGAGGGGATCCTGTATCCCGGCCAGGACCGCCGGGATCCAATCGCTGAATTCCACCCAGGACCAGGCGGCGTCGAAGACGTCGGGGGCGGTCTTGAGACAATGCCAGATCTTTGACCAGAACCACTCGGACGAATACGTGTCTCCGCACTTCGCGATGTATTCGGGGCGGTGCCTGGCCGCCAGTTCAGTGATGCGGGCCGCTTCCCGCCAGCTCGTGTGGTCTTTCCAAAGCCAGCACTGAGCCGCCAGGTTTTTCTTCCACTTGGACTTGAATGCCAGCGGGCGGTTGTCCCGGTCGACGGGAATCGGACTCGAGCCGGTTGTGTCCACACCGATGCCGATCACCTTTCCCGGGCTGAAACCACCTTTCCTGCCGGCGGCGGCCAGGGCACCATTGATGCTGGCCTCAAGTCCATGAATGTAGTCGGCGGGATTCTGCCGCGCCAGATTATGATCCTTCGGGTCCAGGAGGATGCCCTGCCGACCGCTGGGATAATCGATGACGCAGCTGCTGATCTCCTTGCCATCCGCACACCGGACAATCAGGCAGCGGACAGAGTTGGTTCCGAAGTCAATTCCAAGGGTAAACACGCGATGAATTCAGGTTGGGATTTGTGGTGAGGAAATGAGGCCCCTCCATGACCGTCACATTGTAGCGCACGGATCAAGCCCGGTCTATTTCAATCAGTCGGGATGGCAAGGTTTGACCTCTTCACACGATCCTTGCCATTTGCGTATGTCGGTTCGGCCTGTCCCCTGATTGCCCGGCCGATTCGGATTTTCTCTGGTTTCAGCCATTCGTGCCGTTAATGTGGGTTCGATCGATGGAGAAGGTGACACGAAAAACTGCGGAACCGGTCAAGTTCGGGGCGTTTGGGGGCGTATTTGTGCCGAACGTTTTGACCATTCTCGGCGTGATCATGTTCCTCCGCACCGGCTGGGTCGTTGGGAACGCCGGGCTTCGGAACGCGCTGCTCATCCTGGTCATCGCCAATTCGATCACGATCCTGACCACCCTTTCGCTTTCAGCGATCGCCACCAATATCCGGGTCGGAGGCGGTGGGGCCTATTTCCTGATCTCCCGCAGCCTGGGACTGGAGATAGGCGGAAGCGTCGGGTTGCCTCTTTTTCTGGCGCAGGCGGTTTCCGTTGCCTTTTACATAATCGGCTTTGCGGAGTCTCTGCGGTTTCTCCTGCCGCAGTCCGACACCCGGCTGGTTTCTCTCATTGTCCTGGTCGTGATCGTCGCGGTCGCCTGGGTTGGCGCAAATCTGGCCGTCAAAACGCAATTCCTGATTCTGGGAGCATTGGTCCTGTCACTCGCATCTTTCTTCATCGGTTGGTCGCCCGTTGAAAACTGGCATTCGAATATGGGGCCGGGATTCACCGACGGGCACGAATTCTGGTCTGTCTTTGCCATCTTCTTCCCGGCGGTGACCGGCGTGATGTCCGGTTTGAGCATGTCGGGCGATCTCCGCGAACCATCGAAGGCGATTCCCCGTGGAACCATTGCCGCGGTCGCGGTGACATTCGTGGTCTATGCCGCACAGATGGTCTGGCTGTCGCGCAACGCAAGTCGGGAGGAGTTGATTGGGGATGCATTGATCATGCAGCGCATCGCCGGAGTGCCTATCCTTATTTTTGTTGGACTCTGGGCCGCCACTCTTTCGTCGGCCCTGGCCAGTATCCTTGCCGCGCCGCGGACACTCCAGGCGATGGCTCATGACCGTGTGGTTCCGGCGTGGCTCGGGCGCGGATGGGGTCCGAACCGTGATCCCCGCATCGCCCTGATCGTGTCGGCCCTGATCGCCGGAGTCTGTCTGCTGGCCGGACGATTGGATGTCATCGCGCCCGTCATCGGCATGTTCTTCCTGGCGACCTACGGGACGGTCAATCTGGTTGCCGGTTTGAGCGTTCTCGCCGCCAACCCGAGTTACCGTCCGACCTTTCGGGTTCACTGGCTTCCCTGTCTTGTGGGCGCTGCCGGTTGCCTGGCCGTCATGTTTCTGCTCAACGCCATCGCCACCGTCGTTTCGGTGCTGGTGATCTTCGGCCTCTACAGCTTTCTCAAACGGCGGCAGTACAAAACGGCGTGGGGAGACGAGCGGAGCGGTATCTGGTTTGCGGTGACACGATTGGGCCTCCTCAAGCTCGCTGCCTCCCGTCAGCACGTTCGCAATTGGCGTCCCATCCTGCTCGTTCTGGTGGGCAATCCCAAGTCGCGGTTGCCGATGGTGGAACTCGCGAACCGTATCGAGGCCCGGCGGGGTCTGCTCTTCCTCTCCCAGATCGTGACCGGGGATTGGCAGAAACTCGTTCCAAGACAGGCCCCGGTCCAGAAATCGCTGGAGGAGTTTATTCGCAATAATCGCCTGTCGGCTGTCGGCAAGGTCATCCTCGCAGAGGATTTCGAACACGGGGTTTCCACCCTGCTTCAGGTGGTCGGTGTGGGCGCACTCGAACCGAACACCGTCCTTATGGGATGGAGCGAGGATGCACCCAATCAGGTCCAGTTCATCAAAGCGGTTAAGCGGATCCTGGAACTCCAGAAAAGCTTACTGGTTTATTCCCAAGCCGAATGGTTACCGCACCATCTCGAACCGGTGATCGACATCTGGTGGCGGGCCCGAATCAACGGTGGTTTCATGCTGACCCTGGCACACCTCCTTCAGGAAGGCGGCGGCGGCCGCTGGCGCAACTGTCGCGTGCGCGTCCGTCGGATCATCAGGGACCGCGGAGGCAAAGAGAAGGCCACGACCGCTCTGGCCAAGATGGTCGAGGCCACCCGATTCGATGCCGAGGTGGACGTGATCGTCTCAAATGATCCGCCCCTGGAAGTGATCAGCAAGGCGTCTGAGCGCTCCTCGATGTGCTTTATCGGCCTCGCCCTCGAGACGTCGCAGGACGAGACCAATCCCCTGGCCGCCTTCAAGCCGGTAATTGATGTGCTCAAAGGGGATGTTCTCCTGGCCAAGAACTGGCACGATCTCCACCCGACCGAGTAAGGGTCCCGAGTTGATGGATCTCCCGATGAATGTCGATCACGGGGTCATTCCTTGCAATCGTGCATGCCAACGCGGGATGGATGATGTTGGTAGCATGGCCGCCACGGTACAAGGATTGACCCATTCGAATGGCAAAATCGCACGAACGGCGGGGTCATTGCTCAACATCTTGCATGCCAATGCGAGATGTGTGCTTTGACCCCTGCTTTACACGGTCTGGAAGCCCCACTAGAGCCAGAAGCTGAAGTATAGATAGATGCCGACCACGAGGACGAGGACACCGATCGTTCCCCCCACTTCGAGCATGCCCCAGCTGGCGC
>QNAI01000146.1 GCA_003641745.1 Verrucomicrobiota bacterium | reverse complement strand
GAGGCGGAAATTGCGTCCATCGGCGACGTGAAAATCGCGGTCAATCAGGGCGAGGCGATGGAATTGGAGGGTCGACGAACAGGTGGTGTCGCCGCACTGTTGATCGGTAATCGTTTCTATCGAATTGAGTCATCCGGGATTCTGCCTGCGGTAGGGCATTGAGATTGCCTTCATCCGGTCTCGTTGCAGGGGCGGCCAAAATCCTTGAGCCGCATGACCAGTCCGGCTGCCATGAAATCGACATTCTGGGCCTTCTGTGCGACCAATTGGTTGGCCCGGCCGACCAGATCCCGGTAGCGTCGGTTCTCCGGGCCCAGGGGTACGATGCCCATGCCGACCTCGTTGCTCACGATGACGGCCGAAACGCCCTGCCGCACCATGGCCTCCAGTCCGGACATGAGCCGACTGAGGATATCATCGTCCATCGCCCCGTCCATCTCGTTGGCTATCCAAAGGGTCAGGCAATCAACCAGGATGGTGCTGCGCGGGTACTCGTGGGCAATCCCGGACAGGTCGTACCGATCCTCGAGGGTGACCCAGGCGGCCGGTCGTCGATTGCGATGGTGCTCGATTCTCCGCCGCATCTCGGCGTCGAGGTCGCTGGTCCTGCAGGTGGCCACATAGACCACGGTTCGGTCGGAGGTGGATGCCAGTTCTTCCGCCCGGGTGCTTTTCCCGCTGCGTGCACCGCCGAGAATGAGATGGATGGTACCGTCAGCGATCGACATTGCATGAAGGGTTGAGGGTGGAGTCGAGGGTCGACCTGAGATCGTCGGACAGGGCAACCTGTTCGGCCCGCCATCCCAGTTTCCGGGCCGCTTCCGCGTGTCTCTCCTGATCATCGACAAAGAGACATTCTTCAGGCTTGAGTCCCGATTCGGAGAGCATGGCCTGAAAAGGCTCGGGCCTGGGCTTCATGTATCCGCAGGCCCACGAATAGGTTTTCTTAGAAAAGGCCTGCATGACCGGGAACCGCCGTTCGAGGTGCTCCGAGTGAAACCGGCTGATGTTCGAGATCACGCCGAGCTGGTAATGGTCGCGTAATTCGAAGACCGTGGCGAGCCGGTCTTCGATTGGAGAAAAAATCCCCGTCCAGATTGATTTGAGCCTGTTCGGTTCGAGTTGGATCTCAAGCGATCGTTGGAGTTGTTCAAAAAAATCGTCATCGTCGAGCTCACCGATCAGGTTCTCGATCATCTCGCCGCTGCCGTAAAAGCGTCTGGTCAGGTTGTCTTCATCGAGGGTTGTGTGCTTGCGCGTCTCCTCCCAGGCCTCCGAGTGGTCGACCCGAAAGAGTAGATTGCCGAGGTCGAATACGATCAGGCGAATCATGCCAACTCAGCCGGTGGCCATCACGATGGCGATCAGGGCGAATAACTCGGAAGCGATGCAGGTGGCTCCGAGGCAATCCCCGTTGACTGACCCGAACACTCTTCTGAACAGCGTGCAGGAGACCAGGACAGCGAGTGCAAGGCCGGGCACCAGGGCCGCCAGCCAGATCGGGTTCCAGAACCAGGTAAGACCGGAGAGAATTGCCGCGCTCGACGCGATTACGAGCCAACCGGCGGGCCTGAGGCCCTTGCCGATTCCCTTGCCCTGGGGGTGAGCGTAGGGGAGTATCTGAAGGACCAGGACCGATGCCCAACGTGACCATCCTCCGATCAGGATCAGGAATACGGGCAATGACCATGAAGCCAGACCGCCGAGATGGACATAACCTGCGAAGCGAAGGAGGATGACCGCGGCCAGGGCGGACACCCCGAAAGTGCCGAGCCTGGGGTCTCGCATGATCTCAAACCGTCGTTCCCGCGTGTATCCGCCCATCGCATCAGCCACATCGGCGAATCCATCCTCGTGGAAGGCTCCGGTAATTATAATCTGGATACATGCGGCGATTGCCGCCACCATGGTGACAGGCAGGAATGGAGTCGCGCCGGCGGCAATCAGCCCGTTCACACCCCCGATCAGGAGTCCGGCCAGCCAGAACCAGCGGGGAAGTCTCAGGAAGTCCTCGTCACGGCTGACCTGCCAGCCCATGGGTACGGGGATTCGACTCAGGAAGGAAATGCTGGTGAGAAACAGGCGCATGGGTCTGCTGGATCGGGTCGGTCAGAGGACGACGCCGGCTTCCTCGAAGGTCGCCATCTGGTTGAAGCAATCGACGGCATTGCGGACGATGTTCATGGCGACGGCCGCACCACTGCCTTCACCCAGCCGCATGTCGAGGTCGACCAGCGGTTTCAATCCGTAGTGATTCAAAAAGGCGAGGTGGGCGGGTTCAGTCGATTGGTGGCCCGCGACGCATCTTCCGATCACCAGGGGCTGCAGTTCGAAGGCGATGGCCGCCGCCGCCGAGCAGATGACGCCATCGAGGACGATCGGTATCTTCTTTTCGGCGGCCGAGAGGATGGCGCCCGTCATTGCAGCAATCTCGCGGCCGCCGATCGAACCCAGGATCATGAGGGGTGAGGTCAGTTCGGATCTCCGGTTTTCCAGCGCCCGGCGAATGGTTGACGATTTCCGTCTCAATCCTTCGTCGGACAGACCGGCTCCGCGACCGGTGATCGCTTCGATCGGTTGATCTGTGATTGTCGCCAGGATGGCGGCGGCCGGGGTCGTATTGCCGATCCCCATCTCACCGACTGCAAAAAGATCGGTTCTGCCAGGCACGGACTCCCATCCAAGATTGAAGGCCTCGACTGTTTCTGCTTCGCTCATCGCCGGGTGATGGAGGAAGTTTCGGGTGGGCCGGTCGATCCCTGCATCCAGGGCCAGGAACCCGATTCCGTTGCTGCGGCACAGCGCATTGATGGCCGCCCCTCCGTGATGGAAGTTCCGGAACATCTGACCGTTGATATGATCCGGGACCATGCTGACCCGCTCTTCGGTGATTCCGTGGGCGCCCGCATACAGGCGCAGGCTGAGTCGGGAGACCTTGGGCGGGTTGGATTCCTGGACAGTCCCCACCCAGGCGGCCAATTCCTCGAGTCGTCCCAGACTCGCCGGGGGCTTGGTCCTCGAATTCCATTCTTCCAGGATCTCGGTTCGCAGGGACTCCGGCAATGCGGTCATCGCTTCGGTGCGGGTTTTGATCTCGTCAAATGAATTCATGCGGGTCTCGTAACACAGGTGATGTCGACGCCATACGCCGGGGTCAACCGGCCATTGATCCTTCCAGGGAGACGGTTTCCTGCCACAGACCGGACCCGAGCGTGGCTCTTCCGGGATCAAGCGCCATCCCGGACGGCTGATGTCCTGTTGGGGACCGTGCTTCGGTCCGGGAAATGGCGATTCGATTCGCTTTTTTTCAAAAATACGGGAATAGATGCGCCCAATCCTTAATCCAATCATCGATATGAATATTCGTAAATCCCTCCTGCTCCTGTCCGCGATCGGCGGCTTAACCTTCGGTGTTTCCGGCCTTTCCGCGCATTGCGGGACCTGTGGCGTTGGCGATGCCGCCGAAGCCGAACATTCGTGTCCGGCTTATTGCGAAAAGGAATGTTGTGCCGAATCGGGCCATGCCCTGACCGGCGTGGTGGTCAGCGTCAATCAGGACAAGCGTACGGTTGTGGTCAAGCACGAGGATATCCCCGGTGTGATGGGTGCCATGACGATGGGTTTCTCCGTCCCTGAGAAATTCGACCTGTCGAGCCTGGAGAAAGGTGACCAGATAACCGCCCGGATGATGCACAGCGATGATCAGTTCCTGATCAAGTTCATCGAGAAAACCGATCCGGCAGCTTCCTGAGCGTCCAGGAAACTGAAAATTTTCAGGCCCGTTCCGTCATCAGGCGGGGCGGGCCTTTTATCTGCCATTGTCTGCGGGCACCTTTCGAAGGGGTCAAAGCACATATCTCGCATCGGCATGCAAGATAATGAGCAATGACCCCCTGATTCGTTCGAATTCCCGTATCAGTTACTCACTTCGGATGTGGATTGCCTACAATCGGGTCGCCCGGCTGTTGGTAACGCGTCCGGTAGGTCTTGTTGTTCGCGGCCATCTTCAGAAAGACATCCAGGGGGACGATCTCGATCGGTTCGTTTACCGCCTCGAGAATTCCGACTGTTTTCTCGATGCTCTTGGACTCACGGACGTGAATCAGCATGAAGTAGGGGCGCTTCCTGTTCAGATGGATCAGTTCTTCGAGGTCGGCGACGGCTTCCTCCGCCGGACGGTAGAGGCTCAGGTAATAGTCGTACGAAATCAGCGGTCGATCGTCTCGGAGGTCGAAGGTTCGGGCGCTCCCGTAGCCATTGATGAAGCCGATCACATCGGGGAAGTTTTCATAGTAACGATCGGCGACCTCCCTGGTCAGCTCGGTATTGCCCACGTGTCGGTTCCCTTCCGAATAGTCCATCGTCTCCATCACGCGAAGATCGAGGATGCTCATCTGCCGCTTGGCCTCGGTCATCAGGATGGGAAAGGCTTCGGCCGGAATGGGTTTGGGATACATATAGCTCGGGCCGGTCAGACCACCGATGAAGTAGTCGTTGGGCATGGCGCCCTCGAAAAAGAACTGCAGCGACGCGGGGGCCGTATCCACCCAGCTCATCGACACCTGCCAGGCATAGGGGATCCGGCCGCGCCCCGGTTTGGTCCATGCCCCGATCCCGATGCTGTCGGTCTGAACCAGTGAGACATAGACTTTTTCCTCGGGCACGACGACCTCATCGGGTTCGACGTTGTGGTTATTGGTGAACTTGAAATCGTCGGTGAACGGGATCTGGTTATTGAAGCTGAGATTGGGCAAGGTGTTCAGGCCCTCCATGCGCAGACCGTAGCTTGAGATCAGGCTGACCTGCTGACCTTCCGTATCCTTCCTGTAGGAATGCCAACCCATGACATAGCTCTGCGGGTTCTGTTCGGTGTAGATCCGGTTGGTCAGGGCAAGTTCCTCGGGGTGGAGCGGATTGTTGGAAAGATCCGTAAAGAATGCTTTCCGGTAGATACCCCAGTCGGCCATTCCGGGTTCCATCCGATTGCCATGGGCACCGCCCATCCAGATGACCAGGTCGCGGCTGCACCGATCCCAGTAGCGGTCCATCGCAATCTGGTAGATCTCGTGGTCCGGCATGCCGGTGAAGTCGCCTCGAAGGTCGACCACCATTTCAAGTCCATACTCCTCGACCAGCGGTATCAGTTCTTCCGATACCACAACGACCTCCTCGAGACCGGCGACGGTGAAGGCGACGATGAGCGATGTCCTGACCTCCTTGTCCCAGACGACATAGCCCTTTGCGCTGTTTGCAAAGAGTGCGAGGGCCTCTTCGGGTGTTTCCAGCGGAGTAAAGGTGAAGTCATGACGCCGTTCGTAGAATTCCTTGAGCGGCCTGGTGATCTTCCATGGCCATGAGGGCATGTATTCAAAGTATAGCTGCGGGCCGTTCAGATTGGCCAGTCCCTGCAAACTGAGGAGAAGGGCGTGCGAGGGCAGGTCGCCCTCGATCGTCCAGTCCTCGGACATCTGCATGACATAGGCCTCTTTTTCAGCGCAGACCGCACGTTGGGAAAACGAGAGGAGAGCGACCAGGGCGAGGCCGGGCAGGGCGTTCTTGAGAATCTTTCGGGTCAGGTTCATTTTATCTGTCTCCTCGTTCAGGCTTTCTTGAAAAAGCGCACGACCGGTGTGTTCCGGCTCGAGCGTAATTGGATGACGACCAGGGTTTCTCCGTCGTCGGACAAGCGCATTTCGCGCAGGACGCGGACGGGTGTTTCCGCCTGGGAAGTCTCAAGTATCATCTCGATGTTCAGCTGCAGGGTTCGACCACCGTCGAGCCATTTCGCGGCGACGGTCTGTTTCTTGCCGTCGCCCAGGTAGGCGCCGATATGGCGGTTGTCCCACCAGCCCTCGACGGTTACGACCTGGGAAGGAATCGAGGTGTCAACCGTCATGGATTCCCGGGCGACACGGGATCCACCCCGAAATGACCGGGTAATGGAGACCTGGTCGCCGGCGACCTCGATTTGGATATCGAGATTTCTCCAGGGGTCGGTGGCCGTGCTTCTTGCCTCCGGATCCCGGGTTGTGGTTTCGGCGGCACTGATCGTCCAGAGTCCGGAAAAGGCCGGATTGGCCCGGGCGACCGGCAGAACGGTGACGATCGGCAGCAACCAGACGAGAAGCGTCTTAAGAATACGTGCGGAGTGGTTCATATATTTGGGAGGATCGAGTGGTGATGTGTGCAGACCAGGCAAAGGTGAATAGGGTCCCGATAGAGGTGGGGCAAATGCAAATGACCCGATCGAACGGGTCGGCGAAGAGTGTCGAAGCGGTGATACTGCCCAGGATCAGGCAGAGGGCGTTGCGGGGAAACGTAGGCATGGGAAAATCCAACAGTAGAATTCGGGCGCCAGAAAGGAGAAAGTGTTTTCTGCCCCCCCGCTCCGGAGCGTTAAAGGTTCCTGATCAGGTCGATGAATCCCTGGCGAAGTCGCTCCTCCGCACCTTCGGAGTAGGGTGATACCCGGACTTCGTAACCTCCGGTGTCGTAAGCTTCGCGGACCGGAACATAACCGGCCGAACCACCGGATGTATAGGAGTTTACGATCACCGTGTCCGGTGCCCTGGTTTCCTTGACCGCGATCGAAGTTTCCGAAAACACCTCTCCGGGAAATCCAACGATGCATGCGGGGCCGATGCGGATCCCGTGGATTCTGACCCGTTGCGTCCGGCCCTGCCCGTCTTCGATCGCCTTTACTTTGAGGGGAAGCTCAAGGGTCGAAAATCTACCGGAGAGCGTGTCGTCCCCGGTTGGCGGCACGAGTGTTTCCCGGGCGGCAACAAGATCGTGGACGAATTCAGCGGCCAGGTCTTCAGCTGGTTTGAACCTCTCCTGGGGGCCGGATCTCAAGCGGGGATTAACGTTGGCGGAGCCTCCGTTCATGAAGAGGAAAACCTCCTTCCGTTCACTTTCGACCGCCGCTGCCGCCATTCCGCACCAATCGCCCGAGATCAGGTAATTGCGGGGGCCGAGCACGACACCGTGATTGGCGAAACTGCACACCTCAGCCTGTACCCGTCCGTCTGCGCCGGCGAGGGAAAGCAGGATGATTTCCCGGTCGATCGGTCCGTCTTCATTATAGCCGAGAACAACCTCTCCACCCGGTTTCTGTTCACGGCGATTGACACCGACCTGCGAAGACCCGCGGGCAATCGAAAGCGAGACCGGTTCGATTCGGGTCTTGGCGACCGATACGGCGGCGAGGACCTGGCTGGTCAGGAAATGGAGATACTCCGAATTGGCCCCGGGACGACTGGGAACGGGCGCCGAATGGGTGTGAGTGCCGCAGAGCATGACCCGCTCGGGTGCGAGCCCGAGTTGTTCCTTGATCAGGTTGTGGATGGGGTTGGCGATGTCTTCGTGGAACCAGATGATATCTGCGGATATCAGCACCAGCTCTTCGGACCCGTTTGTCAGGTAAAGAGCGCGCACGGAGAGTGGATCGTGGACACCTTCGTGGGGGTGGTCGCGATCTTCATATCCCGCCAGGTGGCAGGGTGAATGCGGGGTGATGTCGAGGACGGCGGCTCCGGCTTTCAGGTTCATGATAGAAGAATTCGCGGGTTCATCCGGCCAGGATGTCCGGATAGAATGCCGATGCGTTTTCGAGGTAGAATCGGTTCAGGACGGATTCCGGAAGGTTGATCCCGGTTGAGGACTGGCCGACGTGCGTGGTCAATCGGTCCGTTTCGAAATACTGGAAATAGGTGTCGTAGACCTGCCGCATTTCCTCGCATCGAAGGGTGACTGTGTCCGGATCCAGGCTGCTGAAAGGATCCGGCATTACGATGTCGGTGCCAAAAAGAATGCGGTCGGGGTACTTGAGGAAAAAGGCACGGACTTTCTCCGGATCCTGGCACATCAGGTCACCCAGGCGGGCCGAGACATCCACCGCAAAATTCGGGTAACGGTCAAACCGATCGGCGACCTCGGTGACATCATGCTCGAGGCTCCCGAGATGGGCGCCGACGAACCTCAATTTCGGATGACGTTCAAGGATTCGGTCACGGGCCGCGATTATCTCAGTATGGGAAGGGAAATCAGATCGGCCGTAGAGATGCCATTCCGGATACTGGCTGTAATACCCGTAGTGAGGATTGCCCGGATCGAGCGGTTGCCAACAGGCCAGGGGTTCACCCAGGTGTGCGATCATCGTCCTTCCCTCGCGCTCCATATAGTCGAGGATGGGCCTGAAGATCGGATGGTCGATCTGGACGAAGCAGCCGTTTTCGTCCAGCACTTCCATGCCGATATTCTTCCAGATCTTGCAGGCAACCGCCCGGTTGGAAAAGTCCTCATCGAGCCCGGCGATGACCCGTTCAGCGTAGGCCGGATCCGGAAACCTGGGCAGGTCGAATGAGGTGCACCATGCAAAGTGTTCCTGATCGTTTTCCGCCAGGGCGGAGAATCGTCGGTAATAGTGGTCCCGCCAATCGTCGCCGTGGGTCACGGAGATATTGAGAAACTTTATCCCGAGATCCTCCATGAACGCGATAGCCTGCGGGGCGTCGGCCGTTACGTGAATGTGAGCATCGATTTTCATGGCGGGATTCCATCCGCTGCCCGTGGATGGCTATTCTTATCCG
>QNAI01000145.1 GCA_003641745.1 Verrucomicrobiota bacterium | reverse complement strand
GCCTGGCAGCTCTCGAACACCCCAACATTTGTCCGGTCCAGGAAATTGGCGAATATGAGGGCCGGACCTTCATCGTCATGTCCTACATCGAGGGGCGGACTCTCAAGGCCAGGCTTGCGGAGGCGGCCCTGTCTGTGGACGAGGCCCTGGACATCACCATTCAGGTTGCCTCGGGGCTGGCTGCTGCCCACGCCAAGGGTATCGTACATCGGGACGTCAAGCCGGATAATATCATTCTGACGGACATTGGCGACGAAACGGGCCGAGCATCCCGCGCGGTGCTGATAGATTTCGGACTGGCCAAGCAGAGCGAAACGACCCTACTGACACGTACAGGCACGGTGATGGGCACGGCGGCCTATATGTCACCCGAACAGGCCCGGGGCGCTGCCGTTGACGCACGGACCGACATCTGGTCCCTCGGTGTGACTCTATACGAAATGCTCGCTGAGCGACGTCCTTTCGAGGCCGAGCATGACCCCGGGTTGCTCTATGCCATCAACAACATGGAACCCAGGCTCTTGACCGAAGCTGCGCCAGATGTTCCGGAGAAGGTTGGGCAATTGGTTCAGCGCACCTTGGCCAAGGACCCCCAGAAGCGGATTTCGTCAGCGCTGGATCTCGGCAACCAGCTGACCACCCTGGCCAAGGCGACCCTGAGTCGCTTGAATACGGCGCAGGACAGGACCATTTCGTCCGAATCCACACGGCGCCAGGGCCTCGACTCTGGTGCGGTGGCCGTCCTCCCATTTGCAAACCTGAGCGGGACGGACGATGCGGAATTCCTGGCCACCGGACTCCACAACGACCTGCTATCCGAGCTCTCCAGGATACCTGGCCTCACCGTGATCAGCCGTACCTCGGTCATGGGTTATCAAAAGACAGAAAAATCTGTACCCCAGATCGGTCGGGAATTGAATGTCGGGACCATCATCGAGGGGACGGTGCAGAGCGCTGGCAACCGCGTGCGCATGACGGCGCAGCTCATCGATGCCGTCGATGATATCCAGCGCTGGTCGGAACGCTACGATCGCGAGCTGTCACCCGAGACACTTTTCGCGATTCAGAGCGAGCTCACCCAGCGGATTGTCGAGTCCCTCCAATCAAAGCTCGTTCCGGATCAGGTGCTTCCGGTCGGAAAGCTCCAGACGGGGGATCTGGAGGCCTACCGGTTGAACACCCTGGGCCGAATGCAACTCGACCGGAGGACCGAAGCCGGGGTTCGTCGCGCGCTCGAGCTCTTCGAGCAGGCGGTCAAGTGTGACCCTGACTACGCATTGGCCTGGGTCGGCCTTGCCGATGCGCTCACCCTCATGGTGAGCTACGGCTATGGGGGGGGGTCTGAGGCCCTGCTGTCTCGAGCCAAAGAGTCTGCCAGCCGGGCTCTGGAACTGGATCCTGATTCGGCGGAAGCCCATGCCTCTCTTGGTTTATTTTATGGAACGATCCAGGACGGTCCGTCTTCAGTGCTCGAGTCCGATCTTGCCATCCAGATCCAGCCCAGCTACGCGGACGCCCACAACTGGTTGAGCTACTGGCAGAACCTCTCGGGCCGGGCCAACGAAGGGCTCAAATGTGCCAAACGAGCTGTGGAACTCAACCCGCTGTCGGCCGAGGCGGTGAGCAACCTGTCGCTTTCATTTTTGACGAACTTGAAGAGCGAAGAGGCTCTCGCCGAAGCAGACCGCACGACAGAGCTTTCACCCGGGTGGACGACCGCGGATTTCTACAAGGGCATTGGACTCTATGACCTGCAACGGTACAGCGAGGCGAGGTCGGTCCTCTCCGATATCACCGTCGAATGGGCCGGGTTGGGGGCCGAAGCCACCCTGGCCCTGACTCATGTGGCCCTGGGCGATGAGGCTCTTGCACGACAGGTACTGGCCGGGATCGATCCGGGTATCGATGCATTTGCGGTGGGAATGGTCCATCTCGCCTTGGGGGAAGTTGACGTCGGGTTCGACCGGTTCTTCAGCGTGGATCAGCTGAGCGATTGGCCCATACTTGCCGTTCATCATTTGTACCGCGACGTCTGGAACACGGTAAAGGATCATCCCCGCTACCAGGAACTCGTCCGCCACGCTTACACGAGTTATAACCTGGAGGTACTCCGATAAACCCGTTTGCAATCTTGGCGATCGTCCTTGTCGTCGTCCTGGCCGGTCCCGCCGGCCTGGCCTTGATGGTCCACCGCAGTTTCGCCGCTCCCCGGGTTCCGGAAAATGGGGATCCCGGTGACCGGAACCTGGTTTTCCGCCAGGTCTGGATTCCCACCGCAGGAAAAAAACGATTGTTCGGCTGGTTGCTGCCCCTCGGGCGTCCGGCCGGGACCCTGGTGATGATCCATGGCTGGGGCGGCAATTCGGAATTTCTGCTTCCTTTGGCGGAGTTTTTCGTGAAGTCGGGCCTGAACGTCCTGCTGGTCGATGCCCGCAACCACGGCCGCAGCGACGGGGATGGACATTCCTCATTGCCCAGATTCGCGGCGGACCTCGGCCATGCGGTCGATTGGGTCAAACAGCAGCCTGAGCACGCCGGTACGGTGGCATTGTGCGGTCATTCCCTGGGCGGAGGAGCGGCCCTGCTGAGTGCGGTCGACCGGGACGATATCACCGCTGTGATCAGCCTGGCCACCTTTGCGCACCCAACCGACATGATGCGGCGCTTCATGAAGCGGGGCCATATCCCGGAGGTGATCGCCCCCGCCGTATTGCGTTACGTGGAGTTTCTGATCGGCCGCAGTTACGACGAGATCGCTCCCATCAACACCATATGCCGGGTGACCTGTCCGGTCCTGATGGTGCACGGGCAATCCGACCGGACGGTGCCGATGGCGGACATGGAGTCGATCCGGAAAAAATGCGAGGGACACCCGCCGGAATTCCTGTTCATTTCGGACGCCGGTCATAGCTCGGTGGACCGGTTCAAGGAACACGAGGGAACCTTTCTCGACTTCCTGGAGCGGGCGGGTTGTTGCCCCTAGTTATGGTATACTTGTGGGCGAGACGTTCGAGATGGATATGGGGAGTGGACAATGAACACACGGTCAAAATTGATCCTTACGCTGAACGGTCTGCTGCTGGCCGGCCTGATCTCAATATCCGGCCAAGCCACCGCCGGGATCGGCCACAACTGGCAATGGGTCAACCCCCAGCCCCAGGCCCAGGGGCTGGAGGACTACTCTGTCGTGGACAGCAACATCATCTACGCCGTTGGCGTGGGAGGTTCGGTGCTGCGCAGTGATGACGGGGGCCTTGGCTGGCGCATCCTGCCCACCGGAAATCTCGCCTGGTTGCTTGGGGTAGATTTCACCGACGAATTGACCGGCACCATGGTCGGCGAAGAGGATCTCGCCGGGATCATCCTGCGCACCACCGACGGGGGTCAATCCTGGCAGGATCAGGTTACCTCGCCTTTACCCTGGCTCGAGTCCGTGGATTTCATCGATTCGGATACCGGCGTGATCGTGGGATGGTCCGGCGCCATCTATTGGACCACCGATGGCGGGGCGACCTGGACACCCCAGGACAGCGGCACCACCGAGCGGCTCTATTCGGTTCACCTCTTCGATGCGACCAACGCCGTGGTTGTGGGGGGCGGTGGTGTGGTTTGCCGTACCAGCAACGCCGGTGCGACCTGGTACCATCCGCCCAGCAATACGACCGATCGTCTGGAGGCCGTCGATTTCGGCGACGCGCTCCACGGTGCGGCCGTGGGGCGGAACGGCGCCGCGATCTTTACCACCAACGGGGGTGAGACCTGGAGTCCGAGCGTCAGCGGCACGAGCAACTGGCTGATGGATCTCACATTCCGTGATGCCGACACCGCCGTGGCCGTGGGTGTCCTCGGGGCTTTCATCTTTTCCACCAACGGGGGGATCGATTGGAGCCCACTCGTGCCTCCGGACACCGGAAGCTGGAATGCGGTTGATTTCACCAGCGGCGGCGGCATCCTGGCGACCGGCGATCCCGGCAGCCTGTGGCAGAGCGACAACACCTGGTCCACCTGGGTAAACGCACAGACGGGATCCACCAACTGGCTCCAAGGTATCTCCAATGCCACCAGCGAGATTGCAGTGGTTGTGGGTTATGGGGGAGCCCTGCTGCGTACCGACGATGCGGGGCTGAACTGGACCGAAATCGACGCTGGTTGTGACACCACGCTCAGAGGTGTGGATTTCGCCGATGCGGAAACTGGCATGGCCGTGGGCCAGGACGGTTTCATTCTGCGCACCGACGATTCGGGCCTGACCTGGTCTCCTTTGACAACCGGTTCGACAAGGGACCTGTGGGACGTCGCCTGCATCGATGCCGATCACGCGGTGGCCGTGGGAGAGGGGCGGAGCATTCTGCATACCGCGGACGGCGGGACAACCTGGCAGGAGGTGGGTGAAAACCACCAATATGATTACGGCCAGGCGGTGTATTTTGTCGATGACTTGTCCGGGTGGTTCTGCACCTTCTACGGTTTTGTTTTTCACACCGATGACGGCGGCCTCACCTGGGAGAGCCAACATTCCTCCTTCCTCGACCTGCAGGATATCCATTTTACCGACCTGTTGAACGGAATCTCCGTCGGCGGAGTGGACGGCAACGCCACCCTCCTGACCGAAGACGGGGGCCTGAACTGGTCCTGGCAGTCAAACCCCGAGGGCGCCTATCTCAACGGCGTGATGTTCAGTGATCCGCTGACGGGTATCGCTGTGGGTACCGGAATTTTCCGTACCGTGGACGGCGCGGCGACCTGGCAGCGCGATTTTTCCTATTCGGTAAGGTTGTTTGACGTCTGTCTCATGGGC
Source organism: Verrucomicrobiota bacterium (assembly GCA_003641745.1). Lineage (GTDB taxonomy): Bacteria > Verrucomicrobiota > Verrucomicrobiia > Opitutales > Opitutaceae > B12-G4. The sequence goes on along the minus strand of QNAI01000145.1, from coordinate 3,797 downwards.
TCGGGAGTCGCCCTGGCGGTGGGCAGGGGCGGCACGATCCTTCGTGCCGGTTCCGACGATCCCACAAGTGTGTTTGATGGTACACCCAGGGCCAAAGTCGCGATGCGGGCCTACCCCAATCCCTTCAATCCCCGGATCACCGTAGCTTTTTCCCTCTCCCGACAGGAGAAGGTGCAGATCACGATTTTCGAGCTTACCGGCCGAAAGGTCCGCACTCTGGTCGCCCGGATCTTCACGGCTGGAGACCACTCTGTCGAATGGAACGGGCGTGATGATGCTGGCCGAACCCTGGCATCAGGTGGTTACCTGGTTCGTCTGGGAACTGACCTGGAAAGCCGAACCCAAAAAATCATGCTGATCAAATAGCGATCAAACCACCCCTGCAGTTTCCCCCCGCACATCTTCCACCAACCCCGCGGTAACCGAATTCCGGTAACCGGCGGTCCAGAAGTTCTTGAACGGGGTGACGTCCATCACCGGTGCGGCGTGGTCCGCCTGGGGCGTCAACTGGACGGCGGCGGCCCCGGACAATGCCGTGCTGGAGACAGGGACCAGGCCGTCGTTGGCCTCGGGTATCGTCAAGTTGCTCAAGCCCATCATGGGCACGTCGTCCATCACCCCGGCCACCAGTTGATTGGCCCGTGCACGGATGAGGGCCACGGCCTCGGCAGCGGCCTGGGCCGGATTCAGGAGGTTGGCTGCCACGATGACCGCTATCTGTTGCAGAAGATTCGAATTGAAGACCGCCTGGGCGAGTTCCACCACGGCGTTCTGGATGCTCTGGGCGGGGGAAGTCGTGAACGACGAATAGCAGGTGGTGACGGGAATGGCCTGGGTCAGTTCAGCGATGACGTTGGCCCGGCTACTCATGTACTGCTGCCGCACGCCGGTCTTCAGGTCCAGGAGCGATTGCTGGTCGCCCCCGAAGGCGCTCAGCAGGGGACCGGCCAGGACCGCGGGAATGTTGTCGGCCACCGGCGTTCCGTGGAAGGGCGGCTGCAGCGCCACCCATCCTGTGACAGTGGTTTTCCACAGACTGCGGTTCTCAAGCAGGGCCTGCAGGGTGTCCAGGCCGCCCTTGCTATGGGAGATGATGGTGACGCTCTTGTTGCTGAGCCCACCCAGATAGGCGGCGATGGCCTGGCCGTTGTCCACCGCCCCGCTCTGGGTGTTGAAGCCGGGCTGGTTGGACATATCGGTGAAGTCGATTTCATCTGCGACGTATTGATCCATCAGGCTGTCGAAGGAGATGAATCCTCCCGCCGGCAATGGCAGGTGGATGGTGGGAAGCGCTCCGGCAATTCGATCTCCAATGACGGGCACCGTACGGGCGACCGCTCTGAGCTGGGCGTTGATGGCGATTTCGCCGTAGATGCTGAATGCCGTGTAGAGCTGGGACATGAATCCCGGCACGAAAAGAACCAGCGGGTCACCCTTGGTCACCGTCGGACCGGGATCCGTGGGCGAATCGTCCGACCCGCAACCGATGCCGAACTGGCTCGCGGCCAGCATCCCCGCCAGTCCGCCAAGGGTCTTGAGGGCCTGACGCCTGGAGGTTGACTTCCGGAGAATGGGGGACACGGTTTCGGGTTCGGGAGTGTGGTTGGACATGGGGCGTTCTCCTTGGAATCTATTGAGTTAAAAAGAGTTACATCCGATAAAACGATTGTACAAATCATGATAATACAAAACAGGATAAAAAACATCCTTATTATCTGGATCCCGAGGGATCACTTGACTTGACCGTGACGGATGACCCCGCTGCAGTTACCCTGATGTTTAATTCAATTCCAGGGCACAAATGGCCAACCCGGAGAGTTCATGATTCCCTTCGAAAGGCACCGTCCGCTTTGCGATCGATCATCATCAACCTGCTTCTCTTCCAGATCCTGCTCTCCGCCTCTTCCGTCGCCGCCGATCCAGGCCCGACGCCGGAATACGGTCTGTTTCGGGACGGGTATTACGCCGGCAAGGTCTTCCTCTACGATACGGGTTACATCCTGACTTCCCCATTGCGTCTGACGGGACGTCAGGCCCTTGTCTGGGGAGGCATTTTTGCTGTCACCGCCGTGGTATACGCCTATGACCAGGAAATCCTGGATACGGTGCAGGACTCGCGCTACACGCCGGGTATCAAGTGGTTTCATGAAATGGGGGAATTTTTTGAACCGCTGGGGCACATGGGCACAATGAACAAGTACTACTTCGGCGGCCTGGCGGTGAGTTACGTGGTGAAGCATGACAAGGCCACCCGCATTTTTGCCGAGATCCTCGAGTCCCATTTCATCGCGGGCATGGGCAAGAACGTGGCGAACACCCTGGCCGGACGGGCGCGTCCCCACGAGGAGCAGGGGCCCTACTCATGGGGCAATGATGGCAGCACAAGCTTTCCCAGTGGCCATGCCATCAATATTTTCCAGTTGGCGACGGTTCTTTCGCATCACGCGAACCGCACCTGGTTCAGCATCGGCGCCTACGCCATTGCCGCTTCTGTCGGAGTGCAACGCGTGATGAGCGATGCCCACTGGACCAGCGACGTGATCGTGAGCGCGGCCTTCGGCACGGCGGTGGCGCGCTGCGTGGTGCTCCTGCATGAGAGATACGGCGGACCAAGGCCGACGGTCACGGCCACTCCCGGAGGACCGATCGTGGGTCTCGCCTGGCGATTCTGATATTCTGGTGGAAATACAATCGTAAGGTGTAAACAAACGGCGACGAAGGCCCCCCGCGGACCTTCGTCATCCTTCCATTCCCCCTGCGCTGTTCGATGTGGCTTTTCGTGGTGCCGTGCCCGGGGCCGGGATGGTCAACCTCTTCGAGAACGACCCGTCTACCAGGTCATCCATCCATATCCCCTTGCACACTCCGTGTAGACTGCCGGCAGGTGCATGCTCCCTGAGGACATCACCTAGCCCCGGGCATTTCGGTTCTCCCTATCCACCACGCCACCAAAGGCGGAAGGGGGGTAGTCCAGACTCGTCGGCCGCCGCCCCGGTGTCGCCCAACACCAGCAAGGCAGCAAAAAGGGACTCCCCCCCGATTCCGCTTGTCGTTTTCATTGGCCCTTGATCAGGATCAAAGGCTCTCAACAGTTATGACGCCGCAGAAGGGGGATCGACGGAAAATAATCGAGAATTATTTCTGATCCAGAAGAGAGTCGTGCGCCCGCAGTCTGACCATACCCTCGTAAAGCCGGGATTTGACCAGGGGCTCGGGTACATCGAGCACTTCTGAGATCTCTGTTCGGGAAAGATCCTCCGCATAACGCAGATGCAGAACTTCACGCTGGGTTTCCGGCAGCTCGGCCAGGGCTCGTTTGAGGTGGGCTCGTTGTTCCCGGCGAACCAGCCGGGTCAGGCATCCGGTCAGGTCGGCATCGATCCGGGAGGCCGTGGGCAGATCCTGGTCGTCGGGCCGGCGGCCTTTCGAGCGGATCACATCCAGGCAACGGTTGCGGGCGATCTTGTAGATCCAGGCCCGGAAGTTCAGGGGAAGGGCGTCGTTTTTCAGGACCCGCAGAAATACCTCCTGCACCAGATCCTCGGCTTCGTCCTGGCTGCCCAGGTACCGGAAGCAGAAGCGCATCAAAGGGGGATGATAGAGTTCGCAGAGCAGTTTTCCGGCGCCAGGGTCACCCTCGCGGAGACGGTCCAAAAGGGCAGGAGTCAAGTCGGCAAGGGATTGTGCAGGCGCCTGTGGGTCGGACATGGCTGGACCTTCCATCATTTTGTCTCCCATTCACTATAACACCGCAACACTGGATCCGACGGAAAATATTTCCATGGGCGTTTCACCTT
>QNAI01000144.1 GCA_003641745.1 Verrucomicrobiota bacterium | reverse complement strand
TACCGCTCCCTGACCGCGGCGCGGGAACTCTACGATTCAGGCCATCAGAACGTCGATCGGATCATAGCCGAGGTGACCCATGTCCTTTCAACCAGTCGACGGGTCCGGGTCATCTATGCCGCCCTCGTCGACACCGAGACGCTCGAACCGCTGCGTGAGATCGTGCCGGGCCGCAGCCTGCTGGCTGTGGCGGTATGGGTTGATGAAGTCCGCTTGGTCGACAATATTATCATCTGAGCAGAACTGTCCTCCCCGGGCCAGGTCGGTGGCCTCCCAGCTGCATCACAACCCCTATCCCATGCCTCTGGATTTCGATGTCCTTGTAGTCGGTTCCGGTGTCGCCGGTCTCAGCCTGGCCCTTAAGGCCGCTGCCGCCGGTCGACGGACCGCAATACTGACCAAGAAGACCCGGGCCGAGTCCAACACCAATTATGCCCAGGGTGGTATCGCCTGTGTCACCTCCAGTGCGGACGATTTTGAGAGCCATGTCCGGGACACCCTGGTGGCCGGCGACGGCCTCTGTCGGGAGGATGTGGTCCGCTCGATCGTCCGGGATGCCCCGGTTCGAATCGATGAATTGATCGAGCTCGGACTGCGATTCAGTCGGGATGCCGATGGCAGGTATGCGCTTGGGCGCGAGGGTGGGCATTCGGAAAGGCGGATCCTGCATGTCAAGGACATGACCGGAAAGGCCATCGAGGACGCTCTGCTTCATGCGGTGGCCGAGAACCCCCGCATCGAGTTGATGGAGCATCTGTTTGCCATTGACCTCATTACCTCGGGCAAATTCGCCCTCGATGGAGGGCCGAACCGGGTGGTTGGTCTTTACGCCCTGGACGTGATATCACGCCGGGTGGAGACGTTTCGGGCTCCGGCCGTCGTGCTTTCCACCGGAGGCGCCGGTCAGGTCTATCTCTACACCACAAACCCGGATATTGCCACAGGGGACGGGATTGCCATGGCCTACCGGGTCGGGGTTGAGGTTGAGAACATGGAGTTCGTTCAGTTTCACCCCACCACCCTGTACTCAACAAGGCACGACAGGTTTCTGATCAGCGAAGCCGTTCGGGGGGAGGGTGCTGTATTGCGCAATTTGAAAGGCGAGGCGTTCATGCCCCGTTACCACCCGGATGCTGATCTCGCCCCCAGGGATGTGGTCGCGCGGGCCATTGACTCCGAAATGAAGATGACCGGAGCCCCCCATATGTGGCTGGACATCACCGGGCGGTCCGAATCCATGCTTCGGGATCGGTTTCCCCTTATATTTGAGCACTGCCTCAGCCTGGGGTTGAATCTGTCCACCGATCAGATTCCGGTTGTTCCAGCCGCGCACTACACCTGCGGGGGCGTGGTTACCAACTTGCGGGCCGAGACTTCACTGCCCGGGCTTTTTGCCTGTGGAGAGGTGGCTTCGACCGGGCTGCATGGAGCCAACCGGCTGGCCAGCAATTCCCTGTTGGAAGCTGTGGTCATGGCGGAGCAAGGGGCCCGAGCCATTGAGAACTACCTGACCGGGGCTGATGGCGCACGGCTCGATCTGCCTGAATGGATCTCCGGCAATGTGGATGACTCAGACGAACAGGTCGTCATAGCCCACAATTGGGATGAGCTGCGCCGCACCATGTGGGATTATGTCGGGATTGTCCGGACGACCAAGCGGCTGGAGCGGGCTCAAACCCGGATCGGCAACCTCAATAGGGAAATTCACGACTATTACTGGAACTTCCGGATCGAGCCGCGCTTGCTCGAGTTGCGCAATCTGATCCAGATTGCCGATCTGATCGTGCAATGTGCCCTGGCTCGAAAAGAGAGCAGAGGCCTCCATTATACCCTGGATTTTCCCGGAAACCAGGGAGTTCCCGAGGACTCCCGGATCACCCTCGAGCCGGTGCCTGGCAAGGGATTTGGTGGATTGTGAATAACTTGGGGATAATGGCTGGACCGGTGGCTCGCGGTGGCCCCGATGCGGGATCGGTCCGGGAAAGGTGTTCAGGGGTCGGGGCAAGGGTTTTCCAGCCGACGGTCCGGGATGGTGGTGGAGTCTGTTTCGACCGGCTTTGCTCAGGATCTGAAACTTCCTTCCGGATTCCAGTCTGATCAGGGACGAGCAGCCCATGGTTCCGGTCGAGGGATCACGGGTTTCCTCTTTTATTCAAAATTACATAACATGCCTATAATCAAAGATTAAAGGTTTCTGTATGAGGGTTTTTGTCACAGAATTGTAAGAATCCAAGGTCCTGCCACTCTGAAAATGGCTTACTTATGCCGTCTGGACGTCCACGGGGTCCGGAACTGAGCCATGGATGCCACTTTGAAGCGTATCAGGCTTTCCGATTTTGGTCCCTGCAAGGTCGGGTGGGGGATCGGCCGGAATCCGAGTCACTGGCGTGGCCATTCGAAGGTGTATCCAGAACCCTCTTTCGATTGTGAAAAAGACCGGGAAAATGCGGAAAAGGGGCGATTCCCTCAGGTCGGCTCCGGTGCGCGGAGGACTTCGATACCCATGCATCTGAGGTCGCTGATCAGGGATTCAGGGGCCAACCAGTCTGTGACCACGGTATCGAGGTTGCTGACCTCGGTCAGAAAAAAGAGAGAGCGTCGATCGAACTTGGTGTGGTCGAGGCAGAATACGACTCGATCCGACGATCGAATCATCGCCTTTTGCATGTCAATCAGGAGCGAGTGGGAGTTGAAAACACCTTCTGTGGTCAATCCGCTCGCACTCATGATGGCAATATTGGCATGCGCTTTTGAAAAAGCTTCCACGGCCAAGGGACCAACGAGTACGCCCAGGCGCGGGTAGATCACTCCTCCTGAAACGACCACTTCAGCTTCTGGGGCAGAGGAGAAGAGATTGGCCACCGGAAGGGAGTTTGTGATGATCTGTGGTGCCTTCTCCTGCAGGTGGCGGGCCACATGGTAAACCGTGCTCCCTGCGTCCAGTATCACGCTCCAACCCGGCTGAACCAACTCCGAGCAAGTTAGGGCAATGGCCTCCTTCTCTTTGATTGACTGCGAGTTGCGAACCGTAAAGGCATACTCATCCGTGCGATTGGCCTTCCAGCGAGCCCCCCCGTGGGTGCGCCGAATTTTGCCCCCGGACTCAAGTGCGGTCACGTCGCGCCGCACGGTTGAGACCGATACCCCGAGACGATCTGAAAGCTCTTCGAGCGACGCGAATTCCGACACCTTCAGGTGACCCGTGATCTTCATTCGTCGCTCTTCCGCTTGCATGATGGAGATAGATTTGGGAGAAAACGGAAGAATTTGCAACTTTTAGTTGACCTTAATTTCAGAAACTTCCATAAAGTGCGTTGTTACTATCTCAATCTATCATGCCGACCCCATCGACATTGCCACACCGAGCCGCGGTTGAACACGTGGTTCGCCGTGTCCTTCACCAGCAGCTGGGCCGACCGGTCCCGCATGCGGCCATGGGCCCGAATCCGCTACTGGTCAATGTGAGCGCTCGGCACTGTCACCTTACAGAGGAGGCAGTTGAGGCTCTGTTTGGTCGGGGTCATCGCCTGCAGCCCATGAAGTGGTTGTACCAGGAAGGACAGTATGCGGCCAAGGAATCAGTGACCTTGATTGGTCCCCGGAGTCGGGTGATCTCCAATCTGAGGATACTCGGTCCCTGTCGGGAAATCAACCAGGTGGAACTGGCCTACACGGACTCCATCGCTCTCGGATTCAAGATACCAGTCCGCATGTCAGGGGATATCAAAGGGACTCCGGGTTGTATGCTGATGGGTCCGTCCGGCTTCTTTGAGATGGCCGAAGGGGTGATCCGCGCTGCGCCCCACGCTCACCTGCACCCGGATGATGCCGCTTTCTACGGTGTTGAGCCGGGCGATTTCATGCACCTGAAAATCGGTGGTTCCTGCGCCATGACGCTCGAACGGGTTTTGGCCCGGGTGTCGAAGGATTTCAAGCTCGAGGTCCACATCGATACCGACGAGGGGAATGCCTGTGGCCTCAATCCGGATACACCGGTCGAATTGATCAAGAAACCATAATTCACAACCCAAAACCAGCAAAGGAATATTTATGAATGACTCATTAGGAATGGTCGAAACCAAGGGCTACGTCGGCAGCGTCGAAGCCAGTGATGCCATGGTCAAGGCGGCGAGCGTTAGTCTCGTGAAAATGATCCAGATCGGCGGCGGTGTTGTCACCGTGCTGGTCAAGGGCGATGTCGGCAGTGTCAAGGCGGCGGTTGAAGCCGGCGGCGAGGCAGCCAAGCGGGTGGGCGAGCACATGAGCTCGAACGTCATTCCGCGTCCTCATCCTGATCTCCTCAAACAGTTCGACCTCTGAGGTTGAACCAGGTAAGAACAATTCAAATACGATTATCATGGCACAAGATGCATTGGGAATGATTGAAACCAAGGGTCTCTGCACCCTTATGGAAGCAGCAGATGGCGCCCTCAAGGCAGCCAACGTAACCATGACCGGATGGGAAACCATCGGCTCCGGTTACGTGACCGGATTTTTCCGGGGCGATGTCGCGGCGGTCAAGGCCGCCACCGATGCCGGAGTGGAAGCCGCATCCCGGGTGGGAGAAGTGGTCAGTGTTCAGGTGCTCCCGCGCCCGCACGACGACCTGTCCGCTCTGGGTGAGTGGATCTGATCCAACTCCGGACACCGCTTCAGAACACCGTCACCTACCGCCGATTCCCGTTCACGATCCGATGAAAGTTCTCGTCGCCAACTTGGGCTCGACTTCCTTCAAATACCGTCTCTTCGAGATGGAAGGGGAGGCGGCGCGTCTCTTGGCCACCGGTGGCTTTGAGCGGGTGACCGATCACGGAGAAGCCATCGACCAGTGCCTGGCCTCCTTGCGGGGCGAGGGCCTCATCTCTTCACTCGATGATCTCGGAGCGGTGGGCTTCAAGGCCGTCCATGGTGGCGAGGTCTCAGGTTGCCTCCTGGCTGATGACCGGGTTCTGGACGCTTTGGATCGCTTTGCCGATATTGCACCGGCCCACAACCCTGCTTACGCAGCCGGGATCCGGCAGTTCAGGGATCGATCAGCGACCCTGCCCCTGGTAGCTCTCTTCGAGACGGCTTTCTACCAGTGGGAGGATGAAGCGGCCCGCCGTTATGCCGTGCCCGAGCCCTGGTATGAGGTGGGCATACGGCGTTACGGATTCCACGGGGCCAGCCACAAATTCGTGGCCGAGCGCTCGGCTGAACTTCTGGGGCGGGAGGATCTCGCCGCCGCGACCCGCCGCCTCTACCTCGACGGACCAGCCCGTCTCGATGGAGATCCGGTCCGGGTGATCTCCTGCCATCTGGGCGGGAGCAGTTCAATTGCGGGGATTCGCAACGGAGCCGCCATCGGATGCAGTCTCGGCTTCAGCCCGCAGTCGGGGATTCCGCATAACAACCGGGTCGGCGACCTGGACTCGGCGGCTCTGCCCTACGCCATGCGCCACCTCGGTATCACGGTCGAAGAAGCAGAACGACAACTGGCCCGCGACGGAGGGCTCCTCGGGCTCTCCGGCATCAGCAACGATATGCGGGATATCCGCAAGGCGGCCGCGGAAGGAGATCAACGGGCCCGACTGGCCCTCGATGTCCTGGTTCAGCAGATCCGGCATTGGGTGGGCGGCTTTTTGGCCGAACTCAACGGCTGCGATGCCCTCGTGTTTACGGGAGGTATCGGTGAAAACAATCCTTGGTTGCGGGCCGAAGTCTGCCGCGACCTGGGCAACCTGGGCATCGAACTCGATGCCGAACGCAATACCAACTTTTTCGCACCCGAGACCGATCTCTCCGCCGAGGGATCCACCTCCCGGGTGTATGTCATTCCCGCCAATGAGGAACTGGTCGTCGCCCGTGAAACGCAGCGACTGGTCTCGTCTTTGGCCAACTGAATCTCAAACCAAATATTATTATGGCTCAACAAGCGATAGGACTCCTCGAAACCCGCGGTCTCATCGCGCTCGTGCAAGGCACGGACGCAATGCTGAAGGCGGCGAATGTAGAACTGGCCGGCCCGATGAAACAGGTGGGCAGCGCCCTCGTCACCGCAGTCGTGGTGGGCGATGTAGCCGCGGTCAAGGCTGCGACCGATGCCGGTGCCCAGGCGGCATCCACCGTGGGCGAAGTGGTCAGCGTGCAGGTGATTGCGCGTCCCCATGACGACGTGGCCTCAGTTCTGCCCAAAGCAGCCGCCAGGGGAAAGAAATAGATCATGTTTCTCGCCCGGGTGATCGGTTCGGTCGTCTCGACCAAAAAGGATGAGGCCATGAAAGGGGCCAAGCTGCTCCTTCTGCGCCCGATGCTGGTGGACGAGTCAGACCCGACCCGTTTTCGGCCGGGCGCGAATACGGTGGTGGCGGTGGACGCCATGGGCGCGGGCAATGATGAACTGGTGCTCTTTTGCCAGGGCAGCTCCGCCCGCCAGACCTCCGGCATGAGAAAATTGCCCATCGATGCCGCCGTGGTCGGCATTGTCGACTCGGTCGATGTCATGAACCACCAGATCTATCCCGGCTGACCTCAGGGTCACCAGAAATTCAGGACACACTAAACCATGGCAGGAAGCACTCAAATCAATCTGGACGCATCGACCGTCCGCAACGTGGTCGAAGAGGTCTTGCGCAGCCTGGGGCACGATGTGGCTCCGTCCCCGGCCCAAGCCGCCCCGACTTCGTGCGGCAACAACGGCCGCCCGAGGCGTCGTTTTGGTATTTTTGATGAGGCTGGATCGGCCGCTCGGGCCGCCCTCGATGCCTACCATCAACTCAAGGAAAAAGGGGTTGCGGGTCGGGTCAAGGTGGTCGAAATCGTCAAGGGTATCTGCGAGGAAAAGGCGGTGGAGTGGGGAAAGCTCGAGTTCGAGGAGACAAAAATCGGACGCCTTGACCACAAGATAGAGAAGCTCCAGATCGTCAAACTGGTTCCGGGGGTCGAGTGGCTCAAGCCCTACGGATTGAGTGGCGACCACGGGATCACCCTGGAGGAATTTACGCCCTTCGGGGTTGTCGGGGCGATAACTCCGGTCACCCACTCGATTCCGACCGTAAGCGGCAACGTCATCAACATCGTGGCGGCCGGCAATGCCGTCGTCTTCAATCCGCATCCTGGCGGTGCCCGTTGTGCGACCGAGGCGATCCGCACTTTCAATCAGGCCATCCACCGGGAATTGGGTATTGAGAACCTGATCTGCACGGTGGAGCACCCGACGCTCGAGTCCTTTGATGCGCTCTGCCAGGCACCCGAGATCGATCTGCTCTGTGTCACCGGTGGTCCGGGAGTCGTTCAGGCGGCGATGCGCTCGGGCAAGCGGGCGATCTGCGCCGGTCCGGGCAATCCGCCGGTTCTAATCGATGAAACCGCTGACATCGAGAAAGCGGCCCGTTGCATCGTCGAAGGCGGCGCCTATGACAATAATCTCCTCTGCATAGGGGAGAAGGAAATCTTCGTGCTCGATTCGGTGGCCGACCGCTTCGTTCGTGCCTTCAAGGAGGCCGGAGCAGCTCAGCTCAACCGGAGTCAGCTGGATCGGCTGACCGCCGAAGCCTTCACCGACAGCAAGGATGCCGGCGGTTGTTCCCATCCGGTTCTCAATCGGGACCTGATCGGCAAGGACGCCTGTGTGCTGGGCCGGACGGCGGGTATTACAGTGAGCGCCGACACCCAGTTGCTTTTCGCCGACTCCGATCCGGATCATCCCTTTGTGATGGAAGAGCAGATGATGCCGATGATCCCGGTGATTCGGGTGCCGTCCGTTGAACGGGGCATCGAATTGGCCAAAAAGGCCGAGCACGGTTACAAACACTCATCCATTATCCACTCCTTGAATGTGGATCATATGACGGCGATGGCCCGTGCTCTTGACAGCACGCTTTTCGTCAAGAACGGACCCTCCACGGCCGGACTTGGCCTGGGCGGTGAGGGTTACCTGAGCTATTCAATCGCCACCACCACGGGTGAGGGCATCACGAATCCCAAGACTTTCACCCGAACCCGTCGGTGCGTCATGGTGGACAACCTGCGAATCTACTGAAGATGCTTCACGCACGAGTGGATGGTTCGGTGGTCGCGACGATTGCACATCCCAGCCTGACGGGGCGACGGACTGTCATCTGCCAGCCGCTCGACGCGGACGGCAATGACGATGGGGCCCCGGTCCTGGCCGTCGATCCTTACGGAGCCGGCCTGCACCAACGAGTGGTTCTTTCCACCGACGGATCCACCACCCGCATCCTGGTCGGCGACTCTCATTCACCCCTCCGCAACCTGATCATTGGATTGGTCGACAACTGAGCCATGAAACTCGGACACGTCATCGGCAAGGTTACGCTGAACCAGAGGGAGGAATCCTATCGGGGCGGCCGTTTCCTGATGATCCAGCCCCTGGGTCGGCAGCAGATGGCGGGTGCCCCTCTTCTCCCCCTGCCCAAGGGAAACAGCCTGGTCGTCTATGACAACCTGGGTGCCGGCCTGGGCGATGTCATCGGCTATGTCGAGGGCGCCGAAGCGACTGCACCTTTCACTCAACCCACACCGGTCGACGCCTTCAATGCGGCGATCATCGATACCATTACCTACCAACCGCCTTCCCAGTCATGAAGCAAGTTATCACTGCCCGCGAGGCTGAACAGATCCTTCAAAACG
>QNAI01000143.1 GCA_003641745.1 Verrucomicrobiota bacterium | reverse complement strand
CGGGCCAAGAAGGCCAATCTGCACAACCGCAAGCTCCGGGATTGTCGGGTCCATCTCAACACCAAGGACAAGAAGGCGGAATATTCTTCCATCTTCATCGTCGAAGGTGATTCGGCTGCCGGTTCCCTCACCGCCTGCCGAGATGTCGCCACCCAGGCGGTGTTCGCGCTCAAGGGCAAGCCGCTCAATACCTACGGTCTGAGCAAGCGGGTCTGCTACGAAAACGAGGAGTTCAATCTGCTGCAGGCGGCCCTCAACATCGAGAACGGTCTGGATGACCTACGCTACAATAAGGTGATCATCGCCACTGATGCCGACGTCGATGGCATGCATATTCGCTTGCTGCTCATATCCTTCTTCGTCCAGTTCTTCCCCGATCTTATTCGAAATGGTCACCTGTCCATCCTGCAGACACCGCTTTTCCGGGTGCGAAACAAGAAAAAGACCCTCTACTGCTACAGCGAGATCGAGAAAAACCGTGCCATGGATGACCTTGGGAAGAGCCACGAGGTCACGCGCTTCAAGGGATTGGGCGAAATTTCGGCCGGTGAATTCAAGGATTTCATCGGGAAGGCGATCCGACTTGATCCCGTCACCCTGGCCCAGGTGCATGACACGGACAAATTGCTCGGGTTCTATATGGGCAAGAATACCGCGCAGCGGCAGGAATTTATCATTGAGAACCTGATGGTGGAAAAGGACCTGGTGAACGCATGAAGCGGAAGCGGACCATCCAGGATTCCCTCGAGTTCGACTTCAGCGGCGAACCCGAGCCAAAAAAAGACCGGGCGAAAGCCAGGCCCACCCCAAAGTCGAAACCTGAGCCCGAGTCAGCGCCGGCTCCAAAGCGCTCTTCGAAAACTGGGCCGAGGAAAAAAAAGAGGGTGCATCCAGCCCCGGTGGAGCCCGTTGAGGATCTGGTGGAGACGATCCCGGTTGAGATCGAGACAAGCGGGGGTGACCACGGGAAAAAAGGAGCCGCTGATGGTGCGCTTCTGGCCGGACAGTACAGGGACTGGTTTCTTCAATACGCCAGTTATGTCATTCTCGACCGGGCGGTGCCCCACCTGCATGACGGCCTGAAACCGGTCCAAAGGCGCATTCAGCAGACGCTGTTCGAGATTGACGACGGGCGTTTTCACAAGGTGGCCAATATCGTGGGCCAGACCATGGCCTTGCACCCGCATGGTGATGCCTCCATCTGTGCGGCTCTGGTGGCGATGGGGCAGCGCGGATTGCTTGTAGAGCCGCAGGGAAATTTCGGCAACCCGCTCACCGGTGACGGGGCGGCCGCTTCGCGCTACATCGAGGCCAGGTTGACCCCTTTTGCCCGGGAAGTACTATTCAACCCTAAGACAACGGTCTGGCAGGCTTCCTACGACGGGCGCAAGCGGGAACCGGTCACACTGCCGGCCAAGTTTCCCCTCCTGTTGGTCGACGGGGCCGAAGGCATTGCGGTGGGCCTTTCCACTCGTATCCTTCCGCACAACTTCATCGAGTTGGTCGATGCGTCCGTGGCTTGCCTGAAGGAGAAACCCTTCCAGGTACTACCTGATTTTCCGGGCGGCGGTCGGGCCGACTTTACCGCCTACAACGATGGTCAGCGCGGTTCGAAAGTGCTGGTTAGAGCCCGGATAGAACAGCGCACAAAGTACGTGCTGGCCATAACGGAACTGCCCTTCGGCACGACGACGACTTCGCTCATCGACTCGATCATCTCCGCTTCAGGCAAGGGGAGAATCAAAGTTCGGCACATCGATGACAACACGGCCGAGAAGGTTGAGATCCTGGTCCACCTGCCCCAGGGCACCGATACCTCGAACGCCATTGACCAACTGTTTGTCTTCACCGACTGTCAGGTCACGCTTTCGCCGAATGCCTGCTTGATCGAGAACGACAAACCTCTGTTCACTTCGGTTTCGGAGATCATCCGACGGAGTACGCAACGGACGGTCGAACTGCTGAAGCAGGAACTCCAGATTCGCCTGGCCGAGTTGGAGGACAAATGGCACGCCGAGTCCCTGGAGCGGATTTTCATCGAGAAGCGTATCTACCGACGTATTGAGAAATCAAAGACATGGGAGGATGTGCTGATCGAGATCCGAACCGGACTTGAGCCCTATCTGGACCGACTGCGCCGACCCGTGACGGAGGAGGATATCGTCCGACTGACCGAGATCCGGATCAAGCGGATCTCGGCCTACAATCGTTTCAAGGCCAACGAACACATCAAGGGGTTGGAGAAGGAGATGCGGGAGGTTCGGCGTCATCTGCGCAAACTCACGGACTATGCGATCGCCTGGTTCACCCGTCTGAAGGAGAAATACGGTCAGGGGCGGGAACGGCGGACGGTGATCGAGACGATCCAGACGGTGGCGGCCAAGAAGGTGGCCCTGGTCACCGAGAAGCTCTACGTCAACCGCAAGGAGGGGTTCATCGGGACCGGCCTGAAGAAAGAGGAGCAGGTCTGCGAGTGCTCAACCCTCGATGATGTCATCTGCTTCATGATGGACGGGACCATGAAAGTTTCCCGGGTCGGGGTCAAAGTTTTCATGGGTAAGGACATCATTCATGTGGCTCTTTTCCGGAAGAACAACGACTCCGTCTATAATCTGGCTTACCTGGACGGCGGATCGGGACGCACCTTGGCGAAGCGGTTCCGGATGCCCGGGATCACCCGGGAAAAGATTTACCACCTGGGTCGCGGGAACAAGGGCTCCAAGGTTCATTTTTTCTCGATTCGCAAGGAAGACGCCCCGCCCTTGGTGAAGGTGAAATTGTCCGGCCGGTGTCGGGCGCGGATCAAGGAGTTTGAGTTTGATTTCTCCACCTTGGGGGTGAAGGGCCGTGGTTCCGCGGGGAATATCGTGACCAAGTGGCCGGTGCTTTGGATCAAGTAAAGGGGGCGGAGTTGCAGGGTACACGCAGTTCGGGTCGGGAAAAGTTTGTTCCGCCCCGGATTTTTCGAAGCTCTTCCTTAACCAGGAACCCACCCTGTCGATCTAGAATCTGTTACCTGGGTGTAAAAATGCATCCCGTGGGCCGACAGAACTCGGAAACTGAATTAGCTTACACCATGTCTGTCAGGGCAGAACCCCTGCTGAACGACCGGCACATACTCGAATGAAAACCAAGGACCTGAAACCCGATCTCTTTGACTCCGGCCACCTTGTGAAAAAGATCGACGATCTTCGAGGGGTCGGCGAGGGAGAACTTCGGCGTTATTTTCCGAGAAGAAAGACCATCCGGACGAGCCGGCCGGTTCCAGAGCGCACAGATCCTCCACGGGTCAAGGCGACGGAAGGCCTGGGCTTGAGTCGGGGGCGTCGGTTCTTCAGCGAGTGCTGAGACTCAGAGGGCGGCGGAACGCGATGCTTCCTGATGCTGGACCCAGATTACGGCGTGCCGGATCAAGTGGGATGAATTCTCCAGCATGAGCTTGCTCTTGATGTGCTCGCGATGGGCATCGACGGTCTTGATGCTGATCTTGAGTTGAACCGAGATCTGGCGGCTGGTCAGGCCTTTGCCCAAGAGGGTGAACACGTGGAGTTCGCGATCGGACAGGCTCGAGATGTTCAGTTCACCGGTCGGGCCGGGGTGTTTCAGGCGGCGCTTGAGGATGGATGAGGCCAGGCTCTCGGTAATGGCAAACCGTCCCTCCATGACTTCCTTGATCGCATCGAAGATGGATGCGGCCGGTTCCTCCTTGGTGATGAAGCCCAGGGCTCCCGCCTTGAGTGAGCGTTCGGCGAAGAGCGGATCGTTGTGCGCTGAAATGACCAGCACCCGCAAGCCGGAGAATTCGCCCAAGAGGTCTTTAATCAGGGTAACGCCGTCTGAGTCGCCGAGCATCAGGTCGAGAAGCAGGAGGTCTATCGAGTGCGCGCGGAGTTGTTGCTTGACCTCCGAAGCGGTCGAGGCTCGGGCAGCGACTTCGATGCGTTCATCCTGCTTGAGCAGGGCGATCAGGCCTTCGCGCACCATGAGGTGATCTTCGGCCACGAGAACACGCCATGGAGGGGTGGTTGGGGGTCCGTCGTCGCTGGTGGGCATGGGTTGGCAGGGCGGACGGTCCGGGGGCAAAAACGTCGATCTGGTCGAAAGGGTCCGCGTTACCTGCGACCAGTAAAAAAGGCTAACAGATTCGACCACCGGGATAAAGCCCGATCTTCAGGTGCCTCACGACTGGAGTGCCCAGAGCCAGGCCAGGATGGGGATCAGGCAAGCGAGGAAGAATCGGGTGGGGTCATGGATCACCTTGGACGGGCGGGCTGTCTTGAACCGGATATGCAGTCGTCCGATGGCCCAACCGGCGACAAATCCACAGGCGTGAGCGAGCACATCAGTGCGGGTATCACCAACTCCGCAAAGGCCGAGGACGATCACTCCGGTAGCGAGCGGGAGCCAGCGCCGGCGAATTCGGCCAATGGATTGAAAAAGACCCGGCATGGCTGAGAGGGCGCCCAGGGCCCCGAAGACAGCGGTCGATGCGCCGAGACTGATGATCTGACTTGGGTGCCTGAGAACAATAGTGAGCAGATTGCCCAGGGTCCCGGCTCCCAGGGTGATCAGCAGTGCGCTGCCGCTGCCAATCCATTGACCCAGGGCAAAGGTTATGGCCATGCCGGCCAGAAGGTTGGAGGCGAGGTGACCTGCGTCGGCATGCAGGGTCAGAGCCGTGATGATGCGCCAACCTTCTGCGTCGGAAAAAAACCGGTCGGTCAGGAGTCCGCCACGAGCGACCAGATCGACCCTCACGTTCCAGGCCAGGATGGAAATGCCGGCGATCAGACCCCAAAAGGCGACGAGAGGTCCGAGGCGGGAGACTGAAGCGGCCGGCTGAATTGCCGGGGTCTCGGTTTGGGCAAACGAATCCTGTTCGAGGATTTTGGGGATCTCATCCAACTCTTGGGTTTCAACCAGGAGGGCATAAGAATTTCCATCGGGAACAACCCAATATGCCAGGCCGGCTGCGAGCAGGTAGAGTCCCAGGTCATGGGCCTGATCGGGGGTCCTGCAGACCCTGACCAGATGCAGCCTGTTCTCCTCTGGGTCCGGCTCGATCAGGTCTTCTGGCATGGGTGTAATTCGCATCCTGCGTCAGCTGTTTCTGAGACTTCTCGTTGTGGATTCGACTCCGGCGGGTGGTGTGGTATAATGAAGCGGTCGTTCCGCAGGCAGGGATTGGCGGGCGATCCGGATAGAGAACCCCAACCTTGACCCAAGCACGGCAATGAAACTCAGAAGCATCAAGGAATACCTGGATCAGAAGAATATCAAATACGCAGTCGTTCCCCATGCACCCGCTTATACGGCGCAGGAGATCGCTGCTTTGACTCATATCCCCGGGAGGTTTCTGGCCAAGACGGTTGTGGTCCGGCTCGATGGCAGCCTGGCCATGGCGGTACTACCGGCCAATCTGCAGATCGATTTGCAGCACCTCGCGGCAATGGCGGGAGCCGGGCGGGCGGAACTGGCCACCGAAAAGGAGTTTATGGATCGATTTCCCGATTCCGAAGTCGGGGCGATGCCTCCTTTTGGCCCGCTTTACGGGATGCCGGTCTATGTGGCCGAAGAGTTGACTCGTGATCGGGTGATCGCGTTCAACGCCGGGTCCCATTCTCGATTGATCCAGATGTCCTACCATGACTTTGAGCGGCTGGTGAAGCCGAAGACCCTGGAGTTCAGTCAGGCGCTGGTCTGAGCCGGTCGGTGCCGTGAATCCTCAGGTATTGCACTGCCCGGAATCGTGCTGATTATGGAGGGGCCCCCGGGAAGGGGCTTTCCTCATGGTCAGAACCCATCTCATATCGCAGATCTGCCCGCGACCTAGCCTGCTGTTGGGTATCTGCGTCTTGGTTGTCCAGTTGATCCTCCCCACGATAAGGGCGGAAAGTCAGTCATCGGAACCGGTCACTTCGATGTTGGTGCGGATCAACACTTTGATGGAGACAGATCTTGCCGGGGCTCTTGAATTGGCTGAGAACGCTTTGAACGAACCCTGGGCCTCGCAACCTGAGGCCGAGGCGAAATTGAGAATCCAGGTGGCGGGTTTGGCTCGCGAACTGGGTGACCTTGAGCGGGCTACGGATGAGGCGCATCGGGCCTACCATCTGGTTGAGAAGCTCGGCGAACCCGAATTGTTGGCCTCGGCCCTGAACGAACGGGTCGGTGTCTCCCTGACCGCCGGGCGAATGACCGAGGCTCTTGAACTGGCAGAAAGAACCCTCTTGCTCAGACGCGAAATCGGCGATCCGGCCGAGACAGCGAAGATTCTCAATAATATCGGCCTGATCAACGCGCGAACGGGACGTTATGCCGATGCTCTGGCCTACTATATGGAGAGTCTTCGTCTCAAGGAAGAGATGGGAGACGATCATTCGGCGGCTTCGACCCTCAATAATCTTGCGATCGTCCGTTTTGAAATGGGTGACCTTGAGGTGTCGCAGGAGTGTCTGATCAGGGCGAGAGGGATCTACGAGCGCAGGGGCGATCTGTTCGGTCTGGCCGATGTCCTGGACAATCTCGGCCGGGTCAAACGAGCGCAGGGTGAACTGGACGAAGCTCTCGATTTTCATCTGGCCTCACTCGAACTGGAGCGCCAATTGGGGCGTCCCGAAGGGATGGCCATCTCGCTCAGCCATGCCGGCCAGATTTACAATCATCTGGGACGGCACGAGGAGGCCCTGGAGTCCTGCGCAGCGGCTCTGGAGATAAACCGGTCATTGGGCATCCCCTACAGCCTTGCCTATTCCCTGCTGCACTTTGGGGTCGCGCAATCCAGGCTTGGCCATTTTGAAGAGGCCTCGGCGGCATTGAACGAGGGTATAGAGTTCGCTCGCAAGGCAGGTGACCCCGTCATGCTTCGCGATTTGCATCAACAGCAGGCGATGGTGCAGTCTGAACTGGGGAGGTTTGCCGAGGCTTATCTGTCTCTGGCGGAAACCCGGCGCCTGGATCAGCAGATTATCCTCCTCGAGAATGCGGACCGGGTGGCTGAATTGGAGGCTGATCTTCAGCTCGAGCAGAAAGACCGTGAGATCGACACTCTCAGGCTTGAAGGGGAACTTCACCAGTTGACCATAGATCGAAACGAGCAGGAAATTGTGCTGCTGGCCCAGGCCAACCGGGTGAGTCGCCTGACCCGCAACTCTCTCGTCATCGCTTTTGGGGCCGTGGTTGGGTTCCTGATCATTCTCCACAGTCGTTACCGACTCAAGCAACGGGCGGAGCAGGCTCTACGGGGAAAGAACGCGGAAATTATCCGACAGAGCGAGATGGTGGAGGCGCAGGGGCGCAAGATCGGTGAGGCCAATAGAGAGTTGCATTTGAGCAATATGAAGTTGCGTGAGCTCTCCCGCGCCGTCGAACAGAGTCCTGCCGGGGTCCTGATCACCGATCGGAACGGAGCCATCACCTACATCAATCCACGATTTACCGAAGCCACGGGCTACGGGTTGGAGGATGTGCGGGGCGCCAACCCCAGGATCTTCAAGTCCGGATATCACGGGAAGGATTTTTATCGGCAACTCTGGACCAAGATCAGGACCGGGAGCGTCTGGCGGGGACGGTTCGTCAATCGCCGAAAGGACGGGTCCTTGTATACCGAAGAAGCGACCATTTCGCCGATCATTAATGAGATGGGTGAAATCTATAATTTTGTCGCGGTGATGGAATTTGACCTGAATCCGTGGCATGACGCCAACGGGGAGGGGAAGCCGTCTGCCGACCAAGCCAGAATTGAGCCGAGCCTTGATCAGGCCGAAGCGGACCTGTTCCCGCTGATTGATCGACTCCTCGCCCACAGGCAGGAGACCGTCGATCCCAAGCCCGGGGACGAGAACTCCCAGTCGGTCGAAGCACTGTGGGAGGCGGTGCGCAAACTCCGGAAGGGATTTGACGCCCACCGGTCTGTTGAGGACGGGGAACTCCGGGAGGAATCGACCTGGGCCCTTCAGACGCAACCTCCGACCGATCGGGTCGCGCTCGTCCTGACCGACCGCAGAATCAACGGCCGAGTCCTGGCGGCCCTGCTTGCCCGATTGAGTTGCGGGTCTGTGGTTATGGGCGATCCGGATGATCCTCAGGCCGGTGCGGACCTGGAACGAATCGACCTGGTAGTGATCGATATCGATCCCGGGCAGCGGTCGGCCCGTGATCTGATCGACCGGTTGCGGGCCGGGCACACCATTGATCGTCCGCGGATCGTTTGTATCTCAGATACGGATACATCTGTCTCCGGAGATTGGCCGGGGGCTGATGCGGTCCTGGGGCGTCCGGTGTCCATGGAAGACCTTCGCCGGGAGTTTCGATAGTCTCCGCGGCGTCGACTCTGAGTGTCCTCAGGTCAGACCCCGAAGCGCAAAGCGTCGGGACAGGCCGCCCTTGCGGCCGCTCGTTTTCTTTTTCTGCTTGGGTCGATTCTGGTCGGGCGGGGGCGGAGATTCCTCCTCCACTTTTTGCGGTTCTGGACTGGGGGTTTCCTCGACCTGAAGCTTGATTTCGGCCCTTGGCCGCCGTGCCTCTTTGAGCTCCTCGATCCGGGTACGGGCGGATCCCAGTTCCTCGACCCAGGACTCGATCATAAGCAGTTCCTGATCGTTGCGTTTCAGGTCGTCGTCCAGTCGACCCTCTTCAGAGGCCAGGGTGGTATCGGATTCCTGGAGTACCTTTCGCTGATTCTTGACCTCGCGGATACGTTGCAGGTGGGCAGGGGTCAGAGCCTCGGTGATCTCCTGGTTGGAGAGTTCG
>QNAI01000142.1 GCA_003641745.1 Verrucomicrobiota bacterium | reverse complement strand
GCGCCATCGTCCTCTTCGACAGCAGGGTGATGCATGCGGCCCGACCGAATAAAACCGAGTCGATTCGCTGGAGCTTTGACCTTCGTTACAACCCGATAGGCCAACCGTCCGGACGGTCGTGGTATCCGGGATTCGTCGCGCGCAGTCGATCGAATCCGGACAGCGAACTGCACGATGCGGAGACCTGGGCGGATTCCTGGCGACAGACCCGCCAGGAATTGGCCCGGGACGGCACCCATGACCGCCAATTCACTCGATGCTCACCCGATCATTCGGGATGTGCGTGAAAAGGTTCGAAGGGGTCCGGATCCGGGCTGATGCCCAAACAAGGACGACCCGGCATCTGTAATTCTCGGAGGGCTGACTTCCACGTCAGCCGTCCTCACGCAGCGGTCGACGTGGAAGTCGACCCTCCGAATAATGATGGGCAGCACTTCGAACAATCGCCCCTTATCCTGCGTCCGGGAGGGGAAGCGGTCCTCCGGTGTCCGGTCCCTCCGGGTAATCGGGGAGATCGAGACCGGATACCAGATCGTCAATCCTGATGACACGCCCCGTCGCCATTGAATGATTGGCCGCCACCCCGGTCAAAATCGACCAGGCACCCGCTCGCTGGTCGGCACCACGGAGGTACTTGTCATCCGGTGGGACGGGATTGAACAGGATGTCGAGCAGCGGGGCGTCTCCACCACCGTGACCGCCCTCCCCCGTCCACAGATCAATCTCGTAGGCAGGCTCCCAATGCGGGTAGATGCGCGTCCAGGTCCCTTCGCGGACCAACGCCCCGGGAACGGTGCCGTCCGCATTGATATAGACCTTCTCCTCGCATTTGTGCTCGATTCGTCCCCGTGTCCCATTGAATGAAACGACATGACCCTCCCAGGGGCTGAACGCATTGAGTGAATAAGCCATCTTCACGCCGTTGCGATAGGATACCACCAGATTCATGGAGTCTTCGATATCGATTTCATCGCTGAAAACACAGCGATCGCGCTCATACCCATCATATTTTTCGCAATCGAGATAGACCGCCTTCATATTCTTGCTCGCCTTGGTGTTGCTTTGACCAATATCGAGGAAGAAGGGGCACCTGTCCGCCTCCGGGCATCCGTAACATCTTTCTCCGCGTTTGGAGAGTCCGTAACGTTCAGCGGTTTCCGGAATATAGAATCGGCGATGACCTGTTGCAAAAACCGAGTCCGGCACGCTGGAGAGCCACCAGTTGACCATATCAAAGTGATGGGTCGCCTTGTGTACCATCAATCCACCCGAGTTGGCCTTGTTTCGATGCCAGCGGCGGAAATAATCGGCGCCGTGCCGGGTATTGAGCATCCAATGGAAATCAACCGAAAGAACTTCACCGATGATCCCCGAGAGCAGGAGGTCCTTGATCTGGGTCCGCGGAGGTGAATAGCGATAGTTGAAGGTGACGGTGACCTTGCGACCCGTGGCCTGTTGGGTATCGATGATGCGCTGGCAACGCACCTCATCAATGGTCATGGGCTTTTCCGTTATAACATCGCAGCCCAACTCCATGGCCCGACAAATGTAATGGTCGTGGGTGCTGTCGCGGGATGTCACGATCACGCAATCCGGTTTCGTATCTCCAATCATCCGATCGAAATCCTCGGCCGGAAAACCGGGGATTCGCTGACCCGTTTTCTCGGCAACCTGATTGATCGACAGGTTTAACCGGCCTTCGTTCAGGTCGCACATTGCGACCATTTCGCAGTGCTCGCTGTATTCTCCGATGATGGCATCGCGAAACATGGCATGCCGTCCGCCAAGACCCACCTGCGCGTAACGCATTTTTCGACCCAACCCGGGCGTTTCCTTCTCTTGAGAAATCATTGAAACCGGGACCTTCCTTTCGTTCAGCCGCTTCTCATGCGACACCCGAATCCAGTCGCATGCAGCGGCAGATATTGTGCCATCGTCGATCGTTCTGCGCCAGCCGCGCTTGGGCAATCAACGGTCACTCCTATTCGTGAGGCTTGATATTCCAGGCGATGAGGGCAAGGAACATTGAAGCGATGGCCGAGCCGATCCAGAAATAAAAGGCGGGGCCGAAATCGTAGACAACCTCTCCGGCCACCACTGTTTTTGTATTCTCGATCAGCCGCCCGCTGATCCAGTCCTGCGTCGCTGCGGCCAGGTAACTGAAGAGCCCGATGGTTCCCTTGACTGCACCGGCAGCCCCCTTGGGCATGGCGTCCACGGCAATGAGTCCGGCCAGGAAAACAATCAGCCCGCCGATGCCAAATCCGAAAATCCCGAGTGCGATCGCATCCAGAACCAGGTTTCCCGGTGGGACTTTATAAAGAAGGAACAGCCCGGCGATCGGCATAATGCCGTAAATAAGGGTGGGGATATTCCTCTTGGAGCCAAAGAAACGGTCCGAGCAATAACCGGAAAAGATCGCACCCATGAAACCGATGATCGGATAGGCCGCCATCGCCGTCCCCGCAGAGGCAAGAGTGTAATCTTTCGCCTCCTGAAGGTAGAATATGGCCCAGCTGTTTACCGCATAACGGGCCATATACATGGTCGCGCTGCTCAGACCGAGTACCCATACGATGGGATGCTTGAGCACGACCTTCTGCAATTCCCAAACCGAAGCCCCGGTGGGCTTGCCTCCACTATAGTCCTTGGTGAAGTCCGCCACGTGTGGCAGGCCGTAGGTTCTCGGCCGATCGGCAAGGTTGCGGAACAGCATGATCGCGATAAAAATGCAGACCAGACCGGGAGCCCAGAAACCCCATCGCCAGCCAAAGGCGCTGACCAGCAGTGATGTACCGACGAAGGTGAGTCCCTCCCCTATGTTGTGCGCCCCGGCCCAGACGCCGTAGCGGGTGCCGCGTTCCTTCTGACTGAACCACTGACAGATCGACACCACGCTCGGAGCGGATCCGATGGACTGGAACCAACCATTCAGCCCCCAGAGAACGGCAAACATCCAGAACAGATTCATCCAACCGAAAATCAGGTTGACCACGGCCGAGCACAGAAGAGCGGTCGACATGAAGCGCCGGATGTTCGCGCGATCCGCCAGGAACCCGTTGAAGAATTTGCCGAAGGCGTAGACGTAGAGCAGGATCGCGCCGATGTTCCCCATCTGTTCGACACTCAGAACTCCTTCGTCGAGCATCGGTTTTTTCGCAACCGACAGGCTCAGACGACACGTGTAGAAAAACCCGTATCCAATGATCAGCCAGATGAAAAGCCGCAACCGCTTGCTCTTGAAAATTTTTCGGACCAGACCCTCATCTTCGATCAAGGGCTGATCGGGACCGGTCCGGAAAAAAGTAATGACCCGACTCAACATTTGAAAGTTCCTTCTTTTACTCCGGTCGTCGACCCGATCACAGGACTGTATGCTACACTTGGTTGCCTGTAAGGTACGTACATGGAGGGGACGTTAGGTGGCGATGCCAGTCTTGCAATTAGAAAAGACCGGAGGCTTTCTGATCGAAGCCTCTACTTCACATGAAGATTTTCCTCTCGGGTCTCTACCAGGAAACCAACAGTTTCAGCCCGGTCCGGACGGATATCGAGACCTTCAAGCGCGGCTATCTCCTATCCGGCAATTCGATCAGAAGTCGGTTGCAAGGGACCAACACGGAAATCGGTGGGTTTTTCGACGCACTTGAAAGTGATGGTGAGCCGATTGAGATCATTGCCGGTCACGCCGCGTGGGCGGTCACCTCGGGGCCATTGAAAGAGGAAACCCTGGAGGAACTGACTTCAGCAATTGTTGAATCACTCAGACAGGCCTTACCCGTCGATGGCGTTCTGCTTTCGCTCCACGGATCGCAGGCGGCTGACCATCTGGATGATTGCGCGGGATGGATTCTGGAACGAGTGCGGGAAGTGGTGGGATCTTCCCTTCCAGTCGTGTGTTCGCTCGACTTCCATGCCGTCGTCACGGACCGCATGCTGAGGCACTCCAATCTTCTCGTCGGTTACCGAACTTACCCGCATGTCGATATGGGCGAAACCGGAAGCCGGGCCGCCAGGGCCCTGCTGCACCTTATCAGGACCCGGCCAAAACTGGAAATCGCATTCAAGCGGATCCCGATGATCCTTCCCGTCGACCACACCGAGACCCTGGAAGGGCCGATGGCGGACCTGATGGGGCGCATCCGAGCCTGGGAAGATCGCCCGGACGTTTTCAGCGCATCCGCCTTTTGCACCCATCCCTGGATTGACCTGGAAGGTCACGGCATCGCCATGCTCGCCTATGTCGAACAGGGCGGCCTTCCCCAGATGGAACGTGAATTCACAGGCGCCGCCGAGCGGATCTGGCGACAGCGCAGGGCGTTCTTCTCGGATTGCCCGGACATCGAGGAATTCCTGGCTTCACTTGACCTCAAAGCGCGACCGGTATCGGTTATCGACTCAGGCGATATCACCACAGCGGGAGGGGTGGGTGACAGCACGGTGATTCTTCGCGGCGTCCTGTCCCTGACCGATCCGCCGCGCACGGCGATACCGATCGTGGACGCGGTCGCGCTGGACAGAGCATGGACGGCGGGTGAGGGAGAAATGATGGAATGCACGATTGGCGAAGGTAACGGCCCGGGCGGATATAATTCGCCGGTTACCTTGCGCGGCGTCGTGAAACGCCTTTCCAGTAAACCGATTGAGGTCAATGGCACCTCTTTTTCTGGAATCACCATGGACGTCGGAAGACGTGCTCTGGTGGAAACAGGCACGGGTATCTTTCTGCTCGTGGCCGAATTCAGCTCGATGTTGAATGATCCTGAGATCTGGAGAAGCATGGGTCTCCAGCCCGAATCCCTGGATCTGATCGTGCAGAAATCTCACAAGCTGTTCCGCGCAGCCTATGCGGACATACACAAGGCAGTGGTCACCGTGGACACACCCGGATGCACCGATCGAAACATCAGTCGATTGCCTTTTGTGCGGGTGGCCCGTCCGATTTTCCCACTGGATGAAATCAATGAATAACAATGCTGGTTCCAAGACCGTTCTGCTCTACCCCGACGGATTTCAATCAATCGAGGGGCTTTCCCACCGGGTCTGCGAAGCGGTGAAGCACCCCGACAATCCGGTCCTGCCCCTTGGGGACCTGCACGAATGGGATTCAAGCCGGGCCGTACCGTGGGAAGGGACGGTCATCTACGACCATGAGGAAGGTCTGTTTAAGAGCTGGTATTGCGGCACCGATCTGTCGACCGAGCTGTGGTATGCCCTGGGATATGCCATCAGCGAGGACGGAATCCATTGGGAAAAACCGAATCTGGGTCTTTTCGATTACAACGGAAACAAGGACAATAATATCTGCCTCATGTCGGCCGGCAGGGTGGTCAAGGATCCAGCCGAACCGGATCCCGCGAAGCGCTACAAGATGCTCACGACGCGCCGTCCACCGATGCTGACTCCCCGGCCGGGGTTTTCCCGCGAGCACTTGGTTGCGTATTCCCCTGACGGCATCCATTGGACAGTGGGCGCACCGGTCGACATTCCGGGTTGGAAGGGACCGTGGGGCGATCTCGTCGCGCTCGTTCTCGACGACGACGATCCGGATCCAGAGCGGCGATTCAAGCTGGTCTGGCAGAACCTCGAACCAAACCGGAAGCCGGGTCCACCGCTCATCCGCACCAAATACCTGGTCTGTGGTCCCAACCTCGAAAACTATACCAGTTTCGTCAGCCCAACGCCGATTCTCTCGCCGGATGGCGGTCGGGAGACGGAGAATCATTTCCTCATGCTGGCACCCTACGCGGGAGGATATGTCATGCCTTACGAATATGGATGGTATGTTCCCGACGGGTACGGCAACCATGGAACCTACCACGCCGATATTCGGCTCGCGGTCAGTCACAATGGAAAAGATTTCCGGCGGATTCAACCTCACCAGAAACTGATCAGCCGCGGACGCCACGGCGAATGGGATGACGGTTTCCTCGTGATTTCCGACAAGCTGATCGTCAAGGACGACACCCTTTATCTCTTTTATTGCGGTCAGGGCCACGAATGGTCCAGCTGGCCAGGCAGCCACAACCTGCCTGAATGCTCGTATCTGAACAACTCGGGTTCGGCGCGCCTTTCACGCATGGGCCTGGCAACCCTTCCACTGGACCGATTCACCTGTTTCGAGACGATCGACCGCGAAACCCCGGGATCGGCCGTGAGCCAGCCGATCGAGATCTCCGATCGCAAGGTTCGTCTCGTGCTGAATGTCTCGGCCGTCCAGCAGAATCGGAGCTGGATTGAGGTGGAGGTACTCGAAGAGAGACGTGACCTGCCGTTGCCCGGGTTCAGCCGGGAAGATTGTTCGGACATGCAGGTCGATTCCCTGAGGGCACCGGTTGCCTGGCGTGGTCGGCAATTCGCCGAAATTGATTCGGGGCGCATCCGCCTTCGTTTCCGGTTCTACGGAGCGGCGCGCCTGCATTCCTTCGGCTTCGAGGCGGTTCCGTGAAGTAGGGGTCAAACCGAATGGCCATGACCCCTACTCTCTCACGTAGACCTGTTCGTGAAAGATCGTCCAAGGCCAGTTTCGAAAATAATCTGCGGTCGATATCTGTGAAGGCAGATTGCCCAGACGATTGCCTGCGGCCCAGATCCATCTGGTCTCTCCCAAGGGAATGAAGGGTATGTTTTTTGCATGGAGATTCTGAATACGGGCCAATTGCTCGAGGCGTTTATCCCGGTCGACTGTTTCCTTTGCCTGGTTGATCAGGACCGTCAACTCCCGCAGCCAGTCCGGTCCTTCATCCAAGGCGTTTCGGTGCCAGAACGGTTCGTTTGAGCCGGTGATGGCCACCTTTTCAGATGAAATCAGAAGGTCGCTTGGCGGGTTGTAGAAAGTCACTTCAAACTCCCCGTTGATTCGCCGCGGTGTGATAATTTCCTGCATCGCGATCCTGAGATGGGTTTTCACTCCGATTTCGTTCCAACGCGGAGCGATGAGTTGGCAAATGTCCGGGATTTCCGAGTCGGAATAGCCATCGATGGTCAATTCGAACCGCGAGCCGTCCAGCAATTCCCGGACTCCGTCACCGTCACCATCCCGATAGCCGGCGCGATCAAGCAACGTCCGGGCATGCTCCGGATCAAAAGAGGTGTAGTCCCCGGTCGAAGTGAGGAGACCCTGGTAGACAATCTCGCTGATCTCGCTACGGTTGAGCGCCTGGGAGAGGGCGATACGGACGTCGCGATTTCGGAAGGCCTCACGAAGAGCCGGGCGCTCCGCATCCCAGTTCAGAAACAGGGCAGTGTTCGGGAACGGTTCTCCCAGGCGAACGGAAAACCCGCCACGCTTCTCTTCGAATTTCAACGCCTGGTATACCTTCGGAAACCGGTAGTGCCCGATCAGGTCGATCTCACCGTTGATGAACTTCAGGGCGATGAGATCGATGCTCGGGACCACGCCGACTTCAAATGTATCGGCGTAAGGCAGTTGGTTACCCAGGGTATCAACCTTCCAGTAGTAGGGGTTTCGCTCAAAGATCACGCGTTGACCTCGCGTCCACGAAACCGGGACCCAGGCCGATAGACTCGGCGTACCGGGTTCCAGCGTCAACCGGGCGGGCGTCGTGTGATCACGAAATCCTTCATAGGTTGCGTCCGGGTTATAGCGGGGATGAACGGGCGCAAACAGGTGTTTGGGAATTGCAATCCTCTCGTAGCTGAGGGTGTCCAGTATCATGCCCATGGGTCGCGGAGAGGATATCCTCAAGGTCAGCGGGTCCAACTCTTCCAGTGTGACCGGTTCCCCGCCATTCATCCAACGGCTCGGAAAGATGGGATTGTTGCGAGCTTCCTCATCCAGGATGACGTCGTTGTACCAGAACAGGATATCATCGACCGTGAACGGTGTTCCGTCTGACCATCTGATCCCGCGGCGAAGCCGGAGGGTTACCGATCGTCCATCTGGTTCGAATTCATAGCTCTCCGCCAGATTGGACCTGATTTGAAAGGGAGGCGCCCGATCGTAAACCATCAGGTTCTCATTCAGTGTCTTGAATGCGGCCGTATAGTCTGCGATATCGGCAATCACGGCCCGCCGAATACTTCCTCCGTAGGTACCGGGTCGGTCAAACGGCGTCACCACGAGCGGATTCTCGGGCAGGCGTTCCTCGACCGGCGGAAGTTCTCCTGAGGCCACACGCGATTCGAACCGGGGTGGGCCGCGAAATCCTGGAACAGCGACCTCTGCGGCGACGGATCCACCCTGCTCTTCCGCAGATGAATCAACCCGGACCGGTTTCTCGACGGACGACGTGCCATCCAATCCCTCCTTCTCCGGCTTGTCCCCGGACGGGAGGCAGCCAGCAAAGGGAAGGCAGGACAAGAAAAGAGTGACGCCTAAGACCGCGGTTTTCATTTATGGGCACTTTGATTAATTGGTTCGAGAAATTCGACGATTCGATCGACAATCCGTTCGCTGACCAGGGCTTGGGAGTCATAAGTGACGCCTCCGATATGAGGTGTGATCAAGAGATTCTCATGATTCTTCGCATACTGGATCAGAGGATGATCCTCAATATCCGGTCTCCTCTCACCTGCGATGACATCGACTCCCGCCCCAGCCAATTGGCCGTTCCGAAGTGAAGCCAGGAAGGCGTCTTCGTCAATTATCTCCCCCCGGCTGGTATTGATGAGGATCGCACCTCTCTTCATCATTCCAAAAACGCCAGCGCTGAAGAGATTCGTATTCTGAGGCGTTGCGTGAATGTGAATCGAAATCACATCAGAGTTTTTCACCAGGCGCTCAAATGGCACCTGCTCAACGCCGTCGGGGGTATCGTTTGGC
>QNAI01000141.1 GCA_003641745.1 Verrucomicrobiota bacterium | reverse complement strand
TGGATCGCAAGCATGCCGTGGTCAGCTCGGTGGGCTCGTCCTTTGAACTTGGCAAGGGGATCCATCCCCTCTCTCTGGCAAGGTAGGACCCGATACCTGATTGCGACTCGGACCATCAGTTGGAAAACCGAAAAAATTTGGGTGAAATATTCGTTGAGACGTTGAACTCGGGTCGGAATCGGATCAACTTTCGACCCCATGAAGAAGGTTTACGTCGGGACGGACATGGAAGGTTGTGCGGGCATTGTCTCGTTTGAGGATCAATCCTACCCGGACGGTCGCTATCACGACCGCGGGATGCGGATCGTCACGGCCGAGGTCAACGCGGCGATTCAAGGGATGCTTGATGTGGGGGTGGAAGACGTGCTGGTTGCGGACGGACACGGACCCGGCGCCATCTGGTGGGAGGACCTCCATCCAGCGGCTGAACTGATCCACGGTCGACCGAACGGTCCGCGGTCGGGCCGGGACCCGATCGTGGCGGGATATGACGCCTGTGTGATGATCGGTCAGCATGCCATGGCGGGGGTGCCGACCAGCAATCAGAATCATACCCAGAGCAGCCGGACGATCGACTTTTACAAGCTGAACGGGCAGTTGATTGGTGAGATCGCCCAGTTTGCGCTCTACCAGGGTTCGCTTGGTTTGCCCCTGATTTTTCTCAGCGGCGAGGAGGATGCCTGCCGGGAAGCCGAGGAACTGATCCCGGGAATCGTGACGGCATCGGTCAAGAAAGGCTTGAGCCGCGGCTCGGCCATCTCGGTCTCCGCGTCGGTTGCGCACCAGCGGATTCGGGAAGGAATCCGGGAAGCGGTCGAACGCCAGCGCAAGGATCCGCTTCCGCCCTTTGCCATCGAGGGGCCCTTTGTGATGGAGAAACGTTACTTCCACACGCACGAAGCGGACGCCGCCGCCGGTCAGCCCGGTGCTGAGCGGGTCGATGGACAGACGGTAAGGTACCGGAGCGACTCGATCCGGGATATCATCTATCGGTAGGGCCAAATTGTAGGGGCGCGCCTTGTGTGCGCCCTCAGCAGAGAGGTCGTTACATGAAGCGAGGAGGGCGCACACGAGGCGCGCCCCTACAGAAGAGGATGTCCTGAATCGTTGTGCGGCTGCCCGGGCATGTCCCGGCGTAGCAAAGCGAAGACGGAAGGACAGCCCTCCATCTGGAAATCACAACGCATACCGGCCGGCCCCCTTTTGGGAACCGGCCGGTGACGGAATCTCTCCGGTGAGAATTCTACGGTTGAACCACCTCGTAGATCTCGACCAGGGCGACGCCGGTTGTGTCGCCGACGCCGGAAACTTTGATCGTGTAGGCGCCGGAATCCAGTGTGATGAGCACGGCGGCATCGGCGCTGCCGTCGTCCAGCGCGAAGGCGCCGACCTGGCTGCTGACGGTAACCAGTTCGGCCAGGTTGGCCGCGTCCTGCCAGTCGTCGTTGGTGATGATTTCGGTAGTGCCCTGGAAAACGGTCAGGGTCGGGTTTTCCAGGACCCCAGCGACGCCAAGCCCGCCCAGGGTGGGGCCGACGGCCCGGATGAGGTACTGCTTGGTCTCATCGCCATCCACCACGAACCCTGGGATGAGGACATCGGCACCGGTGCCGACCTGGGCCCGACCGGAGATATTGACCAGGCGACTGCCTTCAGCGTTGCCATCGGCGTCGTAGACCTCGACCAGGGAGACACCGATGGTGCCGCCTACACCGGATACCTTGACCGTATAGGGTCCAGGCTCGAGGGTGATCAGGGCGGAGGCATCCTTACTGCCGTCTGAAAGCCCGAATGCTCCGGTATCGGCGAAGGCTGAAAGCATCTCGGCGAGGTTGGCCGCGGATCCCCAATTGTCATTGGTGGCGATCACTTCATTGGCGGCGTTGAAGACCTGGACAATAGGGTCTACAAGGAAACCACCGACCCCGAAATCACCCAATTTGGGTCCGATGGCCCGGACCAGAACCGTCTTGGGCACATCGCCTTCGATCACGAAACCGGGGATCAGGACATTCGCACCGGTACCCACCTGAGCGCGGGCCGAGATATTGCCGAGCCAGGTGGAGATTGCCTTGATTGCGGCGTAGACGGCTTCGATTGCGCTGTCGGAAGACACTTTGAAGGTGGTCACCGGTGAACTCGGATCGGCAACGCCGGTTCCCTCCCATTTCACGAAGCGGTAGCCTTCCGGGATGGCGGCCGCGATATTGATCGTCTCTCCGTTAATATAGGTTCCTGAACCGGTTCCACCGATCACCTGGATGACGTAGGGAACGACCGCTCGGTATTGAGGTTGCACCTCGGTATTGTTGTTCATGATCACCGTGGTGACGGGTGAGTCGGGATCGGTGACCCCAGCGCCCTTCCAACCGTCGAAGACATACTGCCCGATCTTCTCCGGGACCTCGAGCACCACGGTGGAACCGATGTCGAAACTGCGATCAAAGGTGCCTTCACCGTTCTGCCGTTCATTCAGGTCACCCTTGCTGAGCTTGACCAGGGGTTGGGCACCCTCGGGATCGCCCACCACCTGGAGTGTCTTGATCTGTTCGTTTTTCCGGGAGAAGTCGTAGATCAGCTCGATTCGCATGCCGGTGATGGTCAGGTCGGCGCCGAATCGGCTGTTGGTCTGCTTGGTCATCAACAGATCGGCCTTGGCTGCCGGGCGTGAATAGAGCAGCAGGTCCTCGGTGGAGGGTGAACTGGAGCCGGTCGAAAGCAGAGACTTCAGCAAGGACTGTTCCGCCGCGGAGGGCCGGACCGGGTCGAGCGAACTGTCGAATGGGTCGAAGCGGCTGCTCCACTCGATCTTGCTCCGGGTCTCATCGTTGTAGTGACGAAACAGATACGTTTCACCTTCCGTCTGGAGCGAGGAAACACCCGAATGCTGGAAGATGATATCCGAGTAGAAGATGTCATTCTTGTCGCCGGTGAATTCCACCTGCAGGTCGATGACCTGGAGGTCGACGATGCGGAGGTTCTCCTGATCGGGCAGGAAGAGCCGCTCGTCGTAGAGGTTGAGCTTGGCGGTCTCTCCGGCATTGAGCTGGTCGAGGATGCTTTGCGAGAGGGAGACCCTCACCGGGGCTGACAGCGACGGGCGGTTCGAGTTGTACTCCTCCAGGATGGTGAAAACGACCGAAGAGATCTGTTCTTCGTAGACGGCCTGGAGTGATTCGAACTGCTCCGGGGTCAGGTCCGGGGTATTGCCGGCGGTGGCCAGTTCCTGGAACTTGTCAAAGATCTTGGTCAGGTCGAGTTCCCCGTCGTAGGGCCTGAGCATCCGGTATTCATAGGCGCGCGCCATGAAGTAGTGATACTTGAGCAGGCGATCCCGGGCCCGCTGGTTCATGGCACCCAGGTAACTCAGGGTTTCCGCGTCGAGGACCAGGCTGTTCTCCTGGATGTTGCGATTGAGGATATCGACGATGAGCAGGTTCTTGGAGATCGAAAGGGTCAGGTTGACCACCTTCTGCATGGTCTGGGCGAGTTCGATCGTGAAGTCGCTCTTCCGCCGGTTGAGCTTTTTGATTTCCCTGATCAGGTCCTTGTAGGCGGGCTCATCGGCCAGGAGCCTTTGCAGTTCGGCCTCCACCTCGGGGCTCGGGCTCTGGGAATTTCGGATCTGGTTGAGGCTCTCCCCGAGCACATCCATGATCGGGCCCTGCAGTTCGCGCATCTTCTGCTGTTGCTGCGCGTTTGCCTCGGCTTCCAGATCGTCGAGATCGAGTTCACCGCTGGCGACCTTCTGGGCGTTGGCTTTCTCGGCCATTTTTGATTGGGCAAAATTACCCGCCACGTTGGTGCCGATAATCAGGACGTTCTCCTCCAGCGGTTTGTCCGGATCGGCGTCCGCGATCTGCGAGAGAGTGCTGCCGGCCAGCCCGACGTAGGGTTGTCCGACCGGGAAGATCTCGGCCACGGCCCCGAGTGCCTTGGCCGTCTTTTTCAAGAGGGCGATGTTCTTGGCCTTGTCGAGAAGGCTGTTCTTGAGTGTTTCGATGTCGACCTTGGCGTCATCGATGCCCTCCTGGACTTTGCGGGCCTGGAATTCAAGGCCGGGAATGGTGGCGACGACCTGCTGGTATTCCGTCCGATCGCTCTTCAGGTCCTCCTTGAGCTGAGCGCGCATGGCGGTCATGGCGTCGATTTTGTCCTGGATGGTATCGGCCTTGTTGCCCAGCCAGTAATTGAGGTACATGACGCGGAGGGCGCGCGGAATCTCGTTCTCAAAGGCGAGCTTGTTGACCTCGAAAGAGAGCATCGGCACCCAACCGGCGGGGTTGCCGAAGTAGTCGAGATTGCTGCCGATTCGATGCTTGAGGGAGCGGAGTTCATCGAGAATCTGGGTCAGATCATTGCGGTTGTTTTCCTCCAGGTCGGCCCACGCGTCCGAGGCCTGGGCGAGTTCTATCAGTTCAATATAGTCGTCCAGGTTGGTGCGGACGAAGTCGAAATGCTGATGCAGATAGGCCTGGTTGAAATAGATCAGAACCTTCTGCATGGCGACCGGGCTGAGCCAACGGAGATCTCCGGCCATGGTTGTGGGTTCGGGCGCAACTCCGTTGACCTTGACCGAGGCCGGACCGCTGTAGCTCTTGCCGGCCGAGGAGTAGTGGGTCTCCTTGGGCTTTTCTCTGGATGAGGTGAAATACCTGCGATAGGCGGGCCGGGGTGTACCACCGCCGCCGCCGGAAACATAAGATGCACGGGTTCCTTCGGTGCCGCCTGGATTGGCGGCCAGGATCGAGAGGTCCAGATTGCTGGTGATGATTCCACCATCGCCGGCGATCCCGGGCTTTCCTCCGGATCTGGCATTTGTGCCATTGCCGGGCCAGGTTTTTGATCCGGCTGTTGTATCGAAGGTCCCGTCAAAATGGGCGTAGATCGTATTGTTGTCGGTCCAGGACCACTTGTAGATGCCGTTCTTGATCTGCTTGACGACTGACCGGGAGGCGCCCTTCGATCCGGTCGAACCCTGGCCGGCGCGTTCGCCGTTTCCGCCCTTCAGGAGGAATCGTGGTTCGGATCCCGCCGAGGTGACCGTGTCGGTAAAGATTGTCAGGGCGCCGGCATTGTGGCCGGCTCTCCCCTGCGCATACTTGGCGGGTTGCCCTGCGGAACTTCGCGGCTCGGTGGAGAGGGTAGAGGGGGGCGCGCCTTCCTGGTCCTCGAACCGAATCTCGGTGGCATAGATTTCCAGAACTGTCTGAGGGAGGTGGAGTTCGCCGCGAATGACCATTGTCTCCGCGTGGATGGTCATGGATTGGATATCCTCGTTGTCATGGTACCCCCAGAGTTCGTTGGGGTGGCCGTCCTCAAAGACCACGGTCTTGCCGATGACGGTAATCTTGCGGAGTGAGGACCGGTTGGCCGCGTTGAAAAAAACGTTTCCGGATATCATCTCAGTCTGCACATCCAGGAACTCGTTGCTTTCGGGGTCAGGCAGATCCCCCTTGGGCTTGAGTCCGAAGACCGAGGTCTCCGGGGGCAGGGGGCGAAGGGGTGTGATGGACACGGTTTGGGCAACGGAGGCGCCGTCTTTTTCGGCCGTGAAGGAAACCGTGAATTCCTCGGCGTCAGCCGGATCGGGGATGTAGGTGAAAACCGAACCTTCGGAGTCATAGGTGCGGGTGCCGAGGATACCGTCTTCGGTGTCGATGATGGCGGAAATGATCGGGTTGTCGCCGAGGATGTCGGCCGTAACCGCGAACTGGATTCTGGCCAGATCGCTGTACCAGACCCGCTGGGGCGGGATGTCTCCGATCTGGAAGCTGACGGTTTCGAGAGTCTGGCCCCGGGCCGGTGAAGAGATCAGAAGAAAGGAGGCAACTGCGCCTCGGAGAAGATTGTGACGGATTCGGATCGTACTCATTGTGAGATGGATTGGCGGTGCATTTCGTTGGACCAGGGCAGACAGTTACCCGAACTTCTCTTTGGGGTAGGGGTAGTTTACGCGTAGGAAAAACCAAGATATGCATAGTTAATCAGGGAAGCTGTCGACCTAATTTTTCCCCCCTATGCTGTGTTCAGCTTGGTCCCTACTGTTGGGTTACGAGATCTCTTCGGGTTGGGAAAACCACCCGTGGTCCGCGGCGACCGGATTCTTTTTCTTGATCGTGGGCGATGAATACGGCAAGTTCGTCGATCCCCGATTGGGCCCCCATCGTCTAACGGTCAGGACGTAAGATTCTCATTCTTGAAATCGGAGTTCGATTCTCCGTGGGGGTGCCATCTTTCGCGCGTCTGAACGCGATACGGATGGCGGCCACGCCAACAATTGGGCCTTCGCCGAAATTTGGAGGGCCTGATGGGGTAATCCTCAGGTGAGTGTGACGATCAGGCCGATCGCTGAGACCACGAGGGCTCCGAAGAGGAATTGCCGAAGTTGATAGACCCGATTCCCCTTGGTGGGAAAATTGGAATAGGCGAGATCGGGGGCGTAGAGGTAGCGCTTGAAATTGGCCCAGGTGAAGGTCCAGCTTTTGAAGAGCATGCCATACCTGTGGCGGATGTCTTCCACGTTGGGTGGCCGGCGGTACTTGATGATGGTCTGCCTGGTGAATTGCTGGCTGGCGGTTGCGTTGACCAGGTGGAAGGGCACGTCGACCGCGGTGTCGGGTGAGGCTTCGACAGGCAGATCCTTCCAGAGCCAGTTTTTGAAAACCCGCGCGGTGATCCCGTCGAAGGCATCGAATTGGCAGAGTTGAAAGACGTCGGCGGTATTGAGGGCGCGGCCCTGGCGGTCGAAAACGCCCACGATGGCTTTGACCGGGTCTGAGTAGATCCAGCGGTTCTGTTCCCGAAGAAACGATTCGGTCCATGAGTGGCCGTCGTAGATGAACTGGTTGCTCTGAACGGTGCCGCAGCAGACGAATCGGGTCGGAATGCCGGCGCGGTTGGCAAAGAAGGTGAAGATCTGGGCGTTCTGGGTGCACCAACCTTTTCCGGTGCCCCGGCACATCTCATTGAAGATCTCAAACGGATTCATCCATCGGAAGTCGTTCTTGGGCACACCTGCCGCATCGACAAGTCGGGCACGCATGAAGTGGATGATCTTCTCCATGCGGATCAGCTCATTGTCGCGGTCGCTGATCTTGATTTCATCGCTGATTACTCGATCTGCATCGGCTAATGCCGCTGGACCAACGTAGTGGTAATCATCAACCCAGTCACTGACGGCGTGCCGAGTGAACTCTCCCGCGGGGATCGTGCTGGTAACCTGGAAAAGATCTTTCGGAAAATCCATCCCGCGATCGCGGTAATACTCTTTGGCGATGGGGGTCAGCCAGAAAGTGATGTCCGGGCCGACGCCGGCAGGAAGCGGGCGGAGGGTAACCTCTTGTTTAAAGTCCGCCAGGAGGGTATCGGGTTCGCCGGTGAAAGAGGGTCCAATGGGTGTGATGGCCGGAACGTCTCCCGGGACGGTCTCAATGGTTTTCCCGTGATGGAGGACCTCCCACTGCGAGGGTCGCTTGTTCCAGACGATTTTGGGATAGAGGCGTTGGCCCCTGATTTTCCAGCGCCGGAGGGTCGGGGTATCCAACGGGTAATAGATACGGGCGTAATCAGCGGCGCGGTGATTGGCCTCCCATTCACGGCGGAGGAAGACGTAAAGGTTGGCCAGAAGGACGAAGCCAAAGATGAATCCGGGGACAAAGGCCGGGTGGTGGACGAAGTCGGACATACTGATTCGGGAGTTGGACAGGAAAGCCCCACGGCCGTCAAGGGGTGGTGAGCTGAAGTGCACGAATGAGGGCATTGCCCTTGAGGATCTGCGATCGTGCGGGCCGATACCGAAACATCATCGGACATGCCCGGGGAGAACAACCCTTCGGATAGAATCGCAGAATTCGTTGATTTGCCGCGTGAGCCGGGTTCCACAGAGGGCCTGCGCCACTGGAAAGGGAAATTGATCTCGATTGTAGACCTTCCCTGCGATCGTGTCGAAATGCCGCTTGTGCTTGATTTTCTCCATCTGGTGGATTAGTCGCAGACTCGGATATAGCAGAACCTCCGGTCGATTAGAGTCGCAAGAGGCCGCATTTCGAATCACCGGTAGCGCGCAACAATCAATAGTCAAAGCGAGGTTGCGGATGCGCAGCCTCGAGAACCAACGCAACCATCCAATACCATGAATCGTAAACTCATCACACTCATCACGGCCGGAACTCTGGCCCTCACAGGATTGACCGCTTTCGGCGGAGGTAACTCCATTGCCGCGCTCAAAGGTGCCTCCGGTGATATTCCAAAAGAGAAGGACCAACTCGGGGTCCAGGCTGCCTTGGCGGAATTTGAGAATGTCGCGCAGATGAACACCTATTTTGAAGGCAGCTACGCCGTGGCGATCTTTCCGACCATCGGAAAAGGCGGACTCGGGATCGGCGGCGCCCACGGAACCGGATGGGTATTCCGTGGTGGAGATTATACAGGAGAGGCCAAAATGAGCCAGGTGACGATCGGTTTTCAAGCGGGTGGTCAGGCGTTCAGTCAGATCATCTTTTTCGAAAACGAAGCCGCCTATGACAGCTTCACGAGCGGCGAATTTGAGTTCGGCGCCCAGGCCTCGGCCGTTGCGCTCACCGCCGGAGCCAATGCCGCGGCCAGCACGGGCGGTGGTTCCACTGCCGGGGCCGGTTCCAATCAGGCCAAGGAGGACTACACCGGTGGAATGGCAATATTCACCGTGGCCAAGGGTGGACTCATGTACGAAGCCTCGCTGGGCGGGCAGAAGTTCAAGTTCAATCCGGCCGAGTGACGGAGGAGATATTGGATTGCGGATTGCGGA
>QNAI01000140.1 GCA_003641745.1 Verrucomicrobiota bacterium | reverse complement strand
CCATGAGAAATCGTTTCGCACCCAGACGTTCGGCGGCCCGGATCACCTTGATCGCTCCCCAGAGGTCGATGATCATGGTTCGGTCGGGTCCGGTATGGCCGCCTGAGCCGGCGCTGAAGACGACGCCGTCGGCACCTTCGAGGACCGGCTCGAAGACATCGTCCAGGTCTCCCACCACCGGTTGGGCTCCGGTCGCCCTGACTCCATCCAGTTGAGCCTGGTCGCGGACCATGCCGCGGACTTCGTAACCGGCATCGACCAGCCTCGGCAGGAGGAGTCGCCCGATCTTCCCATTCGCTCCGATAACGGTGATCTTCATGGTGGAAGAGTATCATCTCAAACCAGTTTTGCCAAGCCGTGCGGGCC
Organism: Verrucomicrobiota bacterium; assembly: GCA_003641745.1. Taxonomy (GTDB): domain Bacteria; phylum Verrucomicrobiota; class Verrucomicrobiia; order Opitutales; family Opitutaceae; genus B12-G4. Next base: position 8,481 of record QNAI01000140.1, on the reverse strand, counting down.
TGTCGGAAATCTTCCCTATTGGCTCGACCCCGCTTCGGGCATCGCACACACTCAATCATGGCGATGAATGTTGAGGAAATTCTCGAGAAAGGCCGTGGAATGCCTGTCCCAAGACGTGAATACCGGGATGGGATTGATATTTCGGTCATCGGTTTTGGCGGAATCGTCGTGGTCGGCCAGGAACCGTCGGTGGGAAAAGACGACGTTGCCTGGGCGTTCGATCGGGGCGTCAACTATTATGACGTCGCACCCTCATACTTCGAGGGAGAGGCCGAGCGAAAACTGGGCGTTTCCCTGCAGCCATACCGGGACCGCTCGTTTCTGGCCTGCAAGACGGGCAAGCGTGACGCTCAGGGCGCACGAGCCGAACTGGAGCGTTCGCTCAAACGCCTGAAGACGGATCATTTCGACCTCTACCAGTTTCATGCCGTCACCACGATGGACGAGGTCGAGCAGATACTCGGTGTCGGTGGCGCCATGGAAACCTATCTCAGAGCCAGGGATGAAGGCAAAATCCGCTATATCGGGTTTTCGGCCCATAACGAGGAGGCGGCCATCTCCCTGCTTGATCGATTCGACTTCGATTCGGTTCTGTTTCCGGTCAATTACGTTTGCTATGCGCAGGGTAATTTCGGACCGGGGATCATGGCGAAGGCATTGGAGAGAGGCGCGTCCCGTCTTGCCCTGAAAGGACTGGCCCATCGTCCCTGGGGTGAGAGTGAAGAGCGTTCGTATGCAAAAACATGGTACCGACCGATCGACGAAAAGGAGCGAATGATTCAGGCCCTCCGCTTTACGTTGTCCGAACCGATTTCCGCCGCCCTGCCTCCCGGAGAGGAAGGCCTCTTCCACCTGGCGGTCGATATGGTCGCGGCCCTGGAGCCTCTCTCGGCAGAGGAGCGCTCGGATCTGCTGGCATCGGCCCGCGATACCGCACCGATCTTTTCGAGCTTCTGAGAAGAGGATCCTCCGTTTCTACTCACCCACCATTTCGGCGATCGTGGCTGTCAGGTGATCGATGAGGGTCTCCAGACACCCGGGGGCGAGTACCGCGATCTCTTCCTGATAGCGCCCGCTGCCGTAGGTGTCTGCGGGCGGCAGGTAGGCCGCGTCCCAACTGTTCGAGATGGACGCGACAATGATCATGAAGTCGGGGAAACGACTTCGCAGTTCGGTTTGAAGCAGGCTGTAGGGTTCTCCCTGGACCGATACCCAGACCGCATCCCCGATTCGCATCAGGCTGGTCCGATACGGATAGGTCTCCCCATTGGGCATGGAGCGACGGCGTTCGAGAAAGCGCTTCGTTTTCTCGGCTTCAGCGCGGGGATTAATGGTGGGATCCGATTTTGGAGTCCCGCCGGTTTCCAGGTCCGACCATCGGGCCAGGTCTGCTTCGAGTTGCACGACCGTCGGTAGATCCTCGCGATACGGAAGGTCGATCACTTCGGACCTCGCCTCCCATAGCCCGATGACGGCCTCGCGATCTGGATTCACCCGCCGATCGGTCCAGGTTCCAAGGAGGGCGCCCGACTGGACTGCGCCCGTATATTCAAAGTCGGTACCGACCCGGGGGATCGATTCGAAAACGGACAATGCGGCATACCCCAATTGTCGCCCGTTTCGATCCGCGACTTCGACCTCTCCCGAGAACCCGACCCGTGGCCCCAACTCGCCGGATGCTCCCTGGACAAAAACACAGGGCACCGCGGTCACATTTTCGACCAGTTCACGCATGGCCCCGGGGAAATCGGGACTGAGCAGGCGGTTTTCCCAAGCCAGCGAGGTCGGATGACAGGCGTAATTGACCACAGTGGCCACCAGTTCTCCGGTCGGTCGCGAAATCCGGGCAAATACAACCTGATCATCAGCTTTTGCGTCCGGATTGTACCCGCAGACATAGCGCCCCGAATTCGGATCGAGAAAATCCCGGTTTGCCGCCAGCTGGCACCGCCCCGATCCGTAGTGAATACGCACTTCCCCGGTTGATTCCAGGCATCCGGTGGCCATTTCAGCGATGATCCGACTGAGATCATGCAGAACCTCAGGAATAAGTTCTCCTCCCGGCAGACCCACTCGATCGGGTGAATAACGCCCGACTCCGTGTGTGTGCGCGAATGTCACCGAGATCTTCGATCGATCCAGTCCGGTTGCCCGGGCAATGTTTTCAACGATCGGGTCGAGTTCCTCGCTGCACATGACGCAAAGGTCGAGGGCGACGAGAAGGAAGGCATCATCGGCGGGCCCATTGCCCGTCAATGGCTTGAACAGCAGGGTCGTGGCGTAGAGCGGGCGATGCACCCCTTCGGACCTGTCGTGAGTGGCGGCTCCCCACATGCGATGATAAATCCCGACCGGTGGCGTGATCTCGGTCCTGGCAATGGCAAAGCGGCAGGTGCTCTGGGGATGAGGAACGATGGTCATGACAGTCGGCCTTTATCTCGCGCGGAGACGCAGAGGCGCAGAGGGAATAAAGGGCGAACCAACTGGAGAGGCCGGAACGCCAGTCCGTCAGCCTTTCGCATTACTGAGCAGGCGAACACCATGTAATGAGGAATCCTCTGCGTCTCCGCGTCTCTGCGCGAGATCCAAAAAGGGACATCTGAAAGATTCCCCAAGGCGTCGGTAATCCGCATGGTTCGCGGTCACGCTGGAATGGCACTTGGTTACGCGGGTTGGTCGACGTTCTGAGGTCCTTGGCTGTTCGAAGGGGTCAAACCTGAATGGCACTAAGTTAAGGGGTATCCAGGAGGAATTCCGGTCAACTTGGCTTCGAGGGGGTCAAAGCACATATCTCGCATTGGCATGCAAGATAATGAGCAATGACCCCGTCGGCTGTTCCTCGCAGAAAATTCCCAGACCGGCGCTTAACTTAGTGCCATTCGGGTCAAACCTTGATTCCCGCATTGGCATGCACGAATGCAAGGAATGACCCCGTGGGCGTCATGCACGTTCGAACGCTTCGTAACATTGTCATTCCGGTCATGCTGTTTTCGATGAATGGCAGTCCGGACCGTGCATTGCACTGTCCATCCTTGACCCAACCAATAAGCCGGTAACTGTAGGGCCGCATGTGGCGCACGGTATTATCAGGCTTGGCAATCTGCCTTCTCGCACCGGCGAGTGCGGTCTTGGGGGTGCCAAGTTCGGTCCATCTGAGGAGCGGCGCCGAGGTCATCGGCGATCTTCTGGACCGGAATGATGATCGAGTGATCATCGATCTGGGCTATACCGTCCTGTCCATCCCGACCGAGGAGATCCTGGACCTGGCGCCTCTGGTCGCGGATGACTCCCCGGTCGAAGACCACGAATTCGCATTGTTCCGCACGGGTGGAGCGGCCCGGCCGGCCAGTGTTTCCGACAATGCCGCACGACTGGGTTCCGCAGTGGTTCAGGTCAGCACGCCGACCGGTCTCGGTTCGGGCTTCGTGATTCATCCCGACGGTTATGTCGTGACCAACGCCCATGTCATTGGAGGCGAGTATTCCATCACGGTCACGGTCTACGAAAAAAACAACGAAGCGTTGGAAAAGAGACCGTTCGACAATATCAGGATTCTCGCTTTTGAACCGTCCCTCGATCTCGCTTTGCTCAAGATCGAAGGGGCTGAAGATCTACGTTTCGCGACCGTTCCGATCGGGGACTCCGACCAACTGATACGAGGCCAGACTGTGTTCGCCATTGGAAGTCCGCTGGGTCTGGAACGGACCGTTTCCCAAGGCATTGTAAGCCTGAAGCACCGTTCGTTTCGGGGACGACTCTACACCCAGACCACGACCCAGATCAATCCGGGCAATTCGGGGGGACCTTTATTCAACCTGAGAGGCGAGGTGATCGGCGTGAACAATATGAAGGCCATGATGGTCGGCGTGGAAGGGGTCAGTTTCGCCATACCCTCCTCAATCCTGAAGGATTTCCTCAAGAATCGTGATGCCTACGCCTTTGATGAGCGCAATCCCAACTCAGGATACCGCTATCTCGAACCTCCACGTCCCCCGGACGACTCTTCCGATGCCTGAAGGGCACCCGGAACATTCGAGCCTCTTATTTTCAAGGTGCCCTGAATTCTTTGGTGACAGCACCTAAAACTGCAGAACAGCCGACCGATCACCTTCTGTTATGATCTACTCCAAACCATTTACCCTGCTATTCAGCCTGACTCTGGCGATTGCGCCGTGCCACCTGTTGACTGCGGTTGAAACCGCCCTGGTTGAAATTCTTCCCGAGGATACCCTGGGCGTGTTGCACATACGCAGTCTGCCCGCGTTGCGGGTTCGCTGGGAGTACAATCCATTGGCCCGGACCTGGGCAGAACCAGAAGTGCAGGCCTTTCTCGCCCCGGCCCTCGAAAGATTCCGGGAAGAGAATTCCGGCGAATTGAGCGAGGTGATCCAAGCCGAAACCGGTATGGCCCCGGATGAGTTACTGGATCTTTTCCCCGGCGAAATCGCGATCGCGATACCGAATCTCCTGTCGCTGATTTCCGATGATGAGGACCAGCGGCCCCAACTCATTTTTCTTGCCCGGATTGGCGATGACCCCGCTCCAATCGAGAACCTGTTCAAGCGCCTGTCCGAGGACGAGGGCGGTGAGATTGTCGAGGAGGAATTCCAGGGGGAAACCCTGCGGACCGTCCTCCTGATGGACGAAGAGGCGGACGCGCCGGAGGAGTCCTTCTCGTGGGCGATCTTTGATCGCCTGCTTGTCATGGGCACAACGAAACCGGATGTACAGCAATTGATCGACAATGCCAAGCAGGGCGGGGCTGAAGAGTCCCTTGCCGGGACGCCCGGATTTCAAGCCATCTATCGAGACGATCCCGAGGCCCATATTGTTTTCTCTGCAAACCTGGACGGCATCATTCAACACGTGCTTGCCCAGTTCAAAGATGCGGAGGCTGCTCGTGAACCCGAAAAGCCCTCACCCTTGGCCATGGTCGGGATGACCCCGGAGAGCATCGTGACCTCCCTGGGTCTGGACAAACTGACCACTCTCTACGGCGCGGGCATCCTGGGCAAGGACGCCACTTTGTTCAGCACTGGTCTCAAGTGGTCGGAACGGCCTGAGATCATGAAGATCCTGGCCTATGGGGATTCACCGGCACCAAGACCTGATTTTATTTCCGATCAATGGATCAGCGTTTCTTCCAGCCGATTCAGTTTGATGCAAATGTACGCCGGACTCAAGGAGGTGCTGCAGCTCGCCAGCCCGGCATTGATCGGACTCCTGGAAATGAGGTTGGCTGGGATGAATCAAGCTCTGGGTATTGATATTGAACGCGATCTAATTGGCAATTTCGGCGACGAAATCGTCCAGGCCGAAGCCCTGAGCAATCGCCCTGCCGACGCCGAAAACATCGTCCCGACCGACCAGTTCTGGGCCGTGTCCATCAAGGATGCGGACACTGCCCGGCGGACGGTCGATGCCCTGATGATGATGGCGCCCGGTTTGGCCCAGTCCGTTCAGACCCGGGAATACCTGGGCGAAGCCATACATTCCTTCGAGCCTCGTGTGGTCGCAGACGGAGCATCGGCATCGTCGGGATTCTCCTATGCCATCACCCGCAACCAGCTATTCATCACCATCGGTGGACCCTCCATGCTGGAAACGGCGATTCAGGGATTGGAAGGCGCCTCGAATTCGATCTGGAGCAATCGAGAGATCGCCGAAGCTCTCGACACCCTGCCGTCGGGTGAGAGCATGATCACCTATCAGGACACGAAGCGGATCATTGCCAAAGTGGTCGATCTGCTCGCAAAGGGCGGTGACTGGTTCGGGGAACCAGAGGGCGACGAACCCGTAAGCGATGAACCGGTCTTCGACATGGAAGCAATTCCATCGTCCGAGGTATTGGCACAACATTGGGGATTGGGCGTGTCCGCGGCATATATAGAGGTCGATGGTATTCGCAGTGTCGGTCGTCTCAACCACGGTGAATCCGCCGATATGGAATGAAGGGTGCCCGCCACCGCATGGTCACTTGGAAACGGTTGATGTGTTCCGGGAAACGGGTCGCTCTCATCGGTTTGGTTGTTTCCGCGGTGACCGGCGCCGGAGCGGCTACTTTTGATCCTCCGGTTCTCGGCGGACCTGAAGTTGTCAAACTCGACTGGAACACGCGTCGGATCGTCCCAACTGATCTCAACCAGGACGGACTTCTCGATCTGGCCGTTATCAACAACGACCGGGCCCGAATAGAGATGCTGCTGCAGCGGCCGGCCGGCGACTCGGGCAAGTCGACCCGTCGACGCGTGACCACGAACCGGTGGGAACCGGTATTGGAGAACTCCAGATTCGACAAACAACCGTTGACCGTCGGAATCACGGTCTACGACCTGGCCGCCGGCGACCTGAACGGTGACGGACGAACGGACCTGGCCTATACCGGAGCACCTGACTCGGTGACGATCCGTTACCAGTCTGAGGATGGCGACTGGGAAGACCGGAACGTTCTGGATATCGGAGCGCCCTCATCGTACATAACCTGTCTTCTGGTCGAGGATCTGGACGGGGACGAACGCGATGATCTGATTCTCATCATGAAAAAGGACCTCGTAGTCCTGCGCCAGGATTCTGAAGGGGACCTCGCCGCTCCCGAGCGATACGCCTTCTCCGAGGAAGACAACCACTCTCTTCGCCTGGTGGACATGGACCTCGATGGCCATAAGGATGTCATCTACGTCGCGGCCGACAGCCGGAATTCCCTGCGGGTCAGGTTCCAGCGCATGGAAGGCAGGCTTGGTCCCGAAAATCCCTTTCGTATCGAAAATTCGCGTACGTCGCTTGAGCCTGTTGACCGCGGGGCCGGGGTGATCCCGGGTCTGGCTTATATCCAGAGCCGCACCTCCATGTTGGGCGTCGCGACCCTGAAGGCGAATGGTCATTCGTCGGGTGGAGTGGATGCCCTGAAACCGCTCGTTTATTCGACGCGGGCGGGGGCGAAGACAGCGCCCGGATATGCTTTTGGTGACATCAACGGTGATGGCCGTCTCGACTTGGCTCTGTCCGATCCGGACGGCGCCCAGATCCTCTGTTATTTTCAGGATGAGGGCGGCGAGTTGGGCGAGGCGCACAGTTTTCCGTCCCTGGCCGACGGCCGTTCGATTGCGGCGCTCGATTGGATTGGGTCGGGACAGGCCGACCTCTTCGTGGCCAGTCCCAAGGAACGGATCGTCGGGATGGCTCGATTCGAAGCCGGTGGGAGAGTGGGTTATCCCAAACCGCTCGACTTTGAAGGGAAACCCCTGGTTCTTGCCGCCTCGGCCGGTTCAGTGGAGCAGGCTCCATTGCTGGCGGTGGCGGTCGAAGAGGACGGAAAGCGGCTGATCCGATTCCTCTCGCGCAGTGGCAACAGCCTGGCCACCCGCGATTCGGTTGAGTTGGAAGGTTTGCGGACCGATCCAAGGGCGGTTCGCTTTTTCGACGCAGACAAGGATGGGAGAGACGATCTCGGTGTCTTCATACCGTTTGAGGCGATGCGGATCCTGATCCAGCGTGACGATGGCCGGTTCGAGGATATTTCCGCTGCGCCAGGGTATCGGAGCGGGCTCGTCGACAAGCTCGAACCATCGGCCCTGTCCATCGTCCACACAAACGGCAACGAGCACGCCAGCATTCTGGTTGCAGGTTCCGGTTATGCCCGGTCAATCGAGGTCGATTCGTCCGGTTCGCTTCAGGTGATCGACCAATACAACGCACGCGAGTCGATCACCGAAATTGCTGCGGCCTTTGCCATCGATGTGACCGGTGACGGCAGGCGTGAGATCGTCCTGTTTGACCAACGAAATCGAGAACTGCAGATCCTTCGCCGAAACGCGCAGGGCGTCTACATCTATTCCGACTCCGCACCGCTGGGTCGTATCAACCTGGTTGCCGCTCATCAGATCGATTTCAACAACGACGGACACGAAGATCTGTTCTTCCTGGGCAAGGATCGCTTCTGGGTCGTGCCGATGGGCAGGCACAGTTTCCAGGCCGAGACCGTCTTCTCCTACGAAACCGACCTGAAAGACATTCGCTACGGGGATGCCGCGGTCGGCGATCTGAATAATGATGGCACCACCGACCTTATCGCCATCGATACCCAACGGAGCTTGATCGAAGTACTGACTCGGGTCGGCATGGAGGTGAAAAGCGCGCTTCATTTTCGCGTTTTCGAAAGTGATCCCAACCTCAAGGCGCGAGGCAGCCAGGCGGGCGAACCGCGCGAAACCATCGTAGCCGACCTGACCGGAGACGGACGCAACGACCTCATCCTCCTGGTCCACGACCGGATTCTGATCTACCCGGGGGAGTAGGAGGGGGAGAATTAGGATTTAAGAGTTAAGAATGTGGAACGGGGCGACATCCCGACCCAGTTCAGGGAAGAACGGGCTTTGCCTCCGGAGTTTTGAACAGAAGGACGCGAAGATCACAAAGAATCAGGCAATTAAAACTCAGAGCCCACTCCTGTATCCAATTCTTAATTCATAAATCTAAATTCCT
>QNAI01000139.1 GCA_003641745.1 Verrucomicrobiota bacterium | reverse complement strand
TGCCGCTTGGTTGTGTCGTGCGGCCCGTCCCACCCGCCGTAGACGATGATGACCCGATCTTCGTGTCGGATTAGCGGACAGGCAAAGACCATGCCATCGTCCCACCCGCCGTCCGGACCCGAGGGGAGAAACGTGGCCTGGTTCGCCACTCGCGACCATCCCAGATTGTCATGACTCACTGCGAGTTGGATATCGATGGTCTCGTCCCCGGGGTCTTTGTAGGAGGCCAGGAGGCCGACATACACGCTTTCATACTGCGTGACGGACATTCCATACGATTGGGGATCGTTCAGATCGTGGTCGTGTGTCAATACGACCTTCGGTTCGGTCCAATTCACGAAGTCGGTACTCTCCGTGCGCACGATCTGCCGGAAGGCGGGCCAGGGATCAGCCCAGCCTTTTGTGTAGGCGACATACTTGTCGCTGCGGTGGTCGAACATCACCGACATCACGTCGCTGATGGAATTTTCCTGCTTCTTTGGGGAGAGGACCGGATTATCCTGGTGCCGCGTCCAGTGAATTCCGTCGGCTGAGAACGCGACACACATGCCGTCATCCTGATATTCCTGAGGACCCAGGGGAAAGTCCCACCAGATCATCTTGTAGCGCCGTTCCGGATCGGGATCCCGGGAGTCCTTGATCACGCTCGGGGAATATAGATCGTGGTGCCCGTAATTCGTGAGAAGAATATTGTTCTCCCTGGAGCCCTGAAACTCGTGGAGGCCAAGGGCGGGACGGTCCCACGAAACGCAATCCACGCTGGTCGCGAAAAGGACGGGCGTTCGGTCAGCCAGCGGGTAATCGATGTTGAAACTCATGTACCAGAGTTTGAAGAGGGCCTCCTCTTCGTCATAGAGCACCGAGCCAAAACAGTAGGGGTTGGGCGCCCAAGCCACATCACCGACAATCAGCGGGTTGTTGGTATGTTTGGTCGGCTGGTGAAGGGTAGGGACAATACCGGACGAGGTTTCGACCCAGTAATCGTCAATGAAAAGTTGCCAGTCCCCTGTCGGTTCGTCCGCCATGACAACCTGACCTTGGATAGCCGCAGCCGTAATTGGAAGAGCAATGCAAAGAGCGGTGAATTTCTGAAACATTGGAGGGAATGGTATTGTTAACCTCATAGTCTACCAGAATCAAACTGGATAATCCATAACGGCCTGTAATTCAATCGATTAAATCACAGAACAGGAAATCCATAGGTTCACTGAAAGTGAAGACACAGAGTGTAGTTTATTGTCAACCACAGAGGGCACAGAGTATCCACGCAACCTCACCCTTCCTTCCTCTGTGCTCTCTACTGGTTTTTCTGAAACGTTTGGGTGTAGAGTCACGTCGCTGTGCCGACGTGCAACTTCGCGGAGAAGATTTCCGTCCTGCTTTGAAGTTGAAGCCCCAAAGCAAACAAATTCCCTTCGCAAGGGCGCTTAACATTGCCATTCAGTCAGGGATTGTAGCTCAGGAATGAACCTGAATACGCACCGCTCAGGACGGAAAACCAACGGGGCCCGCTGGTTCCCTCAAAGTACCACAACCATTCATTCCCGACATCGGTCCCCCCAAGATCCGCGGGAGGATCAAAGGCGAAGAGAGACGGATAATCAGTGTCATTTGTCCACCACCAGACCCCCATCGTATCGTCGTAAAAATACGTACTGACATTGGTGGACTCCGGAAAACGATAGATGAAGCCATGTTCGGCGTGGAAAAGCCACGGTGCAAAAGAGGTGCTGTAATAGCCGAACCACTCAGACAGGAACCACCCTTCAAGACCCTCGACCGGTGTTCCTCCAATCAGTGGGTCATTCGGGTTCGCCTCCAACCCGTCGATCACCCCATCGTTGTCCGAATCCGGATCGAGGAGATTTATGAGCGAATCGCCATCCGGATCCGCATCCCAGTCATCCCCCCAATAGGCAACCTCATCGCCGTCATCCAACCCGTCGCCGTCGGTATCCGCCACATTGGGGAGGGTGTGGTAAATGTCCACTTCGTCGGAGTCTGAGAGCCCGTCATAGTCGGCGTCTGCTATTATGACAAGGGTAACGCCGGTCGCGGTGGTATTGACCTGCCAGTTGATACCGCCGCCCAGGAACGGCATATTGGCCGTGTCAAAAGAACCGGTGTGTGAAGCATAAGTGACAATTTCAAAGCTGTCTCCGAGGACCGGGGCGAAAGCGTTCCAACTGGTCACGTTCAGAGTACCGGCCAAGGTGGCGGCTCCGCTTATATTCAACTGACCGTGATTGTTGGTCTTATTGCCGGGACTGGTGCCGCCGATATCCGTATTGAGGACACTGGTCGCGCTCATCGGGAAGTCACCGGCAATGGCCAGGACGTCAACCGAACTCGTAATGCCGTCGTTGGTGAAGTCAGCGCCGGAAAGATCAAAGGTGCCGAGGCCGACCAGGATCGCATCCGCCTCATTGGTCAGGGTCGAAGTAAAGCCGATCGTCCGGCCGTTCCGAACATTCAGGACACCGCCCCGGTTGATAAATGGAATACCGAAGTTCCTGGGGTACGGACTGCCGATCACCGTGCCGTTGTTGATGAACAGATTGGTGCCGCCCGCCGCCGTCATATTCACGGAGGAATTCCCGCCAATGGTGAAATCCCCCAGGTTGGTCAGGGTAGCATCGTCCCACATCAGGTCACTGTATCCCGCCCAGGTGATGTTTCCCTCGTTTGTCAGGTTGCCACTCAGGATTGCAGCACCGTTTGAAACAATATCGAGGTATCCAGTGTCTGTCAGATTGAGGGTGCCCGACCCGGTCAGAGTCCCGGATTTCCAGTAAATCTTGCCGGTTCCATCAACGATGTTGTCAACTTGGAGGGTTCCGCCATGGAGCGTAAGACTCAATGCATCCACGGTGAGTGTGCCATCGACCTGCAGAAGACCGTTGGTCAGAATAGAGGGGCTACTATTGGCTTCAAGGCGCATCGTGGCGGTCTCGGCCAGGGTAAAGGTCCCTTTTCCAACAGAAAAGTAACCGTAACCAAGAACCGAGAAACGGCCATCTACCTGCATATTCCCGCCGTGTTGTCGCAGGATACTGCCTGCCGTCACGTTTACTTCACCCGAACAGGTAAGGAGTCCTGAGCCTACAGTCAGATGTGCGCCGGTTTTCAGGGTAAGGCTGTTGATCGTCAGGGTGTCGGTGGATGTCACTGTGTAACTCTCCCCAAGATCGGGCAGGAGGACATCTGCATCCGTCCCGGGTAGGGTGTTATCGCTCCAGTTGGCAGGATCAGACCAGGACATGCCGTCACCGTCGCCATTCCAGGTAACGGTAGGGGTTGGCACTACTTTCAGGATTATATTTGCCGAGCCGTTGGGACGGGTCCCGCCATAGTTGAGGTGCCAGGAAAGTCCTTCGGGCAGAGTCGGTAGTATTTCCGCACCAAAAAAACCGCTTCTGCTGCCATGGTTTATAAGCGTAAACGCGTCACCCAGGGACGGGGTGAATCCGTTCGTCAGGGTGACCTCCAGGGTGCTTTCACCCAGGGTGATGCCATGGGTGACTTTCAACTGATCATATTGGTCGGCCGAACCGCCGGCCGTCGTGCCTCCGAGGTCGAAGTTGACCGTGACCTTCTCGGTCAGCCGAACACTGTTGACCGTGGCCGAGGTGTTGATGTCCACCGCATAAGGGCCGGATAAAGCCGGGAAAATTAAATCATCTTCTGCGCCTGGAACCGCACTGGAATCCCAATTCAATGGATCAGTCCAACTCGATCCGTCTCCTCCGCCATCCCAGGTGACAGGCGAAGTTGAAAGCACTTCGAGCTTAACATCGGTGTCGCTGTAGGCAAGGTTCCAGACCAGACCGGAGTCAAGGGATGGAAGATTCTCCGAGGCAAAGGTGCCGCTCCGCGAACCAAAGGTCATGATCTGCATGGTGTCACCCGCGGTCGGTGTGTACGGAGTGACCAGGGTAACATCCAGACTGCCGTCCAGAATTGCATTGCCGCTGATCCTGAGCTGATCATGATCATAACCTCCCCCTGGGGGGCCGACGCCGCGCAGTTGAACAGCGACCGAACTCGTTGCATCCGAGGCGAGGGCGCCGTCAATGTCCATGATTACCCGGGCACCTCCACCGGGGGCGATCTGTCCGTGATTAACCAGAGTGGCTCCGCCCAAGTCAATGCTACTGCCCACGATGGACGCGCCGGCATCATTGGTCAGGGGGGCGTTGAACACACCGCTATCGCTGGTCAGGGTACCGCCACTCCTGTTGTTGAACGGAACGTCAACGAAGGCCCTGGTAATGCGGAAGGAACCGCTGTTATTAAAGACATTGGTCCCCGCGCCCGCTTCAATGCCTTCTCCAGCCATACGGGGCATGCTCATTGATCCGGCGTTATTGAAGGTGCAGTTATTGAAGAGCAGAGTTCCTTGACTGAATTGAATCGATCCCTGGTTGGTCAACGTGCCGGAAACAGGTTTTACGGGTGACGCGGTGGCGCTGAAATGTCCCCCATCAGTCAGGTTGAGGATCCCGTCGCCGCCAATCAATTCGCCGGTCCCGGATGAGTTTGTATATTGGAGGTAGCCGTTTCCGGAAAAAGTGCCGTTGATACGAAGTGTTCCGCCAGGGAAAAGAAACGAAGTGGTGTTGAAGGTCAGAGTGCCATCTACCTGCAAAAGGCCGTCATACAGACCGAATTTACTGCCTGAATCAAAAAGCATGGTGGATGTCTGCACCAGGTCGCCGCCACTGATATAAAGGTGGCTTGACTCATGGAACCGCAGGGGACCATTGGCCTGCAATGTTCCGCCCTGCAAATATACACGGCTGGACGCCTTGCATTCCATGCTACCGCCAAAAGCCAAGGTGCCGCTCTTGATGAAGATCCAGCCGGAGGATGTATCCATCGAAATACTTTTGAGGGTCAGGGTCAATGGAGCGCCTTTGGCCACGGGGTCGTATTCCACATCGAATTGTGCTCCCAAGTCTGGAAACACGACGTCATCTCCGGTCACCGGCAATGTATCGTCGCTCCAGTTGCTTGGGGTGTGCCAGGATTGATCCGACCCACCGGCGTCGCCGTCCCAGGTCACGACCCCGGCCATGCCTTGCGTTGTCATTGCCGGCATGCACAGAGCCGCCAGGAAGCAGGAGGTCAACCATGAGATTTCTTTTCCTCTGATCACGGCTTTACCCCAACATTTTAATCTGGCGGGTAGTGATTTCATAGTTGTGGCCTCCATGCGGTAACGGGGGGGCATTGCGCGCGACCAGAACAGCCCCGGGGCGTCCTCGAACGCTCTGCTTCGACCAGCACCTCTTCAGATGAAAAGTTGATCTGCATTTGATGTGCCGTTCCACCAACTTGCTCCAGACATCAAACGAATCGTCCTTGTCTTGGATTCCCCGAGGTTATCAATCCCCGTCCGGTTTTTCTAGCATGGAACGCCCATCCCTGACGGTATATGAACAGGTTATGGCAGGGGTCACCGTTCCTAATACCAAGCCCGGGCCTGGAGCGAAGACGTCATGTCTTGACCCTCGACCTAATGCTGGGGCGGGTGGCTTTTCGAGGTGCGCCTCGGTGATTGCCTCGTGCGATTCTCAAGAGTCAAGGCATGACCTGAATGGCACAAAGGGACCGTAACAAAATAACTCACAAAATCTGCTGGTCTTTTCGACGGGCAACGGTGTTGGATTCCGGCTCAGATAGCCCGCTATAATCGCCCGAACCCGCCTTGTTGCTCCCCGATAATTCTGCGCATCTTTAATAACTTATTTCGTGACGGTCCCTAAGTTAAGAGGTATCCGGGAGGAATTGCGGTCAACTTGGCTTCGAGGGGGTCAAAGCACATAGGCTGATGTCGGCAGAGTGGCTGCCTCGGTACTCGCATTGGCATGCAAGATAATGAGCAATGACCCCGTCGGCTGATCTTCGTCGAAAATCCCCAGACCGGTGCTTAACATTGCCATTCAGGCATGACGTCTTCGCTCAAAAGTATGGATCGACTTCAACTGCGATCAAGTCATTACGCAGTTCATGGGTTCGGACCTCGTAGGTGTTTTGCCCGGCCTGCATTTGCTGGCTGGCTGTCATCTCACCCGGCTTTTCAGAAATTTCAAATTCCTCCAGCGCCATCTGGGCGATGATCGCCGGTTCGAGACGCCTCAATTGCTGAACGGCCTGTTTGAGCTCATTGCTCATGTCGGTCCTGATGGCGCGAGGGAATTTGTCCCGCAGGGCATCGGCCAGTCGCTCAGGTGAACCGTGGGGGCCAAAGAGCAGGTGCAGATTGGTTTTCCAGAGCCGTCGAGCGTCCGGGCCGGCGGGGGCCACGACCGCACCATCCGTAAAATACCCATCGAAGAAGGGGGCAAAGTCGGGCTCCGGATCATTGAATTCGACCCCGAGGGTGGCCGGGTACCATCCTGCAACTTCGCTGAATATACGGTCGCCCTCCACGCTGGTCATGAAATGGAGCAGATCGATGGTCTGTTCCATGTTCGGGGTGTTCTTGTTCACGTAGAGCGAAAAGCCCGTATTCACTTTTCCATCACTGAGCGGTCCGATCACGAATCGACCGTATTCCGGGTCGTCCGCGGTCGGGAACGGCATCCGCACCACGCCCACTTCGAAGGGGGCCAGATCGCGAATGCTGGGTGCATCCCAGGTGCCGCCTCCCATCATGACCGCCTCACCCCGTACGAACTGCTGGGTGGCATCGTCGCGTGAAAGTTGAAGAAAGCCGGGCCGCATCAGACTTCCGACCTCTCGAATCAGCTTCATGCCCGCCCGCACATCCGGCGAATCAAAAGACCACCGACCCTCCAGGTAGCCAAAGGCGGTATCATGAAAAAGGACCTTCATCTTGTGGTCCCGGTCCAAGTCGTACATAAGCGGCATCATCAGCCGGCCGAACATGAAGTTCATGGTCGTGGCGGCATTGTGGAGCCCACCGGCAATCGGGACCAGGGAGCGACCGGTTTCCCGGCTTACCTGCATGATCCTTTCGCTCACTTCGAGGAATTCCCTGTAATCCGATGGCGGTCGATCGTAACCGGTGACCTCCTTCAGCAGGGCCTTGTTGTAGAACATACGGATGCTCACGATGCAGAGCGGTGCGGAATAGTAGTGGTTGAGGTCGGGATGAAACCCATCGATGCCGCGCATTCCGTCCCGAATGGTTTTCCGCCAGGGGACACCCTCCAGGGGGGTGCCTTCATTGTAGGGATTCGGCAGGTCGACGTAGCGGGTGATGGGTTGGAAATACCGAGGGGTAATGTCCTTCATTCCGGGGAGCCAGACGCCGAACTCGACCAGGTCGGTCGCCATGCCGCCCGCAAGGCGGGTCCGGAGCCACATCTGGTAGACGCTGCCGGGCACTGCGATCTGCTCAACTCGAATGTCCGGGTTGAGTTCCTCGTAGCGATCCAATTGGGCCTGTATTGCCTCGCGGATATCGCTTTCGATCTGCCAATGGGCGAGTTGAATCGTGGTGCGCCCATCACCTCGACCGGGCCCATTTCGCAGGAAAACCCAAAGCACGGCGGCCAGGTAGAACGCCACCACGACCCAGATACCCATGACCTGCCGCTTTTCCGGACTCACGGGCGGGTTTCCTTCTCTGACTGAAGAGTTCCTGATTTCTGCTTCACTCCAAGGCGCAGGATCTCAGATCCGCATGCGAAATAGATGCCGGTCGCATCCGTCACGGCGAAAGAACACGGTTCGGGCAATGACGCCATCTCTTCCACATCCCCCAAGAGGTTCACCTTCCGCAGTCCGCCTGAGCCATCAACCACGACAACGTTTTTGTTGAGCGGTGCGAGGTGCCGGATGGCCTGATCGAACAACCGGTGCCAGACCTGTCTGCCGTCCAAATCGTAACAGAGCAGAAAGCCCTGACTTGTTCCGACCAATACACGGCCTTCGCTCCCGAGGATGCAGATGCCGGTCACCTGTCCTCCGAGCCGTTTCAACCAGCTTCTCTCCCATTGATCGTTCTTGAACTCGTACAGGTGAAGATTTGCGCCCCGATTTGCGCCGCAACCCATGAAACGGCGTCCCTGACCTTCGCCGAACGCCAGGGCGGTCAGCATACTGGTCCAGCCTTCCACCGGCAGGTCCGCGATCAGACTCCCATCGGGCTCCAGAATGCGGCACGGTGAGTGACAACTCAGTATCTCTCCGCCCACAAAAATACGGGATTTTCCGGAACCGTCACCATCGACCACCCTGATTCGTCCGGGTACACCAGCGTAATAGCGCCAGCGCCAGCGCTCGCTCCCTTTGGAATCAAAGCATCGCACCTGGAGATCTCCACAGCCGACCGCAAAGAACGGCTCATCTTCCGCATTA
This sequence comes from Verrucomicrobiota bacterium, assembly GCA_003641745.1. Classification (GTDB taxonomy): domain Bacteria; phylum Verrucomicrobiota; class Verrucomicrobiia; order Opitutales; family Opitutaceae; genus B12-G4. The sequence goes on along the minus strand of QNAI01000139.1, from coordinate 568 downwards.
CCTCCCGCGACCTGGACTGCCGCAGGCGAGGGGAGTTCCCACCACGGCCATGGACTCGGCTCTCGCTCGATTCCTGCGGTCCACAGGCATTCACCCGCAGGGCCAAGACCGGTCAGGCTTGCCGGACCGTGTCCCGCAGCCAGCAGAATGGATCCTCCCGGTGCTGCACCGATATCGTGCACGGGGCCCTCAAGGTCCGCGGCCCACCTCCTGCTGCCATCCGCGTTCACGTGGCTCAAGGTTCCTGCTTCGGTGCCCACGGCAACCGATCCGTCATCGAGAAGACACAGCGCGGTGATTCGATTTTCGGCTTCAAAAAACAGACTCGGTCCACTCTCCCTGTCCGGGTCGCCTTCTTCCGGGTGGGCAACCGGAGGCCGGCGGATCTCAAAAGACCTCAGTCTTTCCCGAGTCTCACCGTCAGAGACAGAGAGTCCTTTCCCCGTTTCCGAGAGATGGACGATCCGCTCTCCCGGCGCGCGCGCTTTAACCAGGTGAACCTGGCGCAGGGATTCGCCCGGCTGCAGGTGAGTTGTCTCGCGGGCCACGAAGGACGACAGCACCATAT
>QNAI01000138.1 GCA_003641745.1 Verrucomicrobiota bacterium | reverse complement strand
TGGCCGCCGCCACCAGCGCCCTTCTTGCCATCGGGCTGTTCGACATCGCAGGCGGTGCAGCCCGCGAGCCGGTCTACGAGATCACCAGTCCGATATTCGACAGGGTCGTCATTCGACTCGATCAGCGCTGGTATCCCGGCAAAAGCTTCACCATCGAGACGAAGAACAATTCCCGATTGAACAGGTATGTGCAGTCGACTGAGCTTAACGGAGAATCTCACCGGAAACCCTGGTTTTTCCATCACCAGTTCGCCGCAGGAGGACGGTTGACCCTGCACCTCGGCCCGGAACCCAAGGTCGACCCAAAGGGTCAATGATCAAAAGTCAAATCGCTTGAAATCTGCGACACAGTGCCTGCGTCTGCATGAACCAATGTACATGACTTGCGAGCGCTGAAAGCTCCTCAAATTGACAATTGATCATCGACCCTTTCTGCACCCGGGTATGTTCTTGATTGACTGCCCTTGGGTGCAGACGAACGATTCTCCATCTCAGGTAACAGGCCGCCAGGATCGGTCCGATTGCCCAGGAGACATCCGTTCCAACTCCGTGTGCGCGCCCTTGCCTCAACTCTGCTGCTACAAACCACCCGCGACCGATCCACCTCAGGTCGCCGCCTGATCATCGGCCTGTTCATTCTTCTGGCAGGTCTATTCGTATCGGCTTGCCGCCCGGATCAACCCGCAGATGGCCGGGTCAGAATCGTCTATTGGGAAAAATGGACGGGGACGGAAGGGGCAGCCGTCCAAGAGGTGGTCGACCGATTCAACTCCTTACAGGATCGGATTTATGTCGAATACCTCGCAGTCTCACAAGTCGACCGAAAGACGATCGTAGCCACGGCCGGAGGAGACCCTCCCGACGTAGCAGGAATCTGGGCGGCCCAAGTGGCCACCTTCGCAGACAACAATGCACTGACTCCGCTGGAGGATTTCATCGAGGCGGACGGCACGAGTGTCGACGAGTTTCTCTCCCGCTATATGCCTGTCTACGCGGATATGTGCCTCTTTGACGGCCGAGTCTTTGCCCTGCCCTCAACCCCGGCAACCATTGCCCTTCATTGGAACAAGACCCTGTTCCGCGAGGCGGGTCTCGACCCCGAGCGTCCACCACGAACCCTGGCGGAACTCGACGAGTATGCCCGCCGCCTGACCAAGCGCGATCCCGACACCGGCGAAATCACCCAGATCGGATTTCTCCCCCAGGAGCCCGGTTGGTGGCCATGGGCGTTTTTCGGCTGGTTCGGCGGGAGTCTCTTCGATGAGGAAGGTGAGGTCTCTATCGGGAGCGACCCCCACAACCTGACCGCCATGGAGTGGGTGCGAAGCTACACGGAAGAGTATGGGTTGGACGACATAACGAGATTCACCAGTGGATTTGGCGGCTTCGCCTCTCCCCAGTTCGGCTTCTTCTCCCGACGCGTGGCAATGGTTTTCCAAGGGGTCTGGTTCGATAATTACATGAGCCAGTTTTCACCGGGCCTGGACTACGGAGCAGCACCATGGCCGGAAGCGGGAGGCGGCACGACTGAAGGTCCTTTCGCGATTGCGGACGCCGACATCCTGATCATCCCGCGCGGCACCAGCCACCCAAAAGAGGCTTGGGAGTTCGTAAAATATCTCAACTCTGTGAATCCAAAGGCGGAGACGAAAGCGGAGTTGGGTGGGATGGAGTTGCTCTGCCTGCTTCAGGCCAAGAATTCACCAATGCACGATTGGAGCCCCTACTTTTTACGGGCCCATCCACATCCCTATATCGGGGTATTTCGGGAACTGGCGAGCAGCCCGGGTGTGGTTCATCTCCCCATGGTGGGTATCTGGCAGGAGTACGACCGTGAAATCACCACGATGTTTGATCGTATCCGTCTATTAGATACAACTCCCAATGCGGGATTGGCCTACACCCATACGCGAATTACGGGGACTTGGAACCGGCACCGAAAGTCGATGCAGCGCCAGCGCTCGGCCGCCGCGAAGGCAGCCCGCAAGCTGCCTGGAACAGATCGATCAAAGCCCAACCCAAGCCAAATCGAATAATGACACGCGGCGAATGGCGAAATCTTCGGATCGGCCTCGGATTCAGCAGCCTCTGGATTGTGGGTCTGGGCGTATTCACCCTCTACCCGGTGGCGGCGTCGCTCTTCTACAGTTTCTGCGACTACTCCATCCTGCAGCGGCCTGTCTGGGCGGGGATGGAGAACTTCAGCACCATGCTTGGCGACGATGTGTTCTGGATATCACTAAAGAATACGCTGATCTTCGCCGGCTTCTCTGTTCCGATGGGTCTGGCGGTCTCTCTCTCGCTCGCCCTGCTCCTCAATCACGAAGTCAGGGGACGGGCCGTTTATAGAACCATATTCTATCTGCCTTCCATCGTGCCTATCGTCGCGTCGTCGATGCTCTGGATGTGGATCTTCAACGGGCAGTACGGCGTGCTCAACTGGGTGATCGGCCCGCTCTTCCGTCTCTGGGGTGACTCGCCGCCGGCCTGGTTGGGTGACCCCGCCTGGTCGAAGCCCGCACTCATCCTGATGAGCCTGTGGGGTGTGGGCAATTCGACCATCATCTACCTGGCGGGACTCCAGGATGTCCCCAAGGAATACTATGAATCGGCTTCGATCGATGGGGCCAGCAGCTGGCAGCGACTTCGCTACATCACGATCCCGATGATCTCTCCGGTCATCTATTTCAACCTGATAATGGGTATCATCGGTTCCCTTCAGGTATTCACCCAGGTTTTTGTCATGACCGGCGGAACCGATGGAGCTCCGGCCCGATCAACCCTCTTCTACGCCCTCTACTTGTTCTCAACGGCGTTTTACGACCTGCGCATGGGTTATGCCTCCGCGATGGCCTGGGTTCTATTCCTGCTCATTGCCGGGCTCACCTGGATCGCTACCCGCGCGGCCCGCCGCAGGATCCACTATTCAGGCTGAGAATGAGCGACCGATGAGGAAACTATCACCAGCCGGCCGTTTTGCAGTCTACACCGGGCTCGGTCTCGGTACGATCCTGTTCGCGTTTCCGCTCGCCTGGATGTTGCTCACATCGGTCAAGCCGATCGAGCAGACGATGGTATATCCTCCTCAATGGTTACCCGTGGCTTATACAGTGGTCTGGGATGGAGAACCGGTCGAAGTGACCCGGGACGAGCGCATCGAAGTGCCAAGCGTTCTGGTAGAACGGACCTCCGGCAACCGGGTCGGTGAAAGAACCCTGATGGCCGTCGAGCGTTATGATCCTGGGGATCCGGCATACCGACTGATCTGTCGGGCTGAGCCAGGTTCGTGGCTGGTGACCGAACGAACCGGAACCCTGGCTCGCAGCAAGGGCACCCGTCAGGAAGTGGTGTCTGACGAGGAGATCCGGACCCGCCTGAAGTTTCGTTGGGACAATTTCCCGAAGGCACTCGAGACGATGGGAGGGCGCAGCCTGGAGGAAGTGGAGGGATCGATCAGGCCATCATCCGCCATGACCCGCCCCGTGACTTTCTGGACGTTTCTCGGAAACACGACGATCGTTTGTGTTCTCGGCGTGCTGGGAACAGTCCTGTCCAACGCCCTCATTGCCTACGGCTTTGCGCGAGTGCGTTGGAGGGGGCGGGATCTGTTTTTCGGCCTTACCCTGGCGACGATGATGATTCCCTTCCCCGTTCTGATGGTGCCACTCTACGGGGTATTCAAATCGCTGGGCTGGATCGGGACTCTTTTTCCCCTCTGGGTGCCGTCATTTTTCGGCAGTGCTTTCAACATCTTTCTGATGCGACAGTTCTTCCGCACCATCCCGGAAGAGCTCAGTGAAGCGGCCCGCATTGACGGCTGTAGTGAGTGGCGGATTTTCTGGCGGATCATCCTGCCCTTGAGTCGACCCGTCCTGGCGGTGGCGGCCCTCTTTCACTTCCTGTATGCTTGGAATGACTTTCTTGGTCCACTGCTCTACCTGACCCGCAAAGAGACCTTCACCCTCGCACTGGCGCTGCAGAGCTACCAATCCCAGCACGGTGGCGTGCAGTGGAACTATCTGATGGCAGCGAGCACACTCACTGTCATCCCCATCATCATTCTCTTCTTCTTCGCCCAGAAAACCTTCATCCAGGGAATCGCCACGACCGGGACGAAAGGGTGAATCCTGATTCCAAGGGTCGACCCGAAGGGGTCAATGATCAAAAGTTAAATCGCGTGAAATCTGCGACACAGTGCCCGCGTCTGCATGAACCAATGTACATGATCCGCGAGCGCTGAAAATTCCTTAAATTGATCATTGACCCCTTTCGCCGCCTCCCGGGATCCGTCAATCGACTTCCCTTTCAGGCAATCTCTGAGCAGGCGGTTGCATTAGGTTCGCCTTGATCCGGTGATGTTGCCTATCCTTCCTTTCAAAATGGGTAATACTGAACAATCAGCAATCGGCAAGGTCGGCCCCTACCGCACCGTCCAACTAAGCAAGATCATCGATCCTGCGACAGAGTCGCGCCGCTGCGTGCTCAATCGAAAACATGTCGAAGTCAACGGCGTCATCGATTATCACACCGATGTTGATATCGTTACTCATCTCGGCACCCACGTTGAGGCCCCTTGCCACCATGGAAGCCTGACCAAGGATGTAACAGATCTGCCCGCCGACCACTTTATGGGGCGGGGTGTATTGCTGAAACTCGAAACATGTGAGCCGTGTTCACTTATCACCCGCGCTGACCTTGAAGCAGCTGACCGCGGACGTGTTCAGTCGGGCGACGTACTCGTCCTCGACTCGCGGTTTCACTCCGAACCCTTTGTCGACAACCCGGATGACCGGCGCCCCCATCTAAGCCGTGAATCAGCCGAGTGGTTTCTTGAAAAAGGAGTGAAGGCCGTCGGGTTCGGCGACGGTATCTGTATCGAGAATAACATCGAACACTGCGTGGCCTGTCACGACATCATGCTCGGTAATGATATCCTGTTTCTTGAGGTCATGAAAAATCTCGACCAATTACAGGCAGAGATCTTCTTCATCCTCTACCTGCCACTACCGATCAAAGGACTCGATGCATGTCCGGTTAACATCATCGCGATCGAAGGTGTCCCGGGCTTCTGCTGAGTGGTCGGATTGCGCCCGACAAGAGGCCATGGTTTGAACTTTGCACTCAGACGCATCTCCCCCAAGGTAAAGAGTCGGAGGTGGCCCGCAGATCGCGCCTGGAATATGAGGTGCAATTTGCAAATCCTGACCCCTATCCACTGCCTTCCAGCCTGACGAAAAGGAATCCGAGCGGTTCCGGAATGCTGAATCGCACCCCTTCCCCGACGAGATCAACCGTCCCTTCACCCGCCAGCACCTTCAAAACGAGATCTTGCTGATCGATGATTCCGTCCAGGGCGAGCGTCCACTCGGTGCGGGTGGAGAGCTCGCGAAACACCAGGGCGTAGGCACTCGCATGCCCGGAATCCACCGACACGAACCCGGTCCAGAGGACACCGTCGGGAACAGAGCCGACCGGCAGGATGAAGCCTGAGAACAGGGCGTCCTGATGATCGCGACGAATTTCCGCCAGAGTGGCGACCTGGGCGACGTAGGATGCGGCCAGACCGCTGGCCTCGAACCAACCCAGTGGACTGGAGAAAAGCACCGAGGCAAAGAGACAGGCCGGTGAATAGGCTCCCGGCGCCAGTGGATCGCCGTCATAGCGTTCCGTATTTCGAGCGTTGTTGAGAAATTCCATCCTCAACCGAAGAGGATCGATCCAGCGGGCAAGCTGCCAGAGATTGCGCAGGGTGCGGTGCGGCCAATAGTTGAACCAATCGGTATAGCGGTTTTCGACAAAGACCGGGCCCACATTGATCATGCCAAAATAGCCGGGCCGGATCCCGGCCGTCACATCAAGGTCGAAGACGATCTTTCCGTCACTCTCCCCGAGCACCCGGTCGAAAAACAGACGGAGATTCCGTTCGCCTTGCTTGGTACCCGCCTTGACTCCATCGATCTTGAAAAAGTCGACCCTCAGCGTGCGATGGAGAGCGAGGATGCAATCGGCGTCCTTCCGCCAGTTCGCGAAGTCGCCGGCCGAGTCCGGCGCGAACCAGAGTCCAAATTCCATGCCGAGTTCGCGGGCCCGCTGTATCAGTTTTTCAAGCCCATGGGGGAATCGATCCCGGTTCACCTCCCAGAATTCGGGATCCACTTTCCAGAATCCCTCCCATACCCCGCTGGACACGATTGAGTTGGCCGTTCGCCCCTGCTGCCAGCCGTCGTCTATCTGCACAACATCTGCCCCGAGTCCGGCGCAGCCCTCGACTTCGCCGGCCATGAAGGGTTCGTTGAGCCGGCTGTCCTGGGATCGATCGCCCCAGGTATTGGTCACGAGCAACCCGTCCCGGCCCGGTTGGTATTGGCGCAAGGTCCGTTGCCACCGCTGCAGGGTCGCGGTGCGCCCCATGGATCCGCCCGAATAGGTCATGATCGTCAATCGGTAACCCGGCAGGCCATCACCCCCGGTGCCGTGTCCCCGGATCGTGCAGGTGTGGCCTCGCACCTGCAAGGCGGGGGATCCCGCAACCGGGCAGGCGTGAGGCAGCGGCGCCTCCTTGACCATGACCAGGCCATGCCCTAACAGGGGATCTTCAATCGCAAAGAGGATGCCCTCAAAGTCACGCGAGTTCTTGTTGGGATGGAGTAGCATCTCCTCCTCATGGACCAGCTCGTCATGCCGATCGGTCTGGTCGCGAAGGGTTACCACTGTGAGCCGCAGATGTTGCAGGGCCAACACCAGCACATCCATCACATCGTTTTCGAACCCGGCGCCGGACTCCCCGGGAACCGTCTCAATTCCGGTTGGCTGACCAGGATCGGCCGAAATGCTCGAAACGGCATCCCCGGTCGCCCCCCGGCAGGTGACCTGCATGCTCAGCGCGGGACAGTCGGGAAAAACCTGAAAAGTGGTGACCACCGTAACCTGTTCCCCGGCTGCAGTCAGCGTTGCCACCAGCGACATTCCTTCAGTCGGACAATGTTTCCCCCGGGAGAGGTGCAGGGCCAGGGTACGCATCTCATCGGGCAAGCGGCCCTCGGGGTGGATGGGAGGCACATCACCTGCCGATTCCAACCATTCGGTGCCGGAGACGTGGTCGATGAGAGCGGTCGGATGAAGCAATCCGTTGGCCGCGATCCTCCACTCCCGTTCAATCAACGCGTTCCCGATCCGAAGGCATCCGTCGGTCAGGGTGGCAAAACAAGTGTCCAATTCCATGATGACTTGGGTGGAAGCCGTTCGGTTCAACTCCACACCCGAACAGTCAGTAACCCGGACCAGTCTGGATCAAGGACGATCCGAAAGACGATCCCGGGTGGCACCCGTTCTGTAGCCAAGTGCTGCATCACTATTGCAGCAACATGGCGAACCTGTTGCATGCAACAGTCATCCTTCGGGTGACAGAGCCGGTCTGCCACAGAATCGCTCCCGACACTCATCGCCGCTGAACCCGCATTCCTATTGGGTTCGGTGGAGGTTGGGCAGTCGAACTGGCCCTTTCTCACCAGCGGAGAACTCTCTTGGTGAATTCTTTGGCACGCCCCGTGCATAGGGGTGGTGATTCAAGATAGAACTCACAGCAATGGATGAAAGGAGAGAATGAAATGGCCGAAAAAACACTTAATCTGACAGACCAGAATTTCGCTGAAACGATTAATTCCGGGGTGACCCTTGTGGACTTCTGGGCGCCCTGGTGCGGACCTTGTATGATGCAGGGTCCCATCGTGGAACAAGTCGCCGGGAAAATGGAAGGCAGAGCCAAGATGGCCAAGCTGAATGTTGACGAAGGTCAGCAGGTAGCGGGGCAATACGGCGTAAGGTCCATCCCAACCCTGATCATCTTTAAAGATGGCGAGGCTGTACAGCAATTTGTCGGTGTGCAGTCAGAAGCGCGACTCGTTTCAGCCATAGAGACGGTTTTATAGTGCGGGAAAGGTGTGCCACGTGATGATCCGACTGATTATTGGAATAGCGATCGGAGTGGGATTGGGCGCTTTGATGGGGTACTTCGGCAAGTGCTCCTCAGGTGCATGTCCTCTGACTGCCAATCCCTATAGGGGAGCCATCTACGGCGGTGTAATGGGCGCACTCTTTGCTTTTTCGATGGCCGGGTCGCCAGTCAAGCCACTGAAGCAGGATGATGGCGCCGTGGCGACACCGGAAACAGTCAGGGAAGAAGCGCAGGACGATGAAAAGCCCGATACTGGGCAAACCTAAAACGAAAAGGAGATACGATATGCCAATCTATGAGTACAAATGTGAAAAATGTGGCCACAGATTCGATCACTTGGCGCGCACCCTGTCCGATATCGCAAAGACGTGCGAGAAGTGCGGTGCACGCAATCCAGTAAAGCAGCTCTCCACATTCAGCACATCGGAAAGCACGCACGGCGAAGCCTGCCCGACAGGAACGTGCCCGACCATGACATGCCCCACCGGGACATGTTCGCTGGGGTAATTAAGGCGTCACAAACCGGCGTCTCGCCCTGCCCTGTTCCGAAAGCCCGGACCGAGAGAGACTGAAGAAGAAATGAAAATGAGATCGGTAGTTGTGATAGGCGGCGGCCCGGCGGCGATTACGTTTTCGCGCACGCTCAAGAAGCTGAAGCCGGAAGCGGAGATCACCATGTTCCGGCCGGAGGCGCATTCGATGGTCTATTGCGCCATTCCATACGCCATTGAGGGGCTTTTCGAGCCCAGTAAAGTGTTCAAACCTGATGAACTGGTCACCGAGGTTGGCGTGGATCTCATTCGGCGCAAGGTCGTGTCCGTGGATTTCAAGGACAAGCACGTCGTGGACGATGCCGGGTGCGGAGGAATTGAAAGTCAAGATCGTGGCCGACAAGAAGAACATGCGCGTCATCGGCGGCCAGGTCCTCAGTAAACTGCCGGCAACGGACAAAATCGACGTGATTACGCTGGCGATCCAGCAGT
>QNAI01000137.1 GCA_003641745.1 Verrucomicrobiota bacterium | reverse complement strand
CGCCCACTAATTCACACGAATCCGCACCAGTAAATCCGGCAGCAGCCTTGGATGGGCTCTCGTGGTCATGTCGCTTCTCTTGGTACGTGGTGATTCGTGAAGACCGGTCAGCAGAAGACCGATCAATAAGGCGCCGTGCCAGATCAGGTAGGTGGTTTCCAATAACGCATAAAAGCGATCTCTGATCAGGTCAGGCGTCCATCTGGCGTACAGCGCACCCAACTTCATCTTGTTCTGTCTTGGCAACAGCCAGAGCAACATGAGCCCAAAGCAGTCTCTCGCGTGGACTGTGCGGGTCACATCCTGCGGCAAAATGCGATCGAGGCTCCCACGCTTGAATGGAATTGTCAGGCATAGCGGATTCCGGTTCATCGCGAGAGCGAACCCCCCATATTTGCTTCAGAGAGGCGTTGATGGGAATCCTATACCAGGGCCGGCAGCATGATGGTTTCCAATCGTGTACGCTGGGTCTCGAGCCAGTCCGGGGCGCCCGACGGCGGAAGGACAACCATATCGCCAAAGCGGATACACACGCGTGCAAATGGTTTCGGAATAAAAAAGCGATCCCAGCTTCGGAATTTCCAGGAGCTATGGGCGTCAACAGTGACTGGAACAAGAATAGCGTTGGTTTGGCTTGCCATGTGGATGACGCCTTTCTTGACCACCCCGACCGGGCCGCGGGGTCCGTCCAGGATATGTGCCCCAAGCCGATGATCGTGGATGTGCTGGATCATCCCGCGCATGGCCTTCAATCCACCACGCGATGACGAGCCCCGGACGGTTTGCCAGCCCATTCGATGGGCTACACCGGCGATGAGTTCACCATCCTTGCTCTGGCTGATCATCAGACCGGGCTTATAGGCGCGATACGCGCGAAAATGGTGAACGAACGAAAAGAACTGCTGATGCCACGAACAGAAAATGACACGACCGTTGTTTTCAAGGTGATCACGCCATGGCTGTTCGTTTATCACCTTCAGACGAAACGTCCATGAATACGTACTGATCAACTGCGCGACAAACCAGATAAAGACCGGCGAAGAGATGATTCGTCCCTTCATCCCTTGAGCTGAACGTCTGTGCGACGACGGGTGTCAGCGGTAAGGCCGGATGTGGCTGGTCTTCCGGAAAAGGGTGCGATTTGAAACCGCAAATGGAGATTTTGGAGAGGGGAGTCCGTGGCGGATCACGTAGCGTGGGAACCAAACACAATCGGGTTACAGGGCCGGCGTCAACCACTCGCTTGGGTGTGCCAAAGAGGTCAGACCTTGCTTTTTGCAGTCAGACGAGGGGAGTCCGTTTACTCTGGAGGCTCAGATTCATAGAAGGATGGAGGTCTCCTCCGGGAAGCTGCACGTCGGCACGGCAGGCCAATCGAGACAGTGTTCCTCCCGGGAAAAGCCCCGATCCACACGAGGTGGACCGGGGCCGATTTGGAATGGAATCAGCCTGACTCCCTGCAACCCTGGCTCAGGGTGCTAACAGACTGACAGGAAGAGAAACGGCTGATTCATTAATTGAAGAGTTCGTTTGCCTCCATCTCTGCTTCTGCGTCCTCAATCGCCTGCCGAAGTTCCTGTATGCGTTGTCCGATGCCTGGTGCCAGAACGTGGTTGGCCGGATGGCCAACCACCCGGTTGTTCACACCAAGGTCAAGCACCTGAGTTTTCGCATTCGTGCCACGAGGAAATCCTCCATTCTCCTTTACCAGGTTGTTGACGGGTGGGGGCCATTTGTCTGAGAGCGGTGCCAGCAAAACACAGCCGGGACCTCCCGAACCATCAGAATTCCAACCGGCAACGCCGCTATCCCTGTAATCGTTCCGCACGAAAGAATTGTTCTCTCCGGTGAGCAGAATGACCGCAGCCAGAGGGTCGCCATTCACATCCCTGAAACGATTGCCTTCGAAATGGGAGTTGTCCACAACTTTGAGAATCATCGCTCCCGTGAGTACATTATCGTATATAACATAGTTGGAAGTTCGAAGCAGACTCATAGCCTCGCCGTCTTTCACTTCAACGTCATTGCCACTGATAATACCACCAGGCAGTGGGTCAATATTTGGGTGCCTGATTGTGATGCATCCGAAACGAGAGCCGTCTGTCTTCAAGATGTTGTATTCAACTGCGACGAAGGCAGGTGTGTCCCATATGCCAATCCCAAAGCCAATCGAAGTTATGTGATTGTCTCTGATCAGGATGCTGTCCCCGATCGCGCCGAATCGCATGTCTATACCCGTGCACCAATCGCTTCCTGCAGTTGCCTCTATGATATTCTCAACTGCTTCAAATATTTCATATCTTGAGCTCACGACCTTCAGAGGGTCGTTGTCCCCGCCTGTAAGACCGATTACCTTCAGGTGGCATCGCCTGATGCTTAGCACCTCGGGGTCGCTTCCGGGAACTCCTCCTGTTTTCAAGCTCCAAAACCCGTAGGTGCCCTGATCCACCTCCGCCATTTTCTCGGACTCGATGTAACAATCAGAAATCTCCAGATTCCCCCCTTCTTCATACCAACCTATACCATTGTGTAGTATGGCAACCGTATAAGGGAAGTCGCCCCACGGGGGGGCGTGGATTACATACTGGACCCCTCTGTTGATGACGGACAGATTTCTGATTCTGACTGTGTCTGTGGCATTCTCTCCTATGCAGGAAATGAAAATATATCCGTTCTCCAGCATGGCAGACCATGTTCTTGAGTCGGCACCACTCTGTGTGTCGAAGGTTCCTTCCACCTCAGGACCCACTAAATCAACGGCCCTGGTTATTTCCAACCAGCTCCCTTCGAGATCATAGGTTCCCGGGTGAAAGTTCACCGTCCCACCTTGATTCACATAACCCTGAATCGTGGCGAGGCTGTCGCTTGGGTAGGCATCGTTCACCGGCCCATTTCCAGCCAAGGCGGATACCCCGATTCCACAGAAGTTCGCAACCGCGAAGGCGCAAAGGGCAGATGCTGCGCCTATCTTTTTTCCTAAAACTGCCCTGCAATTTTGTTTCATGATTTTTTGTTTTGATGTTTTGATCCGGTGAACTCTCCGGGGTTTCCTCGCCTTGAGGGTGAATCCCGAAGCCCTCACATTCCCTACAGGTGACGGCGAACGCTATTCGCCGTCACTGGGTAAGTGCGCAAAAACCGGCCCAAACCCGCAAAGATTGTGACCGATGCCGCCAGTCCGGAAGGGGCCAGACGGGACTGGCCTTGAGTGAACCCTAACGTTTCGAAAGATTGGAAGAAACTCCCACTAATCTGCACGAATCACCACGAATATACCCAGCGGTAGCCTTGGATTGGTGGTGATTCGTGCAGATTGGTGGGCAGAGAAAAGATAATTCTCCAATCCTCACTTCCGGTGGCCTTTTGATTTCCACTACATAATGAGGGAACCCATTGGTATACAAGCGTTTAATAGGGATCTTCCGGCCAATCTTTTGAGACTATGAGGTTAAGGCGGGTGCAGGAGGATTACGCAGCGTAACTGTCCTGGTTCTGGGGAACGTCGACACAGCGACGTTGCTACATCTTCATTCTGATTGGACTAATGTAGAGTCGCGTCGCTGTGCCGACGTGCAGTTCTGCGGAGAAGACTCCTGCCTTACTCTGGAGGCTCAGCTTCAATGATTCCATGGAGCCCTCATCTCTGCGTCTCTGCGCGAGAACCCTCCGGAGTCATCACTCTGTTGAAACGTTCGGACTGGAATGAGTTGCGACCGGTGCGGTGTCCGCCATGCTGGGATTCCATGACGAATGATCGAAATCAAAGATGAGGATTTCGTGGTTGATTCTCTTTCTGGTCGCCCTTCCAGCCTGGGCCGTGTGCGCTGATCCAGTGAAAACGGATCTGGAGGTGGCCCGGTCGCGGCTCCTGGCTGTTGTGCGGGCCGATGCCAGGATCTCTGCTGCCGATTGCGACAGGTGGGTCAACACCTTGGCAAGCGACGGGTCCTGGCCGGACCTGGACTATGACGACGATCGACGGAGCGGCTGGGCGCCCCGAATGCATTGGCGTCGTATCCGCGACCTTTCATTCCAATCAGCCACCGGTCAGGTCTCGGACGATCCCATGCCGGATGCCGGACCCGTCATCGAGAGGGCGATTCGGTTCTGGATCGATGAACCACCCGTCTGCACAAACTGGTGGTACAACGCCATCGGCATTCCTTTGGAAATGGGGCCTGCGTTGCTTGCCCTCGGAACTGAGCTCGACGCTCGGCTTCGGGACGGAGTCATTGATCTCATGAACCATCCCCCCGGGGGGAGTTCCCTGGCGGTCGATGATGGCGCCTACAGTCAAACCGCCACCGGGCAGAACCTGGTTTGGCTGGCCTGGATCCAATTGATGATGGGTCTCGCCTCGGAGAATGAAGCGTGGATTCTGAATGCCTCCCGGCAGGTATCCGATGTCGTTGTCGTCACCACGGAAGAAGGGATTCAACCCGACTTCAGTTTTCATCAGCACGGTCCCCAGTATTATTCGGGTGGATACGGGCTCTCGTTTACCAAGTCGGTCGGTGACATCATCACGGTCGTCCATGGCACGGAATTTAGCCTCTCAAAGGCCGCCGAAACGGTATTTCTCGAGTTTGTGCTTGGTGGGCAGGGTTGGATTGCGCGCGGGGATGCCTTGATTTTCCACTCCAGGGGCCGGGAGATTGCCAGACCGTTTCGAGGCCCCTCTGTCCTGGGGAAGGTCGCCGGCAGTCTGGCGGAGGTCGGCATGCCCCGTTCTGATGAACTACGCCGACTCGGCGAAAGCGTCCGCGGGGACCTGCCCTGGTCTGACCTGGATGGAGTAAAGATGTTCTACCGATCCGATGTGGCCATCCAGCAGAATCGCCGGTTCTCGATTTCCGTTCGTGGGACCTCGTTTCGGCTTCGGGGCGGGGAGAGCGGAAACGGGGAGAATATTCTGGGACAGTACCTGGCTCATGGCGCCCATGCCATCCTGCGCCATGGAGCTGAATACCAGGACGTTTTTCCCCTTTGGGATTGGAGAAGGATTCCCGGAGGTTTGATTGCCGCGGATGCGGAGCTTTCCCTGTTCGATTGGGGAATGGGGAAGCCGGTACGGTCCGGTTTTGTCGGTGGCGTGTCAACCGGATCGTCTGCCTGTTTTGGATACGATTATGATTTCGAGGGCACCCGGGCCAAACGAAGCTGGTTCCTGACCGACGAGGGCATGATTCAGCTGGTGGCGGATGTGAGCGATCGTGAAGGGCGGGACCTGGTTCAGACACTGAATCAATGTCGCGCCATCGGCCCTGTCAGCTACCTGACTGGAGAAGGGATTGTGACGGCTCCGCAGTCCCTCGATTTCAATGACTCCCTGAGCTCGGTAGAGCATGATGGGGTCGGCTATGTCTTCCCGGAATCCCGAAAAGTCCGGCTGGAGGTGGAGACTCGGGTCGGATCCTGGCGGACGATCAACCTCACCGGATCCGACACTCCCATCAGTGACGATGTATTCAGTCTGTCCTTCGACCTGGCGCCCGATGACCATGAAGGGTACCACTATTTTGTGCTGCCCGGGGCATTGTCCGATATCGAGGGTTCAGCCGAAGCGGTCCGGCGCTGGAAGATCATTCGGAATGACGCTGATTGCCAGGCCATCCATGATACCCGGGAAAACGAACTCCTTGCCGTCTTTTATGCCCAGGGGCGGGTGACCCTTGAGAACGGTTTCAGCCTGCGTGTCCGTCAGCCCTGCACCGTGATCCTGGAATTCGGGGCGGAGGGCCTCGTTATTCACGCGGCCGACCCGACGAAATCCCTGGACCGTATCGCGCTCTCGGTGTCCGGGAGCCGATTGGATCTCGACCTGCCGCAGGGATCCCTCAGGGGAAAGGCGATCGAACCGGTCCGGCTGGCGAAGCCCTCCGAATAAAAAACGCCTGAATGGCAGTTCGGATCAAAACAAACCATAGGGCACTACGGTTTGTTTTCCGCTCTATTCGGAAAGGGTAGGGCGTGTATTTCGGCCTTCAAGGTCAGGCCTGATTGTTACTAAGTTAACACCAATAGGAAGGACAGGGCTGAGGCACTTGAGTCATACCGACTCGCTCGAACCCACTGGCAATCGCCCACCAGACACGCCGGCACAGCGGCGTGGCTACAGCGATTCAAGTTGAGCTCATGTGTAGCAACGCCGCTGTGCCGGCGTTCCCCAGAACCAAGTCGTTTACGCTACAGTTTCTCCTGAATTTCCCTTAACTTACTGCCTTCAAGGTCAGGCCTGACCTTGAAAACAGTAGCTGCTCTGATCGAGGTCAGAGGATGGGCTCATGATTTCCTAAATGGTTTGTGATCAGGGGGATTTCTCAGCATAATCCGCGCAAAGTCCGTTCGATGTGAACGGGCAGCAAACCGCACGGTGTTTCGGGATCGTGGAGATTTTAAGGGACGGTGTGCCCGGCGGTGGTGGAGTCGCTTGGGCGGCTTGTTGGTGACCTCGATTTCGCGACGTCTCTGTCTCCAGGTTTCTGAGACGCAGGCCGGCGTTCCCGCCCTGAACGCGCCAATAATTGATCAACCCGAGAGAACATCATGAACATCCGAAGACCGTTGGAAGCCGCGCCTCGAAAGCAATGTTTGGTCCACAGGGTTCAAGGGGCAGTATGGGTGTGTCTTTTTGTCATTGGATGGTCGATACCGACCGTTCTCGCTGACGAGCCTTATTCGCTGGGAGACGTCCATACCTGGGGGTCGGCAATCTGGGGATTGAACGCGATCCCCGAAGAAATCGAATCCAAGAACGTGACAGCGGTTTCAGCGAGCATTTACAGTATGGCCCTGACGGACGATGGGCAGGTCTATGTTTGGGGGGACGAGGCCGCGTATCCTTATGGCAGCGAGGTGACGCCTCTTCCGGAGTTCCTTTCAGGCCTGCGGGTTGTGTCGATTGCGGCAGGCAATAAACATGTCCTGGTCCTGACGGACGAGGGCGAGGTCTACGGTTGGGGCAGAGAGGATGGTACAGGCAGGCTACCAGTTCCGGACCCTCCGGAGTGGGCCCAGTCCGGTATCAAGGCCATCTCGGCCGGCGGGGGGCACAGCCTGGCGCTCACGGTTGACACAGGTCGTTTGTGGTTCTGGGGATCTCTTCAAGCTGGTTACCCGGTTTCAGAAATGCCACCTGGCGGGGGTTTCAAAGCGATCGCTTCCGGAGGCTCCCATTGCCTTGCGTTGACCGAAGACGGCAGAGTGGTTGCCTGGGGCACCAACAATCTTGGGCAGACGGATGTGCCGGAAGAACTGACGGACGGGACCGTTCGGGTTAAGAAGATCTCTGCCGGATCCAATCACAACCTGGCCCTGACTGAGGACGGCCAGATATGGGGTTGGGGTTCCGATACTTATGATGAAGCGACCAAGTACCACGAGTTCTACGGCTTCAAGGACGTGGCGGCGGGTGACCAGTTCAGCGTCGCGATTACCATTCGCGACACGGTTCTCGCCTGGGGCTACAACGAAAAGGGTAAGGCCGTGCCACCGGAAAAGCTGACGGACAGCGAGCATCCTGACTTCCTTCCGGTGATCGCCATCTCAGCCGGTTGGAATCATGCGCTGGCCTTGACCTCGCCGGGCAAGGTGGCGACACCGGTGATCAGCACCGAGCCGTTCGCGACCCAGGTGAACGTGACCCTGTCATGCGCCACTGAGGGCGCGACCATCTACTACACCTTGGACGGATCGGATCCGACGATCGAGAACGGCACGCCCTATGTCGGCGGTTTCCCGATAGCGGTCATTGAGCCGGCCACAATTAAGGTACGGGCCTTCAAGGAAGGTTTTTCCGACAGCGATATCGCCGAAGAGGAATTGTTCTTTCTCGGACGGGCCATTGCCATCAGCGATATCGAATTTGGCAGTGTGGCGATGGGTGAAACCGGGTCCGGGCAGATCACGATCCGAAACCAAGGACAACTCCCTTCGATGATTGTCTCGGTCTCGATAGACAGTGAAAACGAGGGCGTTTTCACTGTCTATTTCTCAAGTATGGTGCCGCTCGGAGTGGGCGAGGAGATCACGGTCGACGCATCCTTTGCTCCCGATGGCATCGGCCTGTATGAAGGTGCGATCACGGTCGTTGCAGATTCGGAAACGCGGATTTTGGGCACCGCGCCCACGGTCACCGGGACGGGTATTCCACCGTCGCCGCCGACGGGACTCAGGGACTCGGGCCGCTACCTCTATAATGTTTCCATGGAACTTGAGGGTTCCGCGGGTTCCGGGATCTATTTCCGGACTTTCACGGACGAGTGGTCTGCTTGGGACCTCTACTCGAGTGACGATGAGATCAATCTCGATACGCCGGGCACCGTCCGCCTGGAAGCCAAGAGCAGGCGTGGCGAATTCGAAAGCGCAGTGATGGAAAGGACCTATGAAATTTTCCGAGTGAACGTGACCCCGGAGGTCGATTTTGGGGAGGTCGAAAAGGGCACCCTGGCGACCCGAAGCGTCACCCTTTCCTCCGAGGGAGGTTTCGATCTCACATTGAAGGGTGCGAAATACCTGGACGCGTCGTGGGACCCGACCGAACTCTTCGGAGATGAAGCGACCTGGCCCCTCGAACTGGCCTCAGACGGCACGGTGGAACTCACGGTGACTTTTGAGCCGGACTCGGCCGGCGCGGTCAATGGCTGGGCGCAGATCGGATTTGAGGGGGCGAGTGGAAAATTCAACATGCCGATCACGGGTACGGGCTATGAAGTGGCGCAAGTGGTCATGCCGACAATCCTTCCGTATCCCGATGTGTTCCCTTTCGTTAACCGAGTGTTTGTTGAACTAAGTTCAGATACAGATGGCGCAGAGATTCGGTACACTCTTGATGGGAGCGACCCGACAGAGGAATCAGAACGCTACATTACGCCGATCCTTGTGGCGCTTTCAGAATCCGAAGACGTCCGTGATTTCACGGTCAAAGCCAGAGCATTCAAGACCGGTTGGTGGTTACCCAGTGCCATCGCTTCGCAAGATTACGAAATTTCGAGTACATACGGTGGAGCCGGCATCATTTTCGCTGATGGTTCAGGTGGAATGGAGTT
>QNAI01000136.1 GCA_003641745.1 Verrucomicrobiota bacterium | reverse complement strand
GCATCCGCGACAACCATCGTCTGATCGCCGAGAATGGCGTGGGCGCAGAAGGCATGTTCGCGGGGCGTTTCCTCGATCTCCCAACCGACCCGGGCTTTGAACCACTGCCGGGTGGTGTCGATCAGGCTGATCAATGCGATGGGGGTGCCGCAGATGAAGGACGCCAACCGCACGAAGTCGTCGAAATCCGGTTCCGCCGCACTGTCGAGTATTCGGTACCGTCTTAACGCCGCCAGACGCTTGGTTTCATTATGGGGCACCGGGATCTTCATCGTAAGTCTTGTCGAAAAGGAGGTCTGATCACTGCTCTGAATACCGGGCTTGAAAGGTTCCGCTGTCCCTTGTGACGAACACCGAAAAACTCAGAAATACAAGAATCACCCGACGGGCAAAATATCTCGCGGCGATCAGGGACGTCGAGAGGATAGGAGTCGTGAAGTCCTGAGTCAAATCTGATTGCAGATTATCCCTGGCCCCTGAAAAAGATAACATGGGGGCGTTGCCAGTTCTGGCGATCTTATCGCTCCTGACAACGCCCCCATGTCATGTTTTACCTCCTGGTAAATATGAAATATGAACGCTGACTCCTTCCTCGGGGCACGTTTTCGATTCGAAAACGTGGAGGCGCGGGTCGGAATCGAACCGACGCATAGGGATTTTGCAGACCCCGGCCTTACCACTTGGCTACCGCGCCTTTTGGACCCTTCGGGAAACGCCCGGGAGTCGGAAAGTCAGGTAAACAAGGTCAAAAAGAGCCGGGATTCAAGCGGTTTCTCGAATTACTCCAAGACCGGCCCCCAAAGGCTGGCTTGCCATGGGGGGGCTATTCCCGTTTTCGTTCCTGGTACCGGATCTCACAGGCAGGCAGGTCAATGCCGGCGCAATCTGTGAAATACGTCACCAGCACCACCATTTATGCCAGCCTCTGTTTTCACCATCGCCAATCAGAAGGGCGGCGTGGGTAAGACCACGACCGCGATCAACCTGGCCGCCGCCCTGGCCAAGAACAAGATTGCCACCCTGGTTATTGACCTGGACCCCCAGGCCAACGCCACCAGCGGTCTCGGGGTCGAAAAAGAAGAGGGCCAGAGCATTTACGGGCCGATCACCGGCGAAGGATCCATTCTCGACCACATCGTGGAGACCAGTGTGAAAAATCTTTCGCTGGTTCCTTCCGAGGTCGACCTCGCGGCGGCGGAAATCGAACTGGCCCAGAAACCCGACTATCTGCTTCAGTTGCGGGAAGCCATAAGGCCGGTGGTTGAGACCGACCGGTTCAACGTCATCATTCTGGACTGTCCCCCGGCGCTCGGGCTGCTCTCGATGAACAGCCTGGCAGCCGCAGACTACCTGCTGATCGCCCTGCAATGCGAGTATCTCGCCCTGGAAGGTCTGGGGCAGATCCTCAAGGTGGTGGAACGCCTGCATGAAGCCGAAATCAACCGGAAGCTCGAGATAGGCGGTATCGTCATGACCATGTTTGATGTGCGCACCAACCTTTCCCGCCAGGTCGTCGAGGAAGTTCGCACTCATCTGCCCGACATGATCTTCGACACGGTCATTCCACGGACGGTCCGCTTGAGCGAGGCCCCCAGTTTTGGACAGACCATCTTCGATTACGACCGCATGAACCCGGGGGCCACCGCCTATAAGAACCTGGCGGTGGAGGTGATGAAGCGATTCGGTCTGAACGATTGATGACGGCGCACTCCATGCTTCCCGTCTCGAGCACCGGCGGCACGTTCCCTCCTCCACCGAGGCTCCGGCGGACATGCGGAAGCCACGCCCTGCTACGATCCATAACCAAGAGCCAGATGGTAGGGACGGACCGCCGGGCCGTCCGTCGAAGGGATGAATGGACGACTCGGTTCGACCTTGGGAGGCGGCGCGTCCGGCGGCCACCCAACTTCGCTCTCCGAGCTACGATGGGCACGCGCCCTACCAATCAATGAGATGACGGGGCTTCGCCTGCTGATCAACAAGTACCGGCATGTCTTCGGGATGGGCGTGCAGGGCGCCTTGGTCTATCGGTGGAATTTTCTTATCCGGGCCGTTTTCTCGGTTCTGCAATTGATCGTCGTGCTCATCCTCTGGCTGGCGGCTTACCGGGGGAAGGAAACGATCGGCGGGTTCCCCCTCGACCAGACCATCACCTATTTTCTCCTGGCGCTGGTGGCCAATTACCTCATTGCGGCATTCAACGAGGATTTCCAGGTCAGCGAGGAAATCCGCAACGGGTTGATCAATCAATTCATCACCAAGCCGATCGATTACTTCGTCTACCGATTGATGCTGTTCTTCGCCGGGCGACTTGTGTCCGGCTTACTCGTCCTGATTCCGATCGCGATACTCCTCCCCTTCACCTATCACTATCTGACTCTTCCCGATGAGGCCTGGCGATGGGCGGCAGCGGTGCCGGCCCTGTTCATGTCGGCTGTGATCCAGTTTACGATCGCTTTCTGTTTCGGCCTCCTCGCCTTCTGGTTCCTCGATATCGCGGGATGGGTCATCCTGTCGATGGCCATCGAAAGCCTGCTCAGCGGTCAGATTTTTCCTCTGGATCTCCTGCCCGACTCGCTCTTTCGAATCTCGATGTATCTGCCTTTCACCTACCAGATGTATTTTCCGGTCGCCCTCATCTCGGGGCGCCTGGACCAACCTCAAGTGATGGAGGGGCTGGTCATCCAGGTGTTCTGGACTATCAGCCTCATCCTGGCGGCCCGCGCCCTTTGGATCCGCGGGTTACGGAAGCATACCGCGGTTGGCGGCTAATCGGGGAACGGACCGGATTGCAGGAAACGGGATCGTGATTTTTTCTTCATATTGTACAGATGAACTCACAGATAATGATCCCCACTGTTCGTGTTTCCTGCAATCCTCTCGCCGATCCCCGATTTCAGGGGAACGGACGAGTGGGTGGGTGATTGGAAGGATGGATGATGGGATGGGTGGAAGGATGGAAGAATGGAAGAGTGGAGGAGTGGATGGACGGGATGAAGCACATTTGGAAATCAAAACAAACCGTAGTGTGCTACGGTTTGTTTCGGCGGATATCCTGTAGCCACTGCGTTGTGTCGCGGTGTTCTCGGGCCAAAAGGAACGGCGGCACAGCGCCGTTGCTACATTTTCAATGCAAAGAACCACAACCAGAGCTTGCATGATCAACGCAGTTGCTACGGCTTGTTTCGGCGGGGGTGGGCAGCACGCCCGTCTACGCTCCGCTACGCCGTGGCAGGCAAGGCACGCCGCTGCTACAGGGTTCCGGCTGCTCCCGAGCGGCGCGTCCGGCGGCCACGCCCTACCTTTCGGGTTCTTGATTGGCCTGGTAGGGCGTGGCCGCCGGACGCGCCGTCGAGCCCTGGAGAGAATTCCAAAACAAACCGTAGTGCACTACGGTTTGTTTTGGCGGACGGGAATGTGTAGTGACACATCTGATACAGGATGTCGAGCGGATGGAATCCTGTCATGACGCTTGCGGCTTATCTGAGAGTCTGGCTCGCCTCGATGCGCTATTCGATTGTCCGGAACCTGATGTTCCGGTTCGACACGCTCCTGTGGTTCCTGGTCGAATTTGCCTGGATGGCGGTCAGTATCGTGCTGATCGAGGTCATCTTCGGCCACATCGATTCACTTGCCGGTTGGTCCAAGTACGAAATGCTTCTCCTGGTCGGCACCTCCATGGTGATCAGCCGTCTCTTCATGGGGCTGTTCATGTCCAACCTCTTTGAGGTCGGCCGCAATGTGCGCACCGGGGCTTTCGATTTCTTCCTGGCCCAACCGGGAAATCCGCTCTTCATGGTATCGACCCGAAAGGTCGAACTCGACGGTCTCATGAATGTCGTCCTCGGTATCGCCCTGGTGGCATTCGCGGCCTCCAAACTCGGCCTTAAGCCCAGTTTCACCGGCATCGTCATCTACGCGATCATGATTCTCTGCGGGGTTGCGATCCATTTCGGGGTCTGCGCTATCCTGGTCTCCACCGCGTTCTGGACAATTCGAAGCGAGGGGGTTGAGACCGGTTATTTTACCCTGTTCGAATTTTCCCGTCTGCCCCGTTCAGCGTTCCGCGGGATCGCCAGCGTGGTGTTCGTCTACCTCTTTCCAGCCGTAATCGTGAGTAACTTCCCGGCCAAGGCATTGATCAGCGGACCCGAAGCCCATCTCCTGCTCTGGCTGGTTGGGGCATCCATGGCCTGGTTCTGGGTGGCGGTTCTGGTGTTCAACTGGGGGTTGCGGCGGTATACCAGCGCAAGCTCCTGAAGTCGTCACCGGGATTGGGGGAAACGGATTTGGCTGGTTCATTTCATGCCAATGAATTCTTTGATAAGCGATAGATTCCCGACAGTTCGAGTTTCCCCCAATCCCTCTCGCCAGCATGCACGAAGCGCGGCGTTGGAGGGCTGAAAAACGCTTGGTTACGCACTCCAGTGCGCGCCCGCACATTTTCGCCCTCCGCCTTGCGCTTCATCACATCCTGGCTTCGCGACGACTCCAGGGCGCAAGCTCCTGAAATCGTCACCGGGATTGGGGGAAACGGATTTGGCTGGTTCATTTCATGCCAATGAATTCTTTGATAAGCGATAGATTCCCGGCAGTTCCAGTACCCTCCGGATCGACCGATGCTGTTGATCGAGGCGTAAAGCCTCTCCTACACTGAAACCCACACCATGAGGTTTCCCGGTGGATGGACCAGGAAGTTTGATCGATGACGCGATCGGGAAGGATTCAAAGGGCAGGTTCCTGTGCGGCGGACGTAGAAGTCCGCCCTCCGAAAAGCCCGGGCTTCCGGCTTCGCCCGCTTCCGCCTCTGCCAAGGTTACGCCCCCATCATATCCGAATGAGATCTTGAGGGTCGGTTGGATTCCTGCCACCTGTTCAGACTGCATGAGCGACCGACCGAATATCCTGCTCTTCGTATGTGATGACCTGCGCTTTGATGCTCTGGGCTGCATGGGAGACTCGGTCGTACAGACACCGAACCTCGACCGCCTGGCTGCTGAAGGTGCCTGCTTCGAGCAGTGCCATATGCCGGGCGGAACTTCAGGCGCGGTATGCATGCCGAGTCGGGCCATGATCCATACGGGTCGTTCGCTCTTCCATATCGAGCGGGAAGGTCAACGGATGCCGGACGCGCATAGGACCTTGGGAGAACACTTGAAGAGCGTGGGGTACAATACATTCCACACCGGAAAGTGGCACAACTGTCGGGAGAGTCTGGCCCGCAGTTTCGATGGCGGGGATGAGATCTTCATCGGAGGCATGGGCGATCAATGGAACATGCCTTTGTTTCATTATGACTCATCGGGAAAATATGACGCCCGGCTCCCTCGGATTCAGAATCCATTTCACGATAAAGCGGTCGACCACCTCGCAGCCGATCACACCAGTGACGGCCGGCATGCAACCGAGGTATTCGTCGATGCGGCGACAGGTTTTCTCGAATCTCGAGACCGAGCCGTTCCCTTCTTTCTTTCGATCGCGCTGACAGCCCCGCACGATCCCAGAAGCGCCCCGCAAAAATTCCACGACCTCTATGACCCGGGCGAGATTCCCCTGCCCGCAAATTTCACCGCCCAACATCCCCACAATACCGGGGCTCTTCCCGGCGTCACCAGCAAGGGCGACCGGTTGATCGCACGCGATGAATCACTGGCCGACATGCCCCGTCGCCCCGACGAGATCCGAGAGCACATTGCCGATTATTATGCCATGATCAGTCACCTGGATCATGAATTTGGACGATTGCGCGACGCCCTCGAACGCAGCGAGCAGTGGGGAAATACGATTGTGGTCTTCACGGCTGATCATGGCCTGGCCGTTGGTCAGCACGGGCTCCTGGGCAAGCAATGCATCTACGACCACAGCGTGCGCGTGCCCCTGATCATGGCAGGACCGGGGATCCCGAAAGGGAAGCGCCCGGAAGCCATGGTTCTGCACTTCGACCTGTTCCGTTCGATCTGCGAATTGATTGACCTCGAGGTACCGGAAACGGTTGAGGGTGAGTCCCTGATACAGGTCTGGCAGGGCGGCGATGGGCGTGAGTTTCTTTATCTGGCCTACGCACGAACCATCCGAGGTCTGGTCGAATCCGGCTACAAACTGATCGAGTACGCCGGGCCCGAGGGTTACCGGGCGACCCAGCTCTTCCACCTGGAGACAGATCCAAAGGAAACCTTCGACCTGGCACATTCACCTGACCACCAGAGCCGGATAGAATCCATGCGCGAGCGGTTGATCGAAATCAGCCTTACCAATGGCGACCGCGAGTCGGAGGTCGGTCGGGTATTCTGGGAGTGGGAGGAGGAGTCGCTCGCGCGACGGTGGACGGAGGACGGAGGACGGTGTCGCTGATGCGACGCGGTTATTGGTGATTTGTTATTGGGACAGAGGAAGAGGAAGAGGTCGGGGAAGTCGCTGGCGCGACCGGTGGGCTGTGAGAAACAAACCGTAGTGTGCTACGTTGCATGCTACGGTTTGTTTTGAATGGCATTCGGGAATGGTAGTGACATGCCGGAGGTGGGCGCCGTTGATGGGGCAAGACTCAACCCTATGGGGCGGCGCGTCCGGCGGCCACGCCCTACCTGATGGGGCAAGAACTCAACCCTATGGAGCGGCGCGTCCGGCGCCACGCCCTGCCTGAGTCTCGCGTTTTCGGCCTCATCCTCCATTGCCGGGTAGCCGAAGCATGGTGCGCCTGGAGAGAATCGAACTCTCAAAACCAGTATGGGAAACTGATGTGATACCATTTCACCACAGGCGCGACATTCACCGTCTTACACAGATTCATCGGTGACTTCTTAAGTTTATAGATTATCAATAACTTAAGAAAGAACATCCCTCTTGGGAGACTCTCATACCACCGAGAAACCATGCCTGATCAGTACCTTGTCTTCGGCCAATCAAGATCGGGATTATCAACAACCCATGGTGTTTGACAAGCTCTGGTTTAGCCCGGAAGCCTCACCGGTGTGCCCCGAACAGATGTGAGAGAGTGAAGGAGTCTGGAGACAACCGGGTCAGTTCTCCGCTTCATGCGGCGAGTTCAAACAGCCTCCCAGATAGGCCTCGTGGTGTTCGAGGACGTAGTCGGCCACCCGGCGGCCTGCCTCGAGTCCGACCCGATTTGAAAACTCGTAATGAATGCCACCAAAGACGCGACTCCGACCGGCCTCCCGTGCCGCTTCCCATGGATTGCTGAAGTGCCGTGGTTGATCCGGAAACGACTCACTGGTCAGGTTGAACGACAAATCCTCCGTCCCAAAAAAGCGACTCAGAATCTCGGCGCCGGCGCCACTGAACGTACTATGCCCGCTCACATATTCCGGGTGCGGTGGCTCCTCCAGCATGGGAATCCAGTCCGGGTCCATCCGAGTCGACGGGTTTCCATCCTCATCCGCACGATGGATCGCATCCAGCGGGCGCCAGAAGTTGTAATGAAACTTGGTGTCATGCGCAACGATACCCGCATCGGCCAAAGCAAGATTCAAGACGCAGAACAACTCAATCGTCTCGACTCCGCCCAAGTCACGGGATTCGGCAAGAAGAGCGGCGATCTGATTCCAGACTCCGGGTGGTGTCCCGGTATAGCTGAAATACGACCAGAACCTGGCAATCTCGGCCTGATCGGCGGTTCTCGTCTCCGAGTCGCGCGCGCCCAGCAATCGAACCTCATTCCAATCGCTCGCGTATTCGGGCGAATCCAGCGCCGGAGGCGGAGGGGCCCGAAAGGCCGAAACATCGAACAGAACAAATGGTCTGACCAGCGGCCATTGGGGAAGTTCGGGAGGACGGAACCGCGGGCCGGTTCGGCGCCACATTCCCGGTTTCGAGTGAGGAATATAGGTGATGGACTGGCTGGACCCGTCTCCTGAACGTTCGGTCAGGACATCCCGTGCCACCTGTTGACCCAATTGGTAAAAATCGGGGTCTGGTGCGTTCAAGTCCTTCAACACCTTCTTCACGTCCCATGAGGTGGACGGAAACAGCATATTCAACATTTCGATACCTGCGCCGGCCAATCCCGATCGAAGATCCGTCACCGAGGCACGCGGATCGAGGTCCGGCACCTCCAAGATCGTGCAATGCAGGGCCCGGTGCATCATGGCCAGATTCCGGGCGGCGATCGGCGGCGCTGTTGATTCGCGACTGATAACCGCGCGCATATTTCGATTGAACTCAAGGACATCGTCCCGGAGAGCATCGCCGGACAGACCGCTCACCGCCAGGAAGGGCAGCAGAGCCCATGGGATAAAGGATCTCACTTTTCGAAAAAAACCGTCAGGACGATACAACATGATCTTCATTTTTACTGCGCCCCGTTCGGTAACGCGCCCTGGCCACCCTTCAATCGGGTCTCTACGAACACCCGCACCATGACAACCTCGTCCAAGGGAAAAAGATCGCCTCACGGCACCTCATAAACCTCCACCAACCCGACGCCCGTCCCGCCGTCATTACCGGAAATCTTGGCCGTGTAGGTACCGGGTTCCAGCCAGATCAGGAGGGCGGCATCCTTGCTGCCTGCCTCAAGCGGAAAGCCACCCGATGCGGCCCCGGCGGCGGCGATCGCGGCACCATCATCGTCCTCCCAATCGTTGTTGATCATAAACGGTGGCGCCTGGGCTCCGTTGCGGGCGGCGAAGAGTTCAATCTTTGGGTCGGCGATGGTCGCAGGGACGCCGAACCCGCCCAGGGTCGGACCGATTCCGCGAATCAGGACATGTTTGGGCACGGAGCCATTGATCACAAACCCGGCGATCAGGACATCGCTGAGGGTTCCTATCTCGCCGCGGGTTGAGATATTAATGACATCGGCGGTCGCCGGGCCAAGGGCCGGATCATCACCGTCGTAGACCTCGACCAGGCCGACGCCGATTCCCTCGGCCACACCACTCACCTGGGCGGTATACCCACCCGGAGCGAGGCTCAGGAGCAGCACACTGTCTTCGCTGCCGTCACCCAGTGGGAAGGCGCCCAGTCGCGTCGACGCGTTCGTGATATTGCCCGGGTCCAGGGTGCCCCAATCGTCATTCGAAAAATCGGGGATGGTCGCACCGGATTTGAAGAGTTCCAGAAGCGGATTCTCCAGCGTTCCGGGAACGCCGAATCCACCCAGGGTCGGGCCGATGGCGCGAATGAGGACCTGCTTGGTGCCGGTTCCCGATATGACGAAACCGGCGATCATTTTTCGAAAGCCCGTCTGCACCTGTCCGCGGGTCGAAATAT
>QNAI01000135.1 GCA_003641745.1 Verrucomicrobiota bacterium | reverse complement strand
GGTCGGCGACGATCCGGTTGTACGGCAGTATCTTGAGCTCTGATTCGGGGAACAGAACCGTGAGAAACCAATTATAATCCTCGTCGCCGCTGTGCTGCGGGTTCCCATCCTTCCGATTCCGGGCGACGCGGGCGGCACTGGCGGCACGATGATGACCGTCAGCCACATAGAAGGCGGGTGCATCCACGAAGGTCCTGATCAAGGCATCACCGCCCGGGACACGCCAGACTGTGTGGCGAATCCCGTCCTCGGCCGTGAAATCATAGAGTGGCGTCTCGGTCGTCGCCGCTTCGACCGCTCTGTTGACCGGTTGGAGATCCCGGTAGGTCAAAAACACGGGACCGGTATTGGCCGAGAGGTCACCGGTCAATCGGGTTCGGTCGTTTTCCTTGTCCGGACGGGTCTTTTCATGACGTTTGATCAACCCTCCATCGTAGTCATCGATGTGGCAAAGGGCGACCAGTCCCGTCTGCACATGTTCATCCATCTGCTGTTGGTAGAGATAAAGGGACGGCTCGGTCTCCCGGACCATGGCGCCCTCTGCCGTCATCCGGTCGAGGTTCTCTTTGGCACGGGCATAGACCGAATCAGAATACGGATCGGTTTCCGCCGGCAGGTCGATTTCCGCTCGAACAACGTGGAGCATGCTGAGCGGATTTCCCGCGGCCAGACTCCCGGCTTCTTCCCGTGAAACCACATCGTATGGGAGCGACGCTATTTGGAAAGCGAGTTGAGGAGAGGGGCGAAGCGGCTGGAATGCTCTGATGCGCATTGATTCGGCAGACGACCAAAAGCTCACTTTATTGGCAAGCCGACAGACCCGTTTTTTCCGGTTGGACGGGGATCACCACATACCGGCGCGGGGCGACAGGCCGTAGCCAGAGCTGTTCTCCGGCGGGTCTCTTCAATCATCTGATCATGGGAAAATGCCGCGTGCGTGCTTGGCCTCGGCGACACGCCCGATGCCCAGGGTAAGGGCCGCCATGCGGCGACTGCAGTTCAGTCTCCTGCGTTCTTCTTCCACGCTGAGACGAGATCTCTCGAGAATCTCCTTCAGTTTCTTCAGGACCTGGCCCCTGGTCCAGTAGGTGCTCTGTAGGTCCTGGAGCCACTCGAAATAGGAAACGACCACACCACCGCTGTTGCAGAGAATATCCGGAATGATCTCAATGTCTCCGCGCTCCTCGATGATTCGATCCGCGGCGTTGGTGGTCGGGCCGTTGGCGCCTTCCGCCAGGACCTGGCATTTGATTCTTGAGGCATTGTTCTCATCAATCACCCGTTCGAGAGCCGCCGGTATCAGGACGGTGCATTCCAGTTCCAGAAGCTGGTCGTTGGGGATGAGTTCGGCTTCGGTGAATCCTTCAAGAACCCTGTTTTTTGCGGCATATTCGAGAGCCCGGCCGATATCAATGCCGTCGGCCTTGAAAAACGACGCCGTATGGTCGCCGATGCCGATCACCTTGGCTCCGTATTCAACCATCCCCAGAGCCGCTTCGCTTCCCACATTTCCAAAGCCCTGAATGACCACGGTGGTGTCGCTCAGTTCGATTCCCATCTCATTCAGGTAGGATTTTGCGAAGTAGGCGGTGCCCCGCCCGGTGGCCTCCCTGCGTCCCTCTGAGCCGCCGATTGAGAGCGGTTTTCCGGTGACTATGGCGGGAACAGAATGGCCGATGTGGGTCGAGTAGGTATCCATCATCCAGGCCATGACCTGTTCATTGGTGCCCACATCAGGAGCCATCACGTCGGTATCGGTTCCGACGAATGGGATCATCTCCTGCATGTATCTTCGCGAGAGGCCTTCGAGTTCGTGGACTGACAAGGAAGAGGGGTTGACCTTGACGCCTCCCTTGGCTCCGCCGTAGGGCAGACCGACCAGAGCGCATTTCCAACTCATCCACATGGCCAGGGCGGCGACCTCGCCGATATTGACGGACTGGTGGAAGCGAAGCCCGCCTTTGGTCGGTCCGAGTGAAAGGTGATGTTGAACCCGGTAACCCTCATACATCTCGACGACTCCATCATCGCGTCGGATCGGAAAGATCACGGTCAGGCAACGCTTCGGATACTTGGTGCGCTCGAGCGCTTCATCCGGAATGTCGATCATTTCCGCTGCCAAGTCGTACTGACGGCAGGCCATACGAAAGACATCTGAATCATAGAGCGTGGAAAGGGTCGAGTTATTGGGATGCGGCATGCGTCGTGGTTGGTTGATTGGCGGTGAAAATATCTGATTTACGAACGGGTGCAATTGTGTTCATGACGATTCCTCCCTCTTAGGCCATAAGCGGGCTTGAAGGTGGGGTCCAGGCCGGCATCCTGACCATACTCGGCTCCCCATGTCCGTTGTTCTCATTCAATTTGGTCTCTGGTTCCTGCGAAAGCTCCTGGTCGGCACGCTTATTGTTGCGGTCGGTCTGGGGCTCTACGGTCTTTTCCTCTACCTTCAGGAAAACGTCCGGGTCGAAGTGGAGCGCCAGCACCTGGTTGAACGTCTTCATGGGGAATTGGAGGAAGCCCGACTGGCAGTGGTTGATCTCGAGTCCGAGTTGGATGAGGTTCACGACGCGATTGAAAAAGCCCGCACTTCGGCCGATGCGGCTGAGAGGATTCTGGAGGGCCTTGAGTCACTGCAGTCTTACTGGGATTGGTTGTTTCTTTCGACCGCTGAACGGGAAGAGGTCAAGAGACGCAAACAACAGGCCCTCAAGCGCCGTAACGATAATCGGTTAGTCGAGGAGACATTGAGAGATCGCCTGGACGCGATCAGCTTCGAACAGGCATCGATTCAAGGTGCGATCGCGGTATTGGATTCCCACATCGCAGAGTTGGAGGCCAGCCCTTCCAAGGCGGTTTATTACGGGAAGCGGGCCTGGGAGCGTGTTCGCATTCCCCTGATGGTAGCGCTGTTTCTCTTTTTCTTCGGGCCGACTCTCTGGCGCCTCTTCAGTTACTATGTCCTCGGTCGACTGATCGGGTTGGCCCGGCCGATTGTCCTGGACCCCGATACGCAACCGAGGATCGGCGCAACGACCAGCCATGTCTCGGTTGATCTGCCTTTGGGACCGGATGAGGTTCTCTGGATCAAGGAGGAATTCCTGCAGGCTTCGGACGAGGCATTGAAGAAGCGCACCCGGTTCATTCTCAACTGGCAGATCCCCTTCACCTGCCTGGCCTGTGGTCTCTATGAGCTGATCGAGATCCACAACTCCACGAAGCGTTCCTATTCAGTCACAACCTCAACCCAGGATCGACCGACGATCGAAGTTGCGGTGGTCTCAATCCCTCCGGAAGCCGGCGCGGTTATTCGCCCGCGCTTTCTGGCCGGTCTGGTTTCCGAGGGAAATCACCAGCTGAAAATCAAGCGCCATTGGCGGATATTCAGTCTGCAGGCCTGGATCACCCTTCAATTCCGCTATTTCGAATTTCGGGGACCCTGCCGGCTGGTCCTGGCCGGGAGCCGTGGCGTGCGCAGTGAGTTTCTCGATGGCGTGGCGAAGGATGAACCGACCGGACGACGGACAAACCAGGACTCGACCATCGGATTCACCCCGGACCTTCGCTACCGGTCGACCCGGGCCGAGACATTCTGGTCCTATTATCGGGGAAAGAACCCGCTCTTTGACGACCTGTTTCAGGGGTCGGGCGCTTTTTTCTGCCAGGAAATCTCGGTCAAGGGGCGCGCTGGCGGCGTCCGTGCATTCTGGAGCCAGCTTTGGAATGCGGTGACGAAGGTGTTCGGGATCTAGTGTGCTGTCCGACAAATGAGCTTGTACAATGTGGAGGCGTCATGAGGTCGATAGCAAGGCGGGACAAGCCCGGAATGCCTGTAGGCCTTTCGGGTTTGTCCGAACGCCGCTAGCGGCCCCATGCCGTCCCACCCCTGGGGCCAGGCCCTTTCCGAGCTCAGCCGCGTTGCCCGGGCTGGGCGGTGCCACCCGGCACAGCACCAGCGCGGCCGCCTCGCTGAGCTCGAAAAGTGCTCTGGCATTGTTAAGCTCATTTGTCGGACAGCACACTAGGGGTCAATGATCAAAAGTCATTTTTTTGAGCTTCTTCCATGACGGACACTGATCACGTCTGTCCCTTTCATATTTTCCGCAGATGGCAGAGACGCTTCGGGCGGTACCCATCTTCAGGTGTTCGGCAAGCCAGGCATTGTTTACAGCCGTTGATTGCCGCAGCTTGGCCGCCACGGCCAATTTCCATTCTGCGGATTTTCGGTCGGTAGTGACTTCCCCCGGAATCTTTCCCAGACGCCGCCGGCATGATTCAAGAGCGATCGTCCATCTTTCATCGTTGAGATTGATCAGGGCTTCCTTCTCGAGTCGAATCGCAGGCGAGGTTGCAGAAACCTCGTTCGCCATAATCTTCTTGAATTCCGGGTCTCCAATACACCACCCGCGAATCATTTTCCGATCGAGGGTCTTGATCTCTTCGGGATCCCGGGTTGACTTCAGTTGGAGTTGATCCAGGTAAGCTAGCCAGCCCTTTGCCGTATCGGAAATCCCCTCCGAGTAATCCATCCACGAACAGTCCAGGAAATTCGAACGGGAACGCTTCTTCGGGAACAGAGCCAGACTTGACCAATGGTAGTCAGCCAGGTTCCCGACCGAGATCAGCCCGGCCCTCACCGGATTCAGGTGAATATAGTCTATCAGATCACACCAATGTCGGCCTGGTTCGACGAGTAGCGATTTGAACCGTCCTTGGAAAAGATGACCGTGTTCCTTGCGACAGGCGTTGAAGCGTAACGCATAGGTTGCCTGGAGCCATCTCATGCCTTCTGACAGGTTGCCGATTGGCGTACCCAGGCACAGATGGTAATGATTGCCCATCACGCAGTAGGCGTGCAGTCGCCAGGAGAAACGATGGCAGGCCTCGAACAGGGTTTTTACGAAGGAGTACTTGGCGCGGTCGGATTCGAAGATGGATGAACGGAAGCTACCTCGATTCAGGATATGATAGAGTCCGTCGCTGGATTCGGTCCTGGGTCTTCTGGCCATGCGGGAAATCGTAGGCGGCATTCATGTGGGGAGTCAAATTGACTTTTGATCATTGACCCCTTTTGGTCGGGACACCGTGACTTGGATTTCCTGGAGTCCGGGGTTCAGGTCCAGGATCCCGGTCGTCGGATCATAGCGGCCGGTGTCTGCGGTGCCGAATAGCTCGCGCGGGATACGCACGCCGAGACGTGAAGGATTTCGCACAGGTGCCTCCCATCGGCGAATGCGGATCTCAATCCGACCCCTGGTTGCATTCACCTCCAGTGAAACCTGTCCGAATACTGTATATAGACGTTCGATCTGAATCTGTGGTCCGGGTTCGAACCACGACTTGGGAGCCATTTTCAGGAAAGTCAGGCCGTCGTTTTCAACAAAGCAGATCATCCAGACTGTCTGCTGAAGAAACCACGCCTCCTCGTGAACTTTCTGGCTGCTTAATTTGTAGTAGTGCTCCCAGAAGGTGAAGGTTTCCCGGTCCTGGAGCCTGGCCACCTGTCGAAAATAGAGTTCCAGGAACTCCGTGACCCGGCCGGTTGCGGCATAGAAATAGTCGAGTCGTCGTCCGTAGGGTTGTGACGGTCCGGTATGATCCAGCAGGACGGTATTTTCCAGCCCGCGCACCAATGCCGCAATTCGGGGGTCAAAGGGTTCGATCACTCCAAAGCAGACGAGGTGAAGAAAGGCCAGTGCCCGCATATGGAATGAGCCGTGGGTAAACCAGCGTCCGCGGTCCGAATAGAGTGAAACTTCGCCGCGGGTTCCGGGCCAGGCGCCGATCATTGGCACCCATTCCCCGTTTTCCGTGGGTACCAGCGGAGCGTCGGCCAGTGCCCGCTCGAATCCAGTCAGGGTCGCGCGTTGGAGTGCCACCGCCTCGCCGGCCACTTCCGTGGCGGATTCATCCCCAAGGGCTTCGAGAAGGTTCGCCGCTCCCCTGAGCCCGTCCACTACCTGGGCGTTCAGGATGAACTGGTGGAAGTAATCGTCCGGGTCGGCTGTCTTTCCCGAAATCATGCCATAGCCGGGCGAACCCTCATCCTGATCTTTCATCTCTTCCCGTCGGCGGCGAATAAGATAGCGGCAGGCTCGAGCCACGTTTCCGCTTTGCCGCGCAGCCCACTCACGGTCGCCGGTCACCAGGTAGTGACGCCAGGCGAGTGCGAGGACAGGTCCGGTCTCGGCATCGTAGTGGTTGAATGACTGGATATAGCCGTCGGCGCGCTGGATCTTGAAGAAGTAATCCAGGCTGCGGCGGACCGTTTCATGCTGACCCATGTCATCGAGAAACCAGAGGATAGGGGTGCTTTCGGTGCCGATGGGGGCATAAACCCCGACCGTGGCCAGGAGCGGGGAGTCCGCATCAAGCCGTTCCCCGAGCGTATTCATCATCAGGTGTTGAGCACCGGCCCGCAGTCGCTGATTGATCGACTCATCCGGAAGCCGCCAATAAGGATATTCGCTCAGTCGATTCCTCCAGTGGTCCCGGCAATCGCGGTGCAGGTCGTCAAACGACATCGCCCGCAAGGCTTCAGCCCGGTCCAGTTGTATCGGAACAAAGGGTACGAGGGCTTCGAAAACCGCTGATTCCCCGGGTTCGACCAGGACGGCCACTTCTTCGTTCGGCAGGGCTCGTCCGTTCAGCGTGTTGATTGAGAAGACCTTGTCATCCTCCCGGCACAGACCGGTGGCCGAGTCGAGTTCGAGCGATCTGTTGAGCGGCGCAAACGACGGATACATGGGCGGAAGCGTACCGGGCTTGTACATCGGCATGCGGTACCAGGCATAGACCGGGCGCTTCCCGGTGTTGCGCGCCACGACCCGGAGGCAGAAAACCGGCTGATCGTCTCGTCGGGTGGTTTCCGACCGGAGGTGATCGGACAGGGACTCCTGTTTCTCTGCGGAGTACATGCACCCCATGGTGCTCATGTAGGCGGCCCGCCACTCGGTACCCCTGGGTGGATTCTCCGCCATGTCTCCGGTATCGGACGTCGCGAACATCAACAGTTCATATTCGATGGGCGCTTCGCTCTGTTGCGAATGAATGATGGGCAGGCACCCCTCTTCGAGGTTCCTGGTTATTTCGTGGCGGTATTGGCTGCCGCGCCCGACGGTAAAGTCCCATTCGATCTTTTCGTCACCTTTCCCGATCAGGTTCTTGTGATAGCGGAAGGGTGTTACCCAGCCCCAGCAGCCGTGGTCTTCAGATTGGGACACCAGGAAAATCCGCGCGTCGCCGCCCAGACCAAGCCAGGTGGGCGCGACCATGGGTTCCGAAGCCTCGACTGCGTGCTCAAAGGTCAGCTCCGAATCAGCCGGTCTGCTTTCCACAGAATCGGGTTCGATGGCAGCGTCCAGGAGTTCGCGATAGGAGCGTGCATCATCGCCGGTGGTGACGGCCAGGCCGAATTCGGGTGCAACCAGCGGTCGTGCCGCCTTGACGTCACGCAGGAAGAAGGAGCAGTTGATGTCGCCCCGGAGCGATATCACCGTCGCAGGCGGACCTGGTAAACAAAGTGCCCCGGTGATCTCCAGCAGACGGCATCCGGGCGTCCGGCTGATGATTCGAAGGTCGCCGGCGCTGACTTCAATCGTGGGATCAGCTTCGGGATTGGACCAGACAAGACGGAGGAGTTGAAGGCTTCTGTTCATGTCTTTCCGGTTTCCTTTCGAAGGGGTCAAACTTGTACCGAGGCAGCCTTGCTTCCGACATCAGCCATTCCCGCATTGGCATGCACGAACGCAAGGAATGACCCCGTGGGTCACTCCACGGCCATCAGTTCGACCTCGAAGATGAGCGTTGCTCGTTGTGGAATGACCGGTGGGCGGCCGCGGTCACCGTAGGCCATGGAGTAGGGGATGATGAGGGTTCGTTTCTCACCTACGCGCATGTCTGCGATGCCGAGATCCCATCCGCGAATGACCTTTCCTCTGGCCAACGGAAATTGAATGGGCTCACCCCGATCGTAGGAACTGTCAAACTGGGACCCATCCCATAGCGTTCCTCTGTAGTGAACCGACACGTTTGCACCCGCGACGGCAAGATCGCCGACTCCCGGCTCAGTGACGATGTAGCGAACTCCGGACTTCACCAGGGATTGAGCTTCCGGATAACGCTGGCTGATCCGTTCAGCTTCCACCAGACCGTTGGGCATCGAGTTCATCGTGGCAGGATCCTCTTCTGCGGTCTCGGCACGATGCATGGCGAGTTGGGTATAGCGGGCGGCCAGGACGAGAACGGCGAGGACGGCGCCGGCAATCAATGCGGGAATGATGGGTCGAAGCTTTGACATGATCAGGAGAACCCATCTCATAGACTGGTGGAGCTTCCAATAAATTCTTTCACATTCTGCGATGCCTCGCCCGCAGGAATGGGGATCAGGCGACGAATATGCGTTCAGAGTTTTCGGTGAACCTTGACTCAGGCACGGGTGCGATTCCCGTGTTGTTCCGTCGACACCCCAGGGCCAGGCATTTCAAGCTTCGAGTCGATCCTGATGGACGGGTCATCGTGACTCTTCCGCGTGGGGGCTCGCAGGCCGAAGCCTTGGGGTTTATCGAAAAACACCGCAGTTGGATCGAGAGTGAACGTCGAGAGCGGAGGGCCGAACCGCACGGGCAGGTCTGGCGTCCCGGGTTCGAGATCCTGTTCCGGGGAGAACAATCGGTTCTCACCCTCGAAAGGTTTCATGCCCGCCCCTTTGTGAGGTTTGGTGACCAGCGGGTCGCGATTGCCGATCCAGATATGGATTTCAAGCGTCCGGTCTGTGAACACCTAAGGAGACTGGCACGGCAGGAGCTTCCCGGACGGGTCGTGGAGTTGTCGAATCGACTGGGTGTTTCCCATGCCCGAACGTCGGTAAGGGATCAATCGACCCGTTGGGGCTCCTGTTCGCAGGCAGGCACGATCTCCCTGAATTGGCGCCTGATCCAGGCACCGTCCGAAGTCAGCGACTACGTGATCATGCATGAGCTGATGCATCGGATCGAGATGAACCATTCGAATCGCTTCTGGAACCTGGTTGCCGAGGCATGCCCCGAATACCGGACGTATGAAGACTGGCTGAAAGAGCATGCGAGGAAGGTCGGCCTGTAGTCCGAGGGGAGGGGGGCGGGGAAGTAAGAAGTAAGAAGAGGAAGAGTGGTCAGTGGACGGTGGGGAGCTGAAGAGGACGGCGATCAGAGGTCAGTAGGCAGCGATCAGTGGACTTTTGATCGGGGCTTTGGGATCTGGGGGGTGAATTCGTCTTTTCAAATTCGCAAGGTCATCGCAGGCTTTTCGGATCCCGGTTTTGTCCG
>QNAI01000134.1 GCA_003641745.1 Verrucomicrobiota bacterium | reverse complement strand
CATGGGGTCGATAGCAAGGCGGGACAATTCCGGAATGCCTGTAGGCCTTTCGGATTTGTCCGAACGCCGCTAGCGGCCCCATGACGCCCCACCCCTTGGGCCAGACTCTTTTCAACCTCAGCCGCGTTGCCCGCGCCGGGCGGTGCCACAGGGCACAGCACCAGCGCGGCCGCCTCGCTGGGGTTGAAAATGGCTCTGGTATTGGCAAGCTCATTTGTGAGACAGGACACTAAACTGAAAGAATCAAAATCTGCTCATTTTGGTTGCCCCTTTGGTTGCCCGACTAGGGTTGACTGGCCTCCGGCCACCTGCTGCGCAGGCGCTCTCCGAGCGGCCCATCTCCTCCCGCTGGCGCGGGATCCGTCAAACCTAGACTGAAAGAATCAAAATCTGCTCATTTTGGTTGCCCCTTTGGTTGCCCGACTAGGGTTCGAACCTAGACTGAAAGAATCAAAATCTTTTGTGCTGCCATTACACCATCGGGCATCGGCCGTACAAGCTGTACCCGCACCTGGTTTCGTCAAGTTTCGATTGGCAATCCGGTAGGGCGTGGCCGCCGGACGCGCCGTTTGAGTTTCACCGTTCGTGGTAGGGCGTGGCCGCCGGACGCGCCGAACTCACGGAAAAATCCCGTGACGCTTCTCAAAATATCCCGCTATGATTTTGAGGTGCTTCCGAATCGAAAATCTCTCCCACACGAGATTCCACCATGGGTTGCATCGGGCTCAGTCTATTTCCTGACCGTATGCTGTCGTCCCCGCCATGAGAATCAACTATGCGATACCGAAATCGCGAAGACGCTGGTTGAAAGCCTTAGGTTCCGGCAGCAGAAACGCGATTGTTACATTCACCTGCTTGTCCTCATGCCCGACCACCTCCACATGCTCGCGTCTTTCCCGGTAGAGAGCTCCATGAATCGCACGATCGCGAAGTGGAAGGAATTCACTGCAAAACGGACATCCATTCGATGGCAACGCGACTTCTTCGATCATCGGCTTCGAGATGACGAGAACTTTGGCTTGAAGGCGAACTACATGCGTCAGAACCCCTTTCGCGCCGGTCTCGTCAAGAAACCATTCGATTGGCCCTACGTCTGGGATTCATTTGACTGACGGGCGGCACTGTTCCGGTAGGGCGTGGCCGGTCTACCCGCCTGAAGCTTTATGCGAAGGAGGGCCGGACGCGCCATCTGAGTTTCGCCGTTCGTGGTAGGGAACATGTGCATCTGTTAAGCTGGGCGCCACCTCATCCCCTGAGCCAAGCCGCACAAAGATCCCTTCGACGGACGGCCCGGCGGGTCCGTCCCTACCTCTCGATCCGATGCAGAAATTGGTAGGGCGTGGCCGCCGGACGCGCCGCAGGACTCTCGTATCAAATGTAGTAGCGTCGCTGTGCCGACGCTCATCACAGTCAGAATTCACAGAACCTGACCGGATGGCCGGTTCTGCTTGCCGATGCTCTTTGCGGACGGC
This sequence comes from Verrucomicrobiota bacterium, assembly GCA_003641745.1. Classification (GTDB taxonomy): domain Bacteria; phylum Verrucomicrobiota; class Verrucomicrobiia; order Opitutales; family Opitutaceae; genus B12-G4. Next base: position 8,019 of record QNAI01000134.1, on the reverse strand, counting down.
CCGGCGGGTCCGTCCCTACCTCTCGATCCGATGCAGAAATTGGTAGGGCGTGGCCGCCGGACGCGCCGCAGGACTCTCGAATCAAATGTAGCAGCGTCGCTGTGCCGACGCTCATCGCAGTCAGAATTCACAGAACCTGACCGGTTGGGTGGTTCTGCTTGCCGATGCTCTGTGCGGACGGCCCGGCGGTCCGGCCCTACCCAAGAGACGGCCCCTAAACGAATCGTTGACGATTCAGGGCGCTTTTGGCTTAAGAAAAGCCGATGGAGCCAACAACGGAGTCGCCCGCCAAGATTAAATACAAGCGCATCGTTCTGAAGCTCAGCGGCGAAGTCCTCCGCAACAGCCAGAACGGCGATCCCATCGATTGGGGCACGCTCGAGCGGATCTGCTACCAGATTAAGGAGATCCACGAGCTCGGAGCCGAAATCAGCATCGTCATAGGAGGCGGAAATATCTTCCGGGGCCTCAGTGGAGAAAAACGCGGGGTCGAACGAACGACCGGCGACTATATGGGAATGCTCTCCACCGTTATCAACGGTCTGGCCTTCATGGAATGTCTCGAAAAAATGGGCGTGCTGACCCGCGTCCAGAGTTCCATTCCCATGGATCAAGTCGCGGAACCCTTTATCCTTCGTCGGGCCGTTCGCCACCTGGAGAAGGGCCGCGTGGTCATCTTCGTTGCAGGGACAGGCAATCCCTATTTCACGACCGATACGGCCGCTGCCCTGCGCGCCAGCGAAATCGGTGCGCAGATCATCATGAAAGCGACCAAGGTGGACGGGGTCTACGATCGGGATCCCGTGAAATATCCCGATGCCGTCAAATACGATCAGATCTCCTTCATCGATGCTCTCAAACAACGGCTCAATATCCTTGATTCCACCGCTTTTTCTCTCTGCCTCGACAACGATGTGCCAATCCTCGTCTTCAACCTGAACGGCAAACACGCCATCCGGCGGGCGGTCATGGGCGAACCGATCGGGACCCTCGTTTCATAAGCCGGATCCTAACCTGGCCCTATCCTCCCCGAACACTAGACTCCCAACCACTATGAACCAGCATCCCTTGATCAAGGAAACCGCTGAGCATATGACCAAAGCTCAGGACCATACCTTGCAGGAATTCAGCGCCATCCATACCGGGAAGGCCTCGCCACCTATGGTCGAGGGCATCATGGTGGAGGCCTACGGCGGTCAAATGCGACTCAAGGAGGTTGCCGCCATCACGACCCCGGACGCCCGCCTTATCCAAGTCCAGCCTTGGGATAAGTCTCTGGTAAAACCGATCGAAAAGGCGATCCAATTGGCCAATATCGGCATCAATCCATCCACAGACGGAAACGTGGTTCGCCTTCCGTTGCCGGATTTGAGCGGAGATCGTCGAAAGGAACTGGTCAAAGTGGCTCATCGACTCGCCGAAGAGGGGCGGGTCAGCGTACGTCACGCGCGACACAGCGGACTGGAAGGGCTCAAAAAGCTCCAGAAGGGCGGCGAAATCTCCGAGGACGACCTCAAGCGATACGAAAAAGAGATCCAGAAATACACCGATCGATTCATCAAGGAAATAAGCGAACATCTCGCGCACAAGGAAAACGAACTGCTCACGGTTTGATATCGAAATGTTGCCACGCCGCTGTGTCGGCGTGCCAACCAACCGGAGAGCGTCGACACTGCTACATCAAAATCCCACTGTCCACCGACCACCGTCTACCGACCACCGCCTACTACATCCCGGCGTATCATCGAGTAGCCGGATCTCCGTCGCGAAGCGACACCGTCCACCGACTACCGTCTACCTTCCCATCCCTCATCTTCCCTCCATGTCCCGGCGTAACCGTTTGAAGGGGTCAAAGCTCACATCTCGCACTGACATGCAAGATGTCGAGCAATGACCCCGCCGTTCGCACCAATCCCCAATCCATCGTCCGTCGTCCGTCGTCTGACATCTTCCCTCCATGTCCCGGCGTATCATCGAGTAGCCGGATGACCGCTGACTTCTTCCCCAATCCGTCCACCTTCCACCGACTACCGTCTACCTTCCCCACCCTCCTTCCGGCGCAACAGCGCCACCGACCACTACATCCCGGCGTATCACCGAGTAGCCGGACGTCCACAGTCCACCCTCTCCCGCCCTCTTTCAAAATCCAAAATCCGAAATCCAAAATCCGAAATCCAAAATCCGCCTCCTCCAGCCCCAAACGACTGGTGGTCAAATTGGGCACCGGAATCCTGACCAGCGGTCCGGGGCGGATCGATCTCAATACCATCGGGGATATCTGTCGCCAGATCGCGATTCTTCGTGAACGAGGAATTGAAATCATTGTCGTCAGTTCCGGAGCTATCGGTCTCGGCATGGGCATTCTCGGCTTCAAAGCAAGGCCCCGCGCTCTCAAGAAGCTCCAAGCCTGCGCTGCGGTGGGCCAGAGCAAGCTGATCGAGACCTGGCAGCACGCTTTCGAGCCCTATGGCATCGTCGTCGCCCAGATACTCCTCACTCACGACGACCTTCGCCACCGCAAACGCTTCGTCGCCGTGCAGGGGACACTCGAACACCTCCTGACCAATGGTGTGGTTCCCGTGGTCAACGAGAATGACACCGTGAGCAGCGAGGAGATCGCCGTTGGTGACAACGATATGCTCTCCGCCATGGTGGCCAGCATCACCAGTTCCCCGCTGCTCATCATCCTCTCAACCGCCCCCGGACTGATCGATCGCGAAGGAAGCGGCGAAGTCATTCCCGTAGTCGAATCCATTACCGGGGAGATCGCGGAAATGGCTGGTGGTACCACCAGTTCCACCGCAATCGGAGGGATGGTGACCAAGATCGAAGCGGCACGACTCGCCGGAAAATCCGGGTGCAATCTCATCATCGGCCACGGGCACGAAAAGGACGTTCTGCTTCGGGCCGTTCTGGAGGGCGGTGTCGGCACCGTTTTCGTCGCCTCGAAGCTCCCCATGGAATCGAAGAAACGGTGGTTGGCATTCTTCCAGCGCCCTCTCGGGACCATCCAGGTGGACGAAGGCGCCAGGGAGGCACTGGTCCATAAGGGGCGCAGTCTTCTCGCCTCGGGAGTCAAGGGCTGTACCGGCGAGTTCGCCGCCCGGGATATTGTCAATCTGGCCGGACCCGGCGGAGAGGTTTTCGCCCGGGGCCAGATCTGTTTTTCCAGCCGCGAAGTCCACCAGATTCACGGCAAGTCCAGCCATGCGCTCCGAACCGAATTCCCCGGGCGGAAACGCCTGGAAGTAGTCCATCGCAACTCCCTGGTGCTGCTGTAAGGGGTTTTTCCCACGGGGTCATTCCTTGCATTCCTGCATGCCAATGCGGGTACCGAGGCAGCGATTCTGCCGACATCAGCCATCAAGGTTTGACCCCTTCGAAGACCCTTCGAATGACTATTGCCCCCTTCGAACGGCCAATCCCCCTCACCGCGTTCGGTATGAGAAATGACAGGCGACGCAGGAGGTCTGGACTTTCTGCAGAGCTTTATAGCTCGCCGTGAGATCACCTTTGCTCGCGATCTCCGCAAATTCGGAGGCCGAGTCATGCATACCCCAGGCCAGGGACCGCATCGCGACCGGCATATAGCGTCCCGGTCCCTGCCCCCGGTGCGTGCCACGTTCGGTCCGACCCATGTTTGTCTCCGCCAATTCGGCGGCCTCTTCCAATTTCTCCTCGGCCAGGAGTCCCTGAATCTGTGCCAATGAGACCAGGAACTGTTTCATCTGTTCGCGTAGAATCTTCCGTGTCTCGGGAGGCATGGGCACAAACAACCGGAGGTCATCCACCGGCGCCTGAGCCTCTTCATCGGTCACCGGCAGCGGCTCAGCATTGCGCATCCTGCCCATACCCTGCCCCCGCCCATACCCGTAGGGAGGTCCGGTGTCCTCTGCACGGAGCGAGCCGCCGTCCAAGATCAGACCGACAAAGCCGGCGACCACAACAACCGCAATGGTGAGTGACCCAATCAGGGAGAAATGCCTGTTCATAATGTTCTTAAGGATAAATCAATTCATCCCATAGACGCAATCAACGACTGTCAGGTTACCCTTGCCCGGATGTTTCCTGAAGCCACCCTGGTGGCTCCGGCACAGGTGAAATGATGGGGTTCTGGGAGATCATCCTTCGACCTAGAGATCACCCATTTTTCTTCTTGTAGGAGAGGCTTTACGCCTCGATCAAACTGGCCATCGAGGGATAAACCCTCTCCTACCCTGCCCATCAATTCATGGGTGATGGCCCACTGGTGTCCTGTCCCGCAAATGCGCTTGTACAAATATGGAGGCCCCATGACGCCCCACCCCTTGCCTTGGGCCAGGCTCATTTGTGAGACAGGACACTAATTTATCCTCGTGAACGATCTGCCACTTCCCAACACTCAGTGGTTCAGCGTAGGCCGCCGCACATATTGTAACTTATGGGAAGGACTATTATGAGACAGATGGAGTCAAAAAGTGGAAGGATTCAGGAAAAATGAACAGACATGGTCTTTTTCCCGACTTCAGCGTTGCTCGTCAGTCACGAATCTACGGATTCGCTCCTTCCTCGCGCCTTGAAATCCAAAAAACTCCACGTCCATAAGTGCCAATCTGTTTGGCGGACTACACTAGCATGGACTACGCCCTCGAGCCAGGTCGACCACCGACCGACTTCCCACCCATCGACTTCCGGGGTGAGTTGAACGACGAGCAATACGCGGCGGTCACAGCGGAGCCCGGCCCCATGCTGGTCCTGGCCGGCGCAGGATCGGGCAAGACACGAACCCTCACTTACCGCGTCGCCTGGCTGCTCAGCCAGGGAGTTCATCCGGCAGAGATCCTCCTCCTGACTTTTACCAACAAGGCAGCCAAGGAAATGCTTCATCGGGTGGAAGATCTCACCGGTTTCGGGAGCGGGCGTTTCTGGGGAGGAACCTTTCACCATATCGGCCACCGTCTGCTTCGCATGCATGGCGAGGTCATCGATATCGACGGCCGCTTTACCATCCTCGATTCCGGCGAGGCGGAGTCCTTCCTTCGAGATGCCACCGAGACAGTTGACCGCTCATTCTTCAGGGACAAAACCCACCCAAAGCCGAAACCGCTGTCAAATATCCTCAGCATGTCGCGAAACACCTGCCTCGGTTTCTCCGAGACGGTGCTTCGGTATTTTCCACAACACGATCACATCATCGAACGCCTTCCCTCCATCGCCGAGGTCTATTCGAAGGCCAAGCGGAAACACCAGGTCGTCGATTACGATGACCTCCTGGTCTACTGGCTCGAACTGATTGAAAAGGCGCCCGAAATCGCCGAAATCTACCAGAAGCGATTCCGGCACACCTTGGTGGATGAATACCAGGACACGAACATTCTTCAGGCCCGGATCATCGACAATATGGCGCCCTCCCACCAGATCATGGCGGTGGGTGACGATGCCCAGTGCATCTACTCGTGGCGGGGAGCCAATTTCGAGAACATCATCACCTTCCCCGACCGCCATACGGGCACCCGAATCTTCCGGATTGAGACAAATTACCGAAGCACACCGGAAATCCTGACCCTGGCCAATTCAGTCCTGCGCAACCATCTGTCCGGCCAGGGATTCGAGAAGGAACTGCGTCCGGCCCGCCCGAGCAATATCCGGCCCTTCGTCGTCCAATCCATGGATACACGCGAACAGGCCGTTTTCGTCGTTTCACGGCTGCGCGGTCTCATCGATGAGGGACGCAGCCCGTCCGAGATCGCCGTCCTCTACCGCGCCCATTTCCATGCCATCGACCTCCAGGTAGAACTCTCACGCGAAAGCATACCGTTCCAGATCACGAGCGGCGTCCGATTCTTCGAACAAGCCCATGTACGGGACCTGATCGCCCATCTGCGATTCGTCTACAACCCACAGGACGTGGTCGCCTTCACCCGCCTGGCGGTGCTCCTGCCGCGCATCGGTGACAAAGGCGCCCGCAAGCTCTACGACCGCGCCGTCAACATCGCACGCAAGGAAGAGAAAAACCTGCTCGATGTGTTGCGCAGTCCGGCGATCGTCGACAGGGTGCCGAAGGATGCCAAACCCGACTGGACACCGTTGATCGACACTCTGATCGACATGCGCGAAGCCGCACGCGACTCCACCCCGGCCGAGGTGGTGCAACTCGGCACCGAGGGGTGGTACCAGATGTATATGCAGGGGGCCTACGCCAATTACCTGTCCCGGTCGGATGATCTCCGGAGCCTGATCGGTTTCGCCGAGCGGTATCAGGACCTGCAGGAATTGCTCGCCCAGGTCGCCCTCCTGAACTCGGAGGTGTCGGACCGGTCGGTCGACGACGACGACGAAGCCATCCGCCTGACCACCATTCATCAGGCCAAGGGACTGGAATTTGAGGTGGTCTTTGTAATCGGCCTGGCCGACGGCATGTTCCCCCTCCGCCGTGCGATCGAGGGCGGTGACCTCGATGAGGAGCGCCGGCTTTTCTACGTTTCGGTCACCCGGGCCAAGGACGAACTCTACCTTTGCCATCCAAGGGTGTCCATGAAGGGCGGTCCCGTCATGAGCATGCCCCCAAGTCGCTTCCTGGAAGAGTTGCCAAGCGACACCTACGAAACCCTGCGCCTCCGCCGGAATCCGGGATGGTAAGAAAATCAGGTAGGGCGTGGTCGCCCGTCTACTCCCGCCTTCGCGGGATACGCCGAGACATGCCGGACGCGCCGCGAATGCCCAATGGGCTTTCACCAACAAACCGTAGTGCACTACGGTTTGTTTCTCCAAAGATCCGACCCAGATCTGAATATCTGCTTCGATTCGGAGGGCTAAGGGTGCGCGCAATCTTCTCTCTGGTCCTGATCGCCCTCCTGCTACCCCTCACCGGCATTTCCGCCGCCCAAACCATCGAGTTCTCCCGCATACGCCCCGAGTACCGGGTGGATGCCTCCTTTAAGCGGATTTCCGAGTATTTCAGCGGTGAAGAAAATTCCGGAAAGAGAAAGGTATTTCGAACCCGGGACGACGACCGCGACGGATTCTATTTTTCCTTCCGGATCGAAGTTGCGAGGGGCGAGACCGTTCCGGCCGGCACGGTCGCCCTGTTCCTCTACGCCCCGGGCACCTACGTGCCCACCGAATACGCCTTCGACCTCGAAGCTCAATCACGACGCTGGATTGAAGTCATCATCGGTCTGACCGGGACCGACTGGGCGGATCCAGAGGTAAGGCCGGTTGCCTGGCGACTCGAATTCCGGGATGCATCCGGCCAGCCGATCGGTTTCGAGGAAAGCTTTCTCTGGCGGCTACCGGAGGAGGATCAGGACGGGTGATGCCCGAAAGCCGCTGCAGATCGTTCAGGAAATCACACCAAGGAGATCAGAGGTCCTGCAAAACCGGGAGCCGGCCCAATCGGCAAATCATGGAGTTCCGGCCTTCTTTTCGGGTCGTACCTCCGTCTACGCACGGCTGCGCCGGGACATGCCAGCACGACTGTTCGGAGGCCTGGGTTCTGCGGCTGCCCGGAAGGACAGCCCTCCACGCTGAAAGAGAATGGAGGGTCGTGCTTCCGCGCGACCGCGAATACTCAGGAAACCTGAGGCTTTCCTCACATGACCGTTCGCTTTCATCTGACTCACAGACCTGAGATATGAATTGGACAGACTGGAAGCCCCTGAAGCTGACGCCCGGTCTTGATCGCGCATCTCTTGCAGAAACGCTCGACGGCGGGCAGTCCTTCCGGTGGATTCAGGATCCGGCCGATACATGGACCGGGCAGTGGAGCGACAATGTAGTTCGTATCCGAATTTCAGAGGAAGGTCATCTCTCATGGTCCGCGCCCACTGAGTTGATCGCGCCGGACACAGAAGCCCGCCTCCTCGCCTACCTCGGAGCAGGTTCCAACTGGGATTCTCTCATCGACCAACTCCCCTGGCGGTCGGACCCTCACCTCAGAATGGCAATCGAAGCCTTTCCCGGACTACGCATTCTGCGCCAGCCCATGGAGGAAGCCCTGCTCGGATTTCTCTGCAGCGCGACCAAACGGATCGTCCAGAT
>QNAI01000133.1 GCA_003641745.1 Verrucomicrobiota bacterium | reverse complement strand
CCCGTCGTTCACGCGGGCTTCAAGGATGCGGGCGGCTTTCCCCTGACGAGGAGGAAAGGCGAGTTCTTCTGCGGTCACGGGCTCCAGGCCGGCGACCAGAATGGCCGCCGGAACTAGGAGCAAACCCAGGGCACGGGTAAGCACTTGGTATCGTGTCATCGGATCAGACTCATCCTTTGGGTAAGGGATTGGTCACGGGTGTCCAGGCGATAGAGGAAGACACCACTGGCAAGGGCACGACCCTGTCCATCCAGACCGTTCCAGGCGAATTCCTTGAGTCCTGCGGGCAAGTCGTCCCAGGTGCGTTCCAGCACCAGCCGGCCAGCCAGATCGAAGATGCGCAGGGTCGCCGGACCGGGTTCGGGAAGTTCAAAGAAGATCGTCGTGCGGGGGTTGAAGGGATTGGGATGGTTGCCCAGCACCAGGTCGGTCGCGCCAGGCAAGGGAACCTGGGTTTCCCCGCAACCGCCACCCAGGGCGCCGATCCACTCATTGTCGCAGGGCCCACCGGGGTGATTACCGGGCGCGCATGGGCTGCTCGCGGTCAGATTGTACTCATAGCCGGCGTTGCCACAGAACAGCGGGTCGGACGAAAAATTGCCGCCGCCGTCGGTCCCGCACAGGGCGTCACCGCCGGCATTCCCAAAGATGTCGGTGCAGGTGACCACCGGGTCGGGGGAGATTGGAGTCTCCCCGCACAAAATCCCCTCACCAACGGTAGAACCGGAAATGATGCACTTGTCGATGGTGGGAACGGCACCCCACTCCACCATGACGCCTCCGCCGCCGGCAATTTCGGTGTCGGCGCCGCAGGCATTGCCGACGATGGTGCAGTTTTTAACATTGGGAGAGGGCTCCCAGCTGATGTACATCCCGCCACCGGTGCCATAAATGCCGCTGATGGTGTTGTCGGCGATAACCAGATGGCGCAGATTCGGATTGCTCGCGCTGACAAAAATACCGCCCCCTTGGCCGTCGGTATCGACATTGTCGTTGCCCTGAATCAGACAGTATTCCATCACGCCCGCCGAGCCGTCCGCGTAAGCCACCCCACCACCGAAACCGTCGGCGATGTTGCCCCGGATTTCGCAGTTCGAAATGGTGGGCGTGCTGCTCTGAATGGAAATGCCGCCGCCGTAGGTGTTGCCGCCGTCAACGATGGTGTTGAAGTTGACCTCGCAACCGCGGAGGGTCGGCGCGCAATTGTTGCGCATGAAAATGCCGGCACCGCTGGGCGCCGTGTTTTCGTTCACGATGCAGTCGATGACCTGGGGACTGCTGTGTTCCTCGATGGACAGACCGCCGCCTTGCTTGGCATCGCAGTGGTCCATGGTGACATTACGCAGGAAGGGGCTGCTGTTGTTGATGCAGATGATGCCGCCGTCGGTACAGATGGTCACGCGCACATCAGTGATCTCAACTGTGGTATCGACGTCACGGATCAGGATGCCGGCCCCGTAGATGGCGGCAAAGGCATTCCTAACCTGTAGGTTTTCCACGCGGCAATTGTCAACAAATTCGATGAAGATGCCCCGACCAAGACCCTCAGCGTCGATGATGGTCTGCTCCTGTCCGGCACCTATAAGGGTGACGCCGGATTTCATGATCACACAGGCGGGTGTGGATTCGGGACCCTCGGTGGGGTGCGTGCAGTCAAAATAGGTACCAGCCTCAACCAGAACCGTATCACCGGCGACGCAGGCCTGAACCGCGGTATGGATCTGGCTGTATTCTCCGGGCACATGAAGCACCCCGGCGGTAGCAAAACTGGAACAGGTCAGAATAAGGATCAGGGCGAGCGCGAAGAGTGGGCGATTCATGATTGTCCTTTCCATTTCTCGCCTGATCGGAATCCGAGGGCGATCATGGTTTTTCCATTTGCGGCAAGCGGGGCAGTGGCGCTTCTGAGTTGAACTATATAAAATAGCAGAACATACCCCAAAATTCCTAGAGGAATCCGAAAATACCCCTCAACGAAATCTCGACGAAGCGGGCCCCTTACTTTGTTTACACACTCGATTTATATACATTCTAATTGTGGCTTCGAAATTGTGTCCAGTCTCCAGGAGCCGGGCGATCTCTTTCTCCCATCATTGTCCTGGAGTTTAATGTGTTGAAAGATATAATTTTACGATGAATCTGCAGTTTTTGGCTTGCCAAAAATGCCCTCCGGGGAAACCTTCATCCGCACCCTGGAGTGCCGGGATCCAAAACAAAATTTCGACCGCAATCTATTTTGTGGTATTCTTATAGATCGTATGGATGGGTTTGACCGAAATGTCCCGTTACCTCCCAGGTACGGGAATCGTTCGGTTTCGCCTTGAATCCACCCAAAATCGGATACTGCCATCAGTCGAGCGGCAGTTCAAATCGGAGGATCCAAATGTTGCAACTGCGTCGGGTTACTATACTCACATTCATTATCTTGTTGACCGGGTCCCTGGCCCACTCCTCCGAAACGACCGATATCCCTCTCGGACTCGACCGGGACACCAAGGAGACTTCCGTGGTCCTGGCGGAAAAATCCGCCACCGGAATGACTCTCCAGCTCCGGACTTCTCATCTGGAAGTTTCCCGCAAGGAGATGAACGGAGAGGAATTCCAGCTCATCAATTTACCCGGTGCAGAGTTGGAGGGCGCCGATGGCCGACCCGCCCTGCCTCTGGTCACCCGTCTGGTGGCCATCCCAGATGGCAAGACCCTTCAGGTCAACGACATAACGACCCTTGACAACCCCATGGCCGGCGACTTTCGCCCCTGGCCGGCCCAGGGTTTGAAAAATACAACAGACCAGAGTTTCAACCTGGACCAGCAGTATTATCTGGGGGTCAATCCCGACCATGCTCCGTCAATGGTAACGGTGGGTGAACCGGCCCTGTTGCGTGGCCTCCGTGTGGTTCCGGTCAGTTTTCGACCCGTGGTCTGGACTCCGTCCGACGGCAAGTTGAGCGTAGCCTCCGAAATCGATGTCACCTTTGATCTTGTTGCCTCCACTGACGGCAACAACAGCTCTGATGACGGCCGTTTGATTCCCAGGTCCTTCGCCACCATTTACGAGAGCCAGGTCATCGGATACGTGAGCAAGGGCAACGTGATGCAAGGCCATGGCTCCTATCTGATCATCCATCCGGACAACGCCACGGTGCTCAACAATCTTCAACCGCTGATCAACTGGCGGCTGCGCCAGGGGTACAACGTGGTGGTGGCCAGCACGGCGGTCACCGGCACCAATACCACCAACATCAAGAATTACATTCAGAACCAATACAACTCCCTGAGCATTCCCCTGGAGTTCATCACCCTGGTCGGGGATGCGACGGGTGGAGTGACGATCCCCACCTTTATTGAAGGTCTCTCGGGATACAATGGCGAAGGAGACCACGAGTACACCCTGCTCCATGGCGGCGACGTGCTGTCCGACGTGCACATCGGGCGTCTGTCGGTCACAAGTACCGGCATGCTGGCCGATGTGGTCAGCAAGATCGTCGCTTACGAAAGCGATCCCTGGATGGATGACGATCTGGGGTGGTTCTCCCGTGCGGGACTGTCCGGTGATCCCAGCTCCTCCGGTTATTCCTGCATTTGGGTCAACCAGTGGGTCAAACAGCAGTTGCTGGAACTGAACTATACCCAGATTGACACGATCTGGGGCGGCAGCTTTGCCTCCCAGATGTTCGATACCGTCGATCAGGGTGAGACTATCTTCACCTATCGCGGCTACTACGGCATAAGTGGCCTATCCAATTCATATATCGACGCCATGAACAACAAGGAAAAACTCCCCTTCGCCCTGGTCCTGACCTGTGACACGGGCAGTTTCAGATCCCAGACCACCTGCACCTCGGAATCTTTTTTCCGCAATCCCGACGGTGGTGCGGTCGCTTCGATGGGCACCGCTACTCTCGGCACCCATACCCGTTACAACAACTGTATGTTCCAGGGGGTGGCCGAAGGCGTGCTGAACACCGGTGACCCCCGCGTGGGGCCCGGCCTTACCATGGGCAAGCTCCACCTGTACCAGAACTACTTTGCCCGGGAACCGGACAGGGTGACGATATGGTCCACCTGGAACAACCTGATGGGAGATCCGGCAACGGCCCTGTGGTCAGCCATCCCCGCCGCCCTGACGGTGGACTACCCGGGTACCCTGACTGCCGACGCCAACAACCTGCCCGTGACCGTGACCAGTGGCGGCCTGCCCCAGGTCGACGCCTTGGTCACCATATACGGCAATGGCTCGGGCGGGGGAAGCATGATCCAGGTCAGCGCCCTGACCGACGGCGACGGCCGTGTGAATCTGCCGCTTTCGGGGCTGGTTAACGGCGAATACCTGGTTACGATCACCGGCCGTAACCTCAAACCCTACCTTGGTGGCGTTAATGTGGGCCCCATGGCCGCATCTGTGAACTTCGCGGCGGTAGCCGTGGACGACGACAACAACGGTAGCAGCTCGGGCAACGGCGACATGATCGTCAATCCCGGCGAAACGGTGGAGTTGATTGTCGATCTGACCAACTCCGGCACCGGTGGCGTCAATAACGTCACTGGTGATCTCGCCAGCGGAAACGAATTGGTCAGTGTTGACCAGCCCACGGCTGCCTTCGGCTTTATGGGCAGCGGCGCCACCGTCAGCGGCCAGGAGGCCTATGTGGTTCGTCTGGACCCTGGCGTTCCCGGCGGATCCGTCATTCAGTTGGAACTGACGGCCAGCGATGGCTCCCAGTCCTGGATTTCCCTGGTGGATCTGGCGGTATCCGGACCTGGTGCTGAAGTCATGGCCGCCTTCCTGGGTAGCGGCATCATCAATCCGGGAGTCAGCACCACCCTGGAGGTGCAACTGAAAAACATCGGTGATCTTGCCACTTCCGGCATCACCGCCAGCCTCACCTCGACCAGCAGCTGGATTTCCATCACCGACGGGAACGGAACCTACGGGGCCATTTCCGCGGGAGGCAACGGTACCAATAGCGGTGACACCTTCACCATCAGCGCCTCACTCGACTGTTTTCCCGGCCATGTGGCCACCCTGAATCTGGATCTGGTCTTCGCCGAGGGCGGGACCGTCAGTGTGCCGGTCCTGATATCCGTCGGCAGCGCGTCCAACACCGATCCCACCGGGCCGGACCTCCACGGCTACTACGCCTTCGACAATACGGACACCGATTACCTGTACGCCCCGGTCTACGACTGGGTGGAAATCTCCCCCCAACGCTCAGGCAACGGCACCAGCGTGGGGCTGACGGATTTCAATACCTATCAGGATGACGTCGTCATCATGCCCTTGCCTTTCCCCTTCACCTACTATGGACAGACTTTCAACGAAATGAGTGTGTGTTCCAACGGGTGGATCAGCATGGGCGGGACCGACCTGCGGCATTATCGCAACTGGACCCTTCCCAGCCTCGGCACCCCCGACAACATGATCGCCGTCTACTGGGACAATCTTGAGATCAAGTCCAGCATGAGCGGTGTTTTTACGTGGTACGACGCGGCCAACCACCGGTTGATCATCGAGTGGGACAACATGGCCAACTCGGTCACCGGCGTTTCGGAGACATTCCAGGTGATCCTGCATGATCCGGCCCACGGTGCGGGCGATACCGGAGACGGCATCATCACCATGAATTTCAAGGACATCACTCCTACCGATTCGCAAACTGGATATGCCACCGTGGGCATCCAGAACGAGGACCGCAACGACGCCGTTCTGTATACCTACTACAACCTGTACCCTCGTGGGTGCGTCCCCATCACCGACGGCAGCAGCCTCGTCTTCCGCACGGTCATCCCCCAGGCCCAGGGCATCCTCCGAGGCCAAGTGACCAACGTTCTGAACGATGCTCCGATCGACGGGGCGACGATCAACGTATTGGACACGGGGCTCAACCTGTTGACGGCCGAGGACGGCAAGTATCAGAGCAGTATGGTCATCGGCACCTACGATCTGGCCGTGTATCATCCCTCCTTCGCCCCGGATACGACCTACAACGTGGTTATCCAAGAGGGTCTCGAGACGGTGGTGGACTTTGCCCTGACCGACATCCTCGGTCCTCTCTTTGAAATGCAGGCCCTCCCCGAAAGCACGCCCGACACGGAGGGTCCCTACGATGTGGTCTTCAAGGTGAGCGATTACAGCGGCATCCAGGAGACCAGGTTCTACTACACCTCCAGCACCAGTGGCGGCCCCTTCGAGCTGATTCCCCAGGCGGAAGGCCCGGCCGACACCTGGCGGGTATCCATTCCAGGTCAGCCTGAGGAAACCCTGGTTCAGTACTGGCTGACCAGTACCGACATCCAGGACCTCATCACCAACGAACCCGCCGGTGCCCCCTTCAGCGTGCATTCTTTCGAGATTGCCCAGACCACGGTGCTTTACTCCAGCGAAATGGAAAATGCCTCCGACTGGACCGGAGGCATGGGCGGCGATAACGCTACGACCGGCCTGTGGACCAACGTGGACCCCAACGGAGTGTTCGAAGGGCAGACCGAGATTTCCCCCGAGGACGACCACAGCAACCCCGGCACCATGTGCTGGGTGACGGGACAGGATCCTGTTGGGGCCTCCCAGGGCACCGATGACGTGGACAACGGGACCACGACCCTTCAGTCACCGGTGTTCGACATCAACGGCTACCCCGGGGTGGAGGTCCAGTACTACCGCTGGTACACCAACAACACCGGTAATGCTCCCGGCGAGGACAGCTGGGTGGTGCAAGCTCAGGCCCAGGATGGATCGTGGGTAAACCTGGAGAATACCACGGCCACCAACCGCTCCTGGCAGCAGATGAATTTCGTGCTGTCCGATCACCTGACTCTGGGCAACAGCCTCCAGTTCCGCTTCGTGGCCAGCGACCTGAATGCCGGATCCATTGTGGAAGCGGCTGTTGACGATTTCGTCCTGACCAGTTTCCCCCTCATCGCCGATAGCGAAGCGCCGCAAGTCAGTCTTATCAGCCCTAACGGCGGCGAGGACCTGGCTCCCGGCATGATCGTGGATATCACCTGGAACCAGAGTGACGACATCGGTGTGGTCCATGTTGAAATCCTGCTGAGCACCGATGACGGCGCCACCTTCCCCCATACCATCGGCAACGGCGCCCTGAACAACACCTTCAGTTGGACGGTGCCGGACCTGGTCGGTAACTTCAACCGCGTGAAGATCATCTGCCACGACTCAGCAAGCAATAGCACGCAAGCCGTGTCGGCCGAGGTCTTCAAGATCGGTAATACGTCTGCCGTGGGTGACCTCCCGTCGAGTCGCCTGGCCTTGGCGCAGAACTCGCCGAACCCGTTCAATCCCCGCACGGAGATCAGCTTCTCCGTGCCCTCGCGACAGAACGTGGTCCTTCGCATCTACAATGTGGAAGGCCGCCTGGTACGCACCCTGCTGCAGGGAGTCCAGGAAGCCGGTTCCCAAACCGTGGTGTGGAGCGGCAAGGATGATCAGGGTAAGCAGTCAGCTTCCGGGCTATACTTCTATCGCCTGGTCACCGACAGTGGTACCCTGACCCGCAAAATGACCCTGCTCAAGTAGGGCCTGCCTAAAAAACCGGTTCCGGACCGCCTTTGTATCCTGGCGGTCCGGAACCTGACCTTCCATCACCGGGGGAGATTTCCTTGAAGTCACATGTTGTGGTTTTTTGCCTGTCGGCTGCCACCTTGCTGCTCTTGTCCGGTTGCGCCAGTGAAGAGACGCAGCAGGTTCGCGCCGCCCGTGTGGATGCCCCCCCCACCGAGGACACCTTCACCGGCGCGGAGAACTCCTTCACCGCCGCGGTGACCTTGTGCCGCAAGGTCGGGAGCAAGAGCGGCCGCCGCATCGGAGCCGGTCATGAATTCGAGATGAGCAAAAAATCCTACGTGCGGGCCTTCGTGGATTTCACGAACGTGAAAGCCGAGCGGCCTTACACGGTGCACCTGGTCTGGATCCGACCCGACGGCCGGGAAATGTTTCGCAAGTTTGCCGAGGTGAGGCAACGCGCAGTTGAAGCGGGCGAGTACAGCACGGTCATCAACTGGCTGGACGCCGAGGACCTGCACAAGGTCAAGTCGGATACCTTGCTGACGGCCGCACCCGAATTCACCCTGGGCACCCGGTTCAATACTTCGCTGAAGAAGGAGCGGGAGCCCGGTTTGTATCATTTCCGGGTTTATCTGGATCGGGCGTTGTTGCTCGAAGAGCCCTTTACCGTGAGGGAAAGTGGCTAGCGAAGGCGCAACCGATCGCTTTATCTAATCGTTATCTAATCGTTATCTAATCGTTATCTACTCGTGTTCTACACGTTCCCCGCCGCTCTAATCAGGTCCCACTCCTACTCCAACCCATATCTTTCTTTCAAAACGTTCAGATGATGACGTTCGTGACCCGCGATCAGCCAAGGGATGGTCCGCCCGGTCATCCCAGCCCCATTGGCAATGCCGCTACGGTCGACGGCCGTCTGGTCCAGACTCCGGAAAAGATACAGGTGGTCGGTGCGGCACACATGCTGCTCGCGCCACAACTCAGCAAGCGTACGGTCGTGGGCGTTGGAGTTGCGGCCCCACAAATTCTCGTCCATGCCCGGCTGCTCGCCCGGCTCGCCGCGGCCGAACCACAGGGCCCGGAAGGCGAACAGGCGTTCGGTGTCGATCAGGTGCCCGACGACCTCCTTGATGGACCACTTCTCCGGCTGGTAGCGGTAATCACCTCGCGCATCGTCGATGCTGCGCATCAGGGCGAGCATCTCCAGACCCTGTTTTTTCAGGTGCTGCAGGATATCGGTAATATCGACGGGGACCTGGTCAAGGTAGGTTTGGTAGTAGGAGTTGTACTCCTCGGCCGTTGGGCGCGTGAATTCGGGCACTTTGTCCTCCTTATGAGGGCTGGAAATTCCATCGGTATTTGGGCAAGTGATTGGTTGGCTTGACAGCCCGATCCTAGCATCAATGGCGGACTGTGGTCAATCCGCCGGAGTACTCCAGACACCCGCTCAAATCCGATCCAACCGCTCCCCCATGCGCAACCGGTGCCTGAGTCCCATCAGCTTTTCGTCCATCGCCCTCAGCTCGGTGAGGTTGGCTTTTTCCTGTTCGGTTGGTTCGATCACCTGCTGCATGGCTCCATTGTTGATGACAACCCGCTTGTCCCCCATCAAGGCCAGGATCGGGTCATGGGTCGCCATCAATACAATCTTCTCTTCGCGGATCAGGATATCCAGCGCCTGCTGACGGTCGATGCCGGCGTTTTCGATCTCGTCGATCAGCACCACGGGGCTGGCACTCAGCACCGCGGTGTCGGCGATCATCAGGGCGCGTGATTGCCCCCCGCTCAAGCTGGTCACCGGGGTGTCGATGGCGAACGGTTCGCCGGCCAGTTCGTTGGCCCAGTTCCAGATCCGCTGGATCTTCTCGGCCGGCTCACCCACCTGCCGGCTCTCGGCGTGCAGGTTCAGGAATTCCTCCACCGAAAGGTCCATCACGAAGTTCATGTTCTGGCTGAGTTGCGCCACGAGTTTGTGTTCGGT
>QNAI01000132.1 GCA_003641745.1 Verrucomicrobiota bacterium | reverse complement strand
TCAGGCCATCATCGATTCTGAATACAACGGTCAGGGCGAGCCGGCTCAGCTCGATCCGGGGCCGGAATCACCCTTCCATCATCCGCCCCTCTTCAAGAGCTTCATCGACTTCGATCCGGATCGCGCCAACGAATTGCTGGACGGGCTCGGATTGGTGGAGCGGGACGGGGACGGCTATCGACGTTTTGCGAACGGCACCCGCATGGTGTTCTTCCTCTATGTGACCGACTACACCGGAAACGGCCCGGCTCAACTGATGATCGATGATTGGGCGCGGGTGGGCATCCGGGTGGTGCTGAAGGATCGGGCACGGTCGCTCTGGCAGGCCGAATGGATAGCGATGGAACAGGACCTTACGGTCTGGTCGGGCGAAAGTGATTTTTTCCCCCTGGTGGAATCGAGGAACTTCGTACCGACGAACACCAGTTCTTTCTATGCTCCGGGCTACGGAGAGTGGTATTTCAGGGGCGGACTGTGGGATGATCCGAGGATTGCCGACACACCCGGTGCGTTGGAACCTCCTCCGGGCCACCCCTTGTTGCGGACCATGCATGTCTTGGATAAGGCTCTGATGACGACGGGTCAGGATGCTCAGGTGGAGGTTTTTCGGGAAGCCCTGGACATAGCCGCGGAAAATGTGTGGACGATCAGTGTTTCGACTCCGCCTCCGCAATTGGCGATTGTAGACCGCAGGCTGCGGAACGTGCCGAAAAACGCGGTCTATGCCGCCCGGTGTTCGACCCCCGCCAATGCCGGCATTGAGACCTGGTATCTGGAGGATCCGGGAGACACTCAGGCAACGGTGAAGATGATGCGGGAGTCGATCGTCGATCCGATCCTGGATCCCCGGTTGAAGGACATGCGACGGGAGGCCTCGGGTTCCGGCGGAACCGCCCTGGTCTGGATGTTCAGGTCCCTGATCTATGGGGTTATTCTGGCTGCGGTTCTTCTATTGATACTGCGGCACCCATTTGTCGGACGCCGTCTGGTGATCATGATACCGACCCTGGCCATCATTTCGGTGGTGGTCTTTACCATCATCCAGCTGCCGAAGAACGATTTTCTTACCGCGCGGATACAGGAACTCGAAATGTTGGGCGATGAGTATTCGGTGCAGGAAGTGAAGGATCTGCGTGAGATGTTTTTCACCTCCGAATCGCAGCTTTCGCGTTACCTGCGCTGGATAGGGCTGCGATGGTTCACGACCTTTGAGCCGGTTGACCGGGGGCTTTTGCAGGGTTACCTCGGTCGCTCGATGGAGAACGGTCGGATCGTGAATGACATTGTGGGGGACAGGATCCTGCTGACGGTCTTCATATCGCTGTTCACCATAGCCTTCACCTGGCTGTTTGCCCTTCCTACGGGCATCTATTCCGCCGTTCGCCAGTATTCGATTGGGGACTACACGTTGACCTTTCTTGGATTCATCGGGATGTGCGTGCCCAATTTCCTGCTCGCGCTGATCCTGATCCACCTGAGTTCGGAATGGTTCGGGATCAAGGTGTCCGGGCTGTTCTCATCGGAATTTGCCGGCCAGGTGGGTTGGTCCTGGGCAAAGCTCAACGATCTTCTGAAACATATCTGGGTTCCGATAATCGTGCTTGGGGTCGGCGGGACGGCCGGGATGATCCGGGTGATGCGGGGTAATCTGCTCGACGAACTGCGCAAGCCTTACGTCACCACGGCCCGGGCCAAGGGGGTTCGACCCTTGAGATTGCTGCTGAAATATCCGGTTCGTCTCGCATTGAATCCGTTCATATCGGGCATCGGGGTGATTTTTCCTCAGTTGGTCTCCGGGGGTGCGATTGTCGCGATGGTTCTCAGTCTCCCCACGGTGGGGCCATTGATGCTGTCCTCATTGATGGCTCAGGACATGTACCTGGCCGGCTCCATGCTGATGGTGCTAAGCACCCTCGGAGTGTTCGGCACCCTGGTCAGCGATCTGCTGCTGCTGATGCTCGACCCCCGGATTCGCATGGAAGGGGGAACGCGATGAATGATGGGAACCGGGGTGCCCCCGGTATCCCTGCGGTCAAAGTGAGGGATACGGCGGTCCTGACCCAGTGGCAGCTCATCCGGCTTCGGTTTGTGAAACACCGGGTCGCGGTCTTTGCCCTGGCTGTTCTCGTGGTGCTTTATCTGGTTGCGATTCTGGCCGAAGCGGTGGCGCCGAACAGCAGGGATTGGCGGGATCTTGATTTTGCCTACGCACCGCCCCAATTGCCCCGCTTCAGTTTACCGGAGGGTTTCCATGTCTTTCCGGTGATCCAGCAGATCGACCCGATTACTTTTCAGCGCACCTATTACGAAGACCGGGAGACCGTGATCCGACTTTCCTTCTTCGCCCGCGGAGAACCTTACCGCCTCTGGGGGTTGATCCCCATGGAGCGCCGACTGTTCGGGATCGACCGGGAGGCGGTGGATGCCGCCCCGGTCACGCCCACCTTCTTCTTCATGGGAGCCGATCGCTTCGGGCGGGACATCTTCAGCCGGGTGATTTACGGGTCCAGGATCAGTCTTTCGGTCGGCATTGTGGCCATAGTCATCACCTTCATACTCGGCCTGTCGATCGGGGGTGTTTCCGGGTATTTTGGGGGCAATATTGATATCGTGATTCAGCGGGGTATCGAGATTCTCAACGCGTTTCCCCAATTGCCGCTCTGGTTGGCTCTGGGAGCGCTGATGCCGGCGGACTGGCCGGGTTTGAAGGTATATTTCGCGATCACGATTGTGCTCAGTCTGCTCGGGTGGACCGGGCTGGCCCGGGTGGTGCGCGGGAAGACGCTCGCCCTTCGGGAGGAGGACTATGCGGTGGCGGCGCGTCTGCTTGGCGCCTCACACGGCAGAATCATTTTCCGGCACCTGATCCCGGGTTTCACCAGTCATATCATCGTGGTGCTGACCATGAGCGTTCCGGCCATGATTCTGGGCGAGACCGCTCTGAGCTTTCTGGGTCTGGGATTGCGACCGCCGATCGTCAGTTGGGGCGTCATGTTGCAGGACTGCATGAATATCCAGGTGGTGGCAAAATACCCGTGGCTGCTGATGCCGGTTTTCCCCATCATCCTGGCCGTGCTATGTTTCAACTTCCTCGGTGATGGACTGCGGGATGCCTCCGACCCTTACTCCGCCCGATGAGATGCTTCACCCGGGGCACAAGGACAGAATAGTGTTTAACTCCGGTCAATTGTCCGTTTAATCGTCTCGTTCCCCATGTCATCAGAATCAACCATCCCCTCCGTTGAGGCGGCCGACACGAAAAGGGATTCCGGAGACTCCGTTCTGGAGGTTCGGGATCTCAAGACGTACTTTTACACAGAGGAAGGAGAGATCCCGGCGGTCGACGGAGTCACCTTCGATCTGCATCGCGGCCGGATCCTCGCCATCGTCGGAGAGAGTGGATGTGGCAAGAGCGTGACCGCCTATTCGATCCTTCGTCTGATTCAAAAGCCCGGGAAAATCATGTCCGGGAAGATCATTCTCAATCCGAAGAACCGTCCATCGATCGACATCACCAGCCTCGGGGAGAAGGACGACCTTCTTTATGACGTTCGGGGTGGGTTGATCAGCATGATTTTCCAGGAGCCCATGACGGCCCTGAGCCCGGTTCATACGATTGGCAATCAGATCATGGAGGCCATTCTCCTGCATCAGGAGGTGACCAAGGAGGGGGCCCGTGAGATTTCAATCGAAATGCTGAACAAGGTCGGTATTCCCGGGCCGGAGAAGCGGATCGACCAGTACCCTCATGAGTTGTCCGGCGGTATGCGTCAACGTGCGGTCATTGCCATGGCCCTGGTCTGCAATCCTGAGCTGCTGATCGCAGACGAGCCGACCACGGCCCTCGATGTCACCATCCAGGCGCAGATTCTGGGCCTGATCAAATCGCTGCAGAGGGAGATGGGATGTTCGGTTCTGTTGATCATCCATGATCTCGGGGTTGTGGCGCAGACCGCGGACGAGGCCGCCGTCATGTATCTGGGTCGCGTGGTTGAACAGGGAGATATCCGCCGGGTACTGAAAGCGCCTCGGCATCCCTATACCATGGGTCTGCTCAAATCGATTCCCGGGCTTGCAGGGGACCAGAAACGACTGGCGTCGATCGAGGGCAGTGTTCCGTCTCTCAGCCGGATTCCGTCCGGTTGTCCGTTTCATCCCCGGTGTCCACACTTCCGCGAGGGATTGTGCGATATTGGAAACCCGCCCGAACTGAGGCGAATTCGAAACAGGCTGGTCGCCTGCCTGCGGGCCGAGGACCTCATGGAGGAAGTTTGAAGTTAGAAGGCAGAAGTTAGAAGGCAGAAGTTAGGGAGTTATTGGTTATTGGTTATTGGTTATTGGGTTAGGAGTTATTGGTTATTGGGAATATCTGAACATGGTCGCTGAAAAGACAGAACCCCTTCTGCGCGTGCGCGGGCTGTGCAAGTATTTTCCGATTCGCAGCAAAGGCTTTTTCAAGAAAGTGGTGGCCCAGGTGAAGGCGGTCGACGACCTCAACTTCGACCTGATGCCCGGGGAGACCCTCGGGATCGTAGGGGAAAGCGGTTCGGGCAAAACGACGGCGGCGCGGACTATTCTGCGCGCGTTGAAACCGACAGCGGGGTCGGTCGATATCCGGCTCAACGGTCGCGAGATCAGCCTATCTTCGTTGAGCGAACGTGAACTGCGTCCCCTTCGGCCTCATATGCAGATGATCTTTCAGGATCCGTTCTCGTCGCTGAACCCCCGAATGACGGTGGGTGATATCGTCGGCGAACCGCTCGTCATCCACAAGATTGCGAAGGGGGATGAGTTGCGGGAACGGGTCGAGGAGATGTTGATGAAGGTGGGCATGAAACCGGAACACCGGCAGCGCTACCCGCATGCTTTTTCCGGCGGCCAGCGCCAGCGCATCGGAATCGCCCGTGCGTTGATCATGAATCCGGAGTTGGTGGTGGCGGACGAAGCGGTGTCCGCCCTGGATGTCTCGGTGCAGGCCCAGGTCATCAACCTGCTTCAGGACCTCCAGGAAGAGCTGAAACTGACCTATATTTTCGTGGCCCACGATCTGAGCGTGGTGAAGCATATCTGTGACCGGGTGGCGGTCATGTATGCGGGCAAGATCGTCGAACTGGCACCGACCCGTGAACTGTTCGAAGATCCCAAACACCCCTATACGCGCGCCTTGCTCTCGGCCGTGCCGAGCCCCGATCCGGACGACGCCATCAACTTTGACGTGGGTGGTGAGGTTGCGGATCCGGGCAATCTGCCGACCGGGTGCAGCTTCCATCCGCGATGTGAGGATTGTTTTGAGCCCTGCAACCAGAGGACCCCTTCTCTGGAGGAGTGCGAACCGGGACGGTTTGTGTCCTGCCATCTCTATGAGGATTCCGGGATGGAAGGGCGCGGCGAGGCATAGAGCAGGTCGATCATGGAACGACCCGCGTTTCTGGTGATCTCAGAACAGGGCGAGGATAATGGTGAGGCCGATCGCTGACAGGGCGGTGCTGATTGCGATCGAGGCGGATGCCAGCGCCGGATCCCCTCCCATCTGAGTTGTCATAACGAATGCGCCCGCCGCACTCGGTGCGGCCAGGTAGATCATGGCGATGCGCATTTCGTCCGGTCCGAGGCCGATGCCTCGGGCGATCAGCCATCCGGCCAGGGGGGTGACCGCAACCTTGATCAAGGCAGCTGCGATGGAAGCGCCGATGCGATCCCGGATCTTGGTTGTGACGAGGGTTCCTCCCACGCAGAGCAGGGCGATCGGCACACCGATCTGCCCGACGGAACCAAGGGTGCGACTCACGCCGACGGGAAGGGTCAGGGTACTGAAGGAGAAGAGCAGGCCGGCGATGCAGGCGAGGAAGAACGGGTTGGTCGAGAGATTTCTGAGGACCGGGCGAAGGGCGCTGAGGGAGGGGCGGTGCTGGCTTGCTGAGAGCACCAACGCACCGGCGACATTGTTGAAAATGATCATCGGGGCCAGGGCCAGGACCGCCATCTGAACCATGCCTGCTTCGGTGGCTGCCTGAACCCCTCCATAGGAGTAGATGATGATGGGCAGACCGAGGAAGGCGAGGTTCCCCCGATAGGCGGCATGCACAAAAGTACCATGATCCCGCATGGGAAGCCGAATCGCGTGCGATGTCAGGTAGGCCACGAATATGGTGACCAATGTTCCGGACAAAAGGACACCGAACACAACAAGGGGGCCTCCGCTCGAGTAGCTGGATTGTGCCACACTCTGGAATATCAAGGCCGGCAGGGCGACATAGTAAGCCAGATGGAGGGCTTTCTTCAGAAATGATTGGGAGAGGAATCCAGTTTTTGTCAGGATCCCCCCCAGCACGATGATGGCGAAGACGGGAAGAAGTGTGTCGAGGATAGGCACGGCGGGAGAAGTGAGAAGTAAGAAGTAAGAAGTAGGAAGTAAGAAGCTGGAAGTCGGAAGTGCGGTGATTTCGATTGCCAACTTGCTGCGGCAGGTTTCTGGTGCGTCCTTACACATACGGGGAGTCCTGCGCGCGGGACTGAGATTGGGGCACGACCGGCCCTTCTACCCTTGGAACCTGAACCGGGTCATGCCGGCGGAGGGAAGTCAGTGTACCGCAGAGTACTGATGACTGCCGTCGGCGGATTCGGGAATTAATCAAAGTGCCCGATATGAACCGCAGATGGCTCGCTCTTTTCTCGATCCTGATTCTGACTCCCCTTTCGGGGTGGTCCGGTCAGGGCGATGATGTCGTTACTCTGGAGGTGTTCCAGGTTGACGGGGTTTCGATCTCGGAATCGGTCAATCCCTTGGCCAACCCCGCCTTCGGCGTCATGGGGGATGCCAGGAGTGTGATGGATACGCCAAGAGGGGTCAGCCTGATCACCTCGGCTCTTTTTCGCGAACGGGCGATCAACGGGGTTCGTGAGATTCTCCAGTATGCACCGAGTGCCTATGCGCCTGCGCGATACGGTCGAACCGCCAATCCGAACATCCGTGGGGACATCGCGGAGATCTACCTGAACGGTCAACGCCGTGGGAACAACCTCTTCGGCTTCTTTCCGAGCTTCAACGGAGTCGAGGCGGTCGAACTGGTGCGGGGCGCCGGGTCGGTCGTTTACGGGCCGGCCTATTTCAGCGGAGGCTACGTCAATACCGTCACCAAGCGTCCAGATCTGGAGGAGCGGCGCACCGTGGTCACCACCCGCCTGGGCGCTTGGGTGCCCGACGGGGGTTCTCACCTCAACGGCAGTATTCAGATTGATCACACATCTCCGATTCGAAAGGGGGAGTCCGGCTACCGCATCAGCTACGAGGGCAAGGGGGGCGATACCTATTACCATCGGAACGGGGTGAAGGATGGCCGACAGGACATCTTCGCCGCCTTCAGTTGGCGCCCCTCGGACCGGTTGTCCGTTGAGTTGAACGGGCAATACCAGTGGCAGGATACCCCACAGACCAACGGCATAAATCGACCGAGCCAGGAGATGATCGACGACGGCACCTACACCCAGGGATGGGCGGACGATCGCAAAGCGGGCGTCCTCACCGGCCTGATCACACCAACCGGAACCGCCGAGGTCGATCCGCGGATGGTGACGTTTTCACCGGGAGATTTCAGCAATGCGGACGTCGTTGTGATGCAGGGGGCGATTCGCTACCGATTGTCCGACACCTTCAACCTGGTCAATCGGACCCTGGTCGAGGTCGTGGACCGACAACGGTACCATTCCTTCGAATACACAGAATATGTCACCCAGATGACGATCGAGAACCGGACCGAGATGCGCTGGACCGGCGAAGGAGACATGGCGCCGCTTTTCACCGGTGGACTGGCCTTGCGGTTGGAGGACCGGGAGGCCTACGTGCAGTATTTCAATGAGTACATCTACGCTTCCGACATAACCGGGGATGACCTCGATTTTGGGGTGATCCGCAATTACCCGGACTCCTATTATCCCGGTCTGGTCGGTCCGGACGGCCACCTCTTCTTCGGCAGTGAGACGGGCATTCCGGAGACGACGGTGTCGAGGGTCTGGAATCCGGCGCTTTTCGTCCAGTTCGAGATCGACCCGATTGAGAATGTCCGGTTCCTCCTGGGCGTCCGGGGCGATCGCTACGAAGTCGGGGTGGAGGACGCGCTCCCGCCTTCCGGATCTGATCCGATCGAGGACAGTGGCTCCTTCCATACGTCGTCGGCCAATGTCAGCCTGACCTGGACGCCGGTGCGGACCGGCAGTTTTTATGTGACCTGGAATTCGGTGGCCGAGATCTATGGCAGCGTAACCGGGGGCGGTGTTCTTCAATTCCATCCACCCGGAACGATTCGTCCTGAGGATTTTGACGGGAGGAGTGAACTGTTCGAGGCGGGAGCAAAGTTTTCCCTGGATGAAAACCGGGTCTTTCTTGGACTCACCGCCTATCGCCAGACACGCAGCCGCGCCGAGTTCGGAGGCGGGCGGAATGAGATCGAACTCGACGGTCTGGAAGCCGAACTTGTCTATCAGCCCCGACCGGGCGTTTACCTGACCGCGAACGCCTCCTGGATCGATGGAGGATATGTGAATTCGGCCCCGACCCAACTCGGGGGACGCTCTCTCTATGACATGTATCCGGAAGGCGCCGGGCCGGAAGGGAAGGGAACCGGAGTCGGCTACGATTTCTGGTTCGTCAGCCAGGTTCCGGTTGGTGAGTACGATATCTCGGGGCTCTCGAAGGTCTTGCTCAATGCCAGCGCGGCCTATCGATTCGAAAACGGGATCGGCCTCAGTCTCCAGGCCATGTGGCATAGTCCGCAGTGGGGCAATCTCGATCACGAATATGAGATACCCGCCCAATTGACGGTGAATTTTTCGGCGACCTATGCAACTCCGGGATGGGAGATCGGGATCGACTGCCTGAACGTGACGAATCAGCGGAACTGGATCCACAACGGGGACGAGTGGATGAACAACCAGTTGATCAGCGTGGAACCGCCGATTCGGTTTGAAGGCTATCTGAAGTTTAGGCTGTAGGTACCGAGGTTGTGTGTAGCACGCGAATCCGGAGGCTCCTTGAGCGACGGAGGGTTGCCGGGTCGGAAGGGGAAACGTCGCACGGCGACGTTGCTACAACCTGACAGAAAGACGCCCTCTGTCATGGCGCGCCATAGCACCCCTCCTGAAGGGTTCACCTGGACTCAGAGAATCACCGGGTCGGCTTTTCGTTCGACCTGGATGCTGAGAATGCCGCAGGCCAGTTCGGTCCGGACGGCCTCCGGACCGGCGGGAAAGCCGAGATCGATTTGCAGGCGATAGTCGGACCGGGCGCGTTCAAGGGCGAGTGATCCCCAGTTGGGACGGACAGCCCGGCTGCGCCGCGCGATCAGGATCAGCTGATTCTCGTGGAGCAGGATTTCGATGCCGTCGGGGCCGACGTCCGGAGTGATGGCCGAGATCTCGACGCCAAACCGGTCGGCATGCACATCGTGGTGGGGCGCCGCATACGGTTGATCGTTGGGGCTGGTGAATTCTGAGGGGCTGTCGATGCGGCTCACGGTCGTGTTCATCCTGGGTGGGGGGTGGGGG
>QNAI01000131.1 GCA_003641745.1 Verrucomicrobiota bacterium | reverse complement strand
CCCGCTGGGTTTTCCAAAACGTAGACGCAGCATTCAGGCATGGCCAGAAAGGTGGCGGCAGGTTGCTGTGCGATAGGCGTTGGCTGCCCGGGTAGGGATCGAACCTACGACAAAGTGGTTAACAGCCACCTGCTCTACCGCTGAGCTACCGGGCACCAAGGGAGAAAGAGTGAAAACAAAGCTGTGGTTCTGCTGTCAACTCATTCGTGCGATTTCCCGAAAATCGGATGCCTTACTGTTCAAGTTTCTGGTAGGGGAATAGGGCACTGGATTCAGTGAACATTTGTTCCTTGACATATGGGAATATGGGTCTATGGGTCGCTGTATGAAGACGACGGTTGAATTGCCGGATGAGTTGCTCCTGTTGGCAAAGCGGGCTGCTCTGGAGCGGGGGACGACCCTCAAGGTCTTGATTCAGAATGGCTTGTCTCGAGAGCTTAATGATCCGTCGGATCTGTATTTTCGACCTCTCGATGGTGTGCGGCAGTTGGATTCCTCGGTTTGGGAGGGGACGAGTTCTGATGATTACGTCACGTCCATGCGAGAGGGCTGGGAATGAAGATCTTTTGGGATACGAATCTCTTTATCTATCTTTGGGAGCGGCAGGGGGACGCTTCTGAGATGGAGGCGCTCTGTGAGTGGATAGAGTCCGAAAGGCACACGATTGTAACCTCGTCACTGACTCTTGGAGAGATCCTGGTGC
Organism: Verrucomicrobiota bacterium; assembly: GCA_003641745.1. Classification (GTDB taxonomy): domain Bacteria; phylum Verrucomicrobiota; class Verrucomicrobiia; order Opitutales; family Opitutaceae; genus B12-G4. Next base: position 8,876 of record QNAI01000131.1, on the reverse strand, counting down.
AGCCTCTGCGGCTCGGTCGCGAAGAAACGGCGGATCAGTATCGAAGGGGATTTGCCGGTCTGGAGATCGTGAGTTTTGATTCGAAAGCTGCGAATGAGTTTGCACGTCTTCGGGCCTTGCACCCGGGCCTTCGTCCGCCGGATGCCATTCAACTCGCGTGTGCGGTCAACAGTCAGTGTAACGTGTTTCTGACCAATGATGATCGTCTGGGAAAGGGCGAGATCGTTGCCGGTCTCAAGACTCTGCCTTTGAGTCGCTGGAAGGATGGTGTTTGAGCTGTGAAGAGGGGAATCCAGCGACGAATCTTATTGGAGGAACGCCGGCACAGCGGCGTTGCACCAGCTTGGGCTTCTGGGGGCGGCGCGTCCGGCGGCCACGCCCTACCTGTTCGGGAACGCCGACACGGCGGCGTTGCTATAGAGAATACAGGGGAGAATGTAGCCACTTCGCTGGGTCGAAGTGTTTCCTGGTCCGAGGGTTTTCGGCCTCAAAAGTTTCACTGCGCGATCTCTGTCGCGGAACGCAGTGAGGCGAATTCCGAAAGTTTTGGTTGATTTCCGATTTTCAAGACCTACGATCCGTCCTCTTTTTCTCCGAACAAGCACTTTTCCCTTTCAGGCAATGAAGCAACAGAAACTGACAGTCCGACCCCGCAACGGTATTGGGCGTGGCCATTCCCGTCGGATCCGCGCCGGTGGCGAAGTACCAGCTATTATATACGGCAAGCATTCCGAGCCTCAGGCTCTGGCGGTGAATGAAAGGGCGCTTGGTCAGCTCTTGAAGGATATCGCGGGATCAGCGGCCGTTCTTGAGATCGACACCGAAGGCAGCAAGTCCCGCCTTTCCATCATCAAGGAGGTCCAGCGCAATCCGATCACCGATCGTATCCTCCACCTCGACCTGAATGAGGTTTCAGCCGATGAGGAGATGGTTGTCAGCGTCATCGTTCATGCGGTGGGCGAATCTTTCGGCGTGCTGAACGAGGCGGGTGTGCTCGATGTTTCTTCTCATGACATCACCATCCGCTGCCTGCCCAGGAATCTTCCAGAGTTCATCGAGATCGATGTGACCGATCTCCATGTCGGTCAGACCATCCACGTCCGTGAGTTACAACCGATTGAGGGTGTGACCTTCACCGATGATGGAGATCGTCCGGTCATCTCCTGTGTCATGGGTACCATCGAGGAGGAGGTCGTTGAGGAGGCCGAGGTCGAGGAAGGTGTTGAAGGTGAGGGTGTCGAAGGTGCTGAGGGCGAGGCTGGCGCTGAGGGCGAGACTGCGGATGCGGAGGCAGGCTCCGATGAGGGAAAGGGAAAGGGAAAGGGAAAGGGGAAATCGTAATCTGTTGCCCACGGAGATTCACCGAGGCTTGAGGAGTAGGTTTGAACTGCTACCGAGTCGAAGACGGCATGACCACTACCGAACGAAGCGACACATTCATAACCGAGCCCAAGGAACGAAGGTAACGAAAGGATCTGACTTCTTATTCTGATTGCCCGCCAATCAGGCCTGATTTCCGCGAATTAATTTTGATCCAGTATGAACTGATGAGGACGCGCACGAGGCACGCCCTTACGAGTGAGAAAGCAAAACCGGGGTCAGTGACCCCAAATGTTCTTTGAGAATGTCCCCTGGGCTTATTGCCGGACTCGGCAATCCCGGAATCGAATACGAGAAGTCCCGGCATAATGTCGGGTTCATGGTCATCGATGCCTACGCCGCCCGTTATCGGGCGAAGTGGGAGCGTTCGGCGAAATTCAACGCCATGGTCTGTCGTATCCGCCATCCTTCGGCGGGCACGATCATCGGGGTGAAACCGATGACCTTTATGAATTTAAGCGGCGAGGCAGTCGGCAGAGTCAGTCGATATTTCGGCCTGTCCGTCGAGCGAGTCAGCGTGGTCTACGATGAGCTGAATCTCGATCTCGGCCAGACAAAGATCTCGATAACCGGTAGCGCGGGGGGACACAATGGAGTAGCCAGTCTGCTCCAGCATCTGGGAGACGGTTTCATTCGGTTTCGGATTGGAATCGGCCCCAAAACACCGGTCGAAATGGACATGAAAGATTTCGTTCTCGACCGTTTCACGGAAGAGGAACTCCAACAGGTGGAGTCGAATCTTCCAGACTATTTGAACGGTCTCAATCTGCTCATCGACAGGGGCGTGACCGTCACCATGAATCAACTGAATCGCAGGACCCAAACAGATAAATGAGTTCAATCAATAGTAAGTACAGAGCCACCTTCATCCTCGACCTTCGGGGAACCGAAGAGCCGACGGAGACCGTAATCGAAAACATGAAAGCCGAAATCGTCGCCGTGAATGGCGAGGTGGGCGAGGTCAACGATTTCGGCCAGAGGGATTTTGCCCGGGTCACGGACGAGAGGCGTCCGACCGGTCATTACGTCCAGATCGATTTCGAGGGTCCGTCGACCGCCAATGCCGACCTGCAGGAGCGCCTGCACCTGAATAAGGTGGCCTACCGTGTGCTTGTGCAGTCATTGTGAGTTCCGGCTGGAGCCTATCTTAACCCATACAACACGTCGGCACAGCGACGTGGCTACACCTAAAACAAAGAACACGTCGGCACAGCGACGTGGCTACATCTTAAACAAAGAACACGTCGGCAGGCGACGTGGCTACGCTAAGGACCCGATCTTGAATCTTCCAATCCCAACCTGCATCGGGATATCGCTCCGCTTTCCAAAACGCTCCGCTCAGCTTCAAACTCCTGACCCCTCTTCATCATGGCTAATCTGAACAAGGTATTCCTGATTGGAAATCTGACTCGTGATCCGGAATTGCGGGTGACTCCCAAGGGGACGGCGGTCTGTTCGTTTGGCATGGCGGTCAACCGGGTTTACCGGGATGAGGGTGGCAACACTCACGAAGAAACGACCTTCGTGGACATCGAGGCTTGGGGCCGACAGGGCGAGACGATTTCCAAGTACCTGTCGAAGGGCCGTTCGGTGATGATCGAAGGGCGCCTTCGCTTTGATTCGTGGGAGTCCAAGACCGGTGAGAAACGCAGCAAGCTCAAGGTTGTGGTCGATAATTTCCAGTTTCTGGGAAGGGGCGGCGGCGAAGGGGGTTCATCTGAAGGTGAGGGCCAGAACGTCGAACGGGGCAGCCCTCCTCCGCGGACTGAAGCGGCTTCTGCGTCAGCGTCAGCGCCTGCTCCTGCGTCAGCGCCTGCGTCGGCACCGAAGCCTCAGGAGGACCTGGCGGATGATGTGCCGTTTTGAACCCCGATGAAGTAGGGAGTAACGAAGGATTTGGTGAATTTTTGATTTGGGTTCTTGAACTGCAAAGGAACGGAAGGTAACGAAAGGACAGCAAAGAGGGTGTTAACCCGTTGAAATAATTTATTGTTCCGAGCGAAGCGAATAGGGCCATTGGAGAAGAATGGTGGCTGAGCGGAGTGTTTTAGGAAGTTGGGCTTCGCGAAATCCCGATAAAGTCGGGGGTAACAGGACGTATTTGGAGCTGCTGATGCAGCGGAGATAGAAGATATAGGATGGCTTTTTGGCCCACGCATTCACACGAATAAGCACGAATTGATTTTTGGATTTTTTAAAAGTTATGGCTACAGCAGATATTCTTTTGGTTAAGCCCATTGAAGGGCTCGGTGCTGAGGGCGACGAGGTAAACGTCCGGGCAGGTTATGCCCGCAACTACCTTTTGCCGCAAAAACTCGCTGTTCCGGTGACAAGGGCCAACCGGAAACAGATCGAAGCCCTGCAGAAGGCGCGTGCGATTCGTGAACAGCGTGAAATCGAAGGCGCCCGGGTATTGGCGGGTAAGCTCGAAGCCCTGCACATCGCCGTCGCGGTCAAGACGGGTGAAGGCGGCAGGATGTTTGGCGCGGTGACGGCCGCAGATCTTTTCGAGAAGATCGTCGAAGCCGGGATCGAAGTCGAAAGGAAGCGGGTTCATCTTTACACCCCGATCAAGGAGCTCGGTAAGCACACCACAACCATCAAGATCCATCCCGAGGTTTCGGTTGATCTCTCCTTCGACGTCGTTTCCGAGAATCCGATCGTCGGAGCTGAGGCTGAGGAGGAGGATCAGGACTGACGGTTTGTGTTTCGCACAAAGCTCACCCCAGGACGCAGAGACAGCTAAGGATCAAGAACGGTGGAAATATTGGGGCATGCCGAAGCGGGGGCAAGATTGGCAGGTTCCGAAGTTGACCGGGCTACCGGGGGCGGCGCGTCCGGCGGCCACGCCCTACCGGATTGGAAACGCCGACACAGCGGCGTTGCTACAGCTTGGGCTTTTTGGAGTGGTCGATCGAGGGTGATCTGATGTCGACGGCCAGGACCATAGAGCAAGGAGTCTCGCGAAAGGGCGAAGGGCGCGAGCGAGCCACGCCCTTGCAGGTAGCCGGGCGCACCCTTCCCCATAGTGAGGAGGCGGAGGCCGGTCTCCTTGCCTGTTGCCTGCTCGACGACTCCGATGTGGTGGCACGGTGCCAGGAGCAGAAGATGATCGCTGAGGCGTTTCACAATCCGGGCCACCGAATGATCTTCGAGTCCATCCTCAGGGTCTACGACAAGAAGTCGACCGTTGACCTGATAATGGTCTGCGAGGACCTCAGAGACCAGGGTGAACTGGACGAGGTCGGCGGTGCCGCTTTTGTCTCAGAATTGACCAATCGGATCGAAACGACCGCGCATGCGGTTCATTTCATCGACATCGTCCGGGAGAAGTACCTTCTGCGACGCTTGATTCGGACGGCGACCCAGACGGTCGAAAAGTGTTTCAACTTCGCTCACGAGGGACTCGAGGTTTTCATTGAGGAAATCGAACAGGAGATCTTCCGTATCAGTGAGGATCGGATCTCGGAGTCGGCCCAGCCGATCAGCGAGTCGGTGGATGAGGCAGTCAAGATCATCCACAAACTGATCGAGCGGAAGGGCGAACTGAGCGGCCTCACCTCAGGGTTCGCCGACCTGGACAAGCTGACCTTCGGATTCCATCCGCAGGAGATGATCGTTCTGGCGGCCCGCCCGTCGATGGGCAAGACCAGCCTGGCCCTGAACGTGGCAGAGGCGGTGGTGCTGCCCAAGAAGGAGCGGAACAAACCGGTTCCCACCCTGATTTTCAGCCTCGAAATGAGCGCCGAGCAGTTGGCCATGCGCATGCTTTGCAGCCGGGCACGGGTCAGTGCGGTTCGCATGCGGGAGTCATTTCTCAATCGGGAGGAAATGGAGCGCCTGGCCGCTGCCGCCCTTGAGATCAAGCAGGCACCGCTCTGGATCGACGACTCGGGTCACCTCACGATCATTGAACTCCGGGCGAAAGCGCGGCGTCTTCACGCCCGGCGCAATCTCGGTCTGGTCGTGATCGACTATCTGCAGCTGGTGTCGGGTCTGGATAACAAGGTCCAGCGCGAGCAGCAGATTGCAGAGATATCCCGCGGGTTGAAAGCGATGGCGAAGGAACTTGGTCTGCCGGTCATTGTCCTAAGCCAGCTGAATCGTGAATCTGAAAAGGAAAAGCGCCAACCACGCCTCTCTGATCTGCGGGAATCCGGATCGATCGAGCAGGATGCCGACGTGGTCCTGCTGCTGGCCCGACCCCGAGACGCGAAAGACGACTTTTCCGTGGCCACCGACCGAGCCGATTTAATTGTTGCAAAGCAGCGAAATGGGCCGGTAGGGGATATCCGATTAACCTTCCTCCGAGAAATCACCCGATTTGAAAACTACACTGAGTAGCGGCTTGCGTTCGTCTGCAAGCGGCCTGGCGCTGCTTTTTGGTTTGCTCCTGCCCTTATTGCTTCCGGCGCCTGCCGGTGGGCAGATGTTGGAGCCGGAGCCGGTCGAGATCCGCAATATCGAGGTGAAGTTCACGGGTGTGGCCAATATCTCCGAGGAGGTCGTTCGGGCCAATATGTCCATGCGCAGCGGCATGGACTACGACGACACCACGATCGACCGCGATATCCGCTCTCTCTACAGGACCGGTCTCTTCGAGTTTATCGAAGTCAAACGAGTCATGATCGGGACGTCCTACGTCGACCTCATCGTCGAGGTTCGCCCGAAATACCGTGTGTCCGCCGTTCGCTTCGATGGGAACAAGAAGGTCAAGGACAAGCGCCTTTCCAAGGAGATAACGACCCAGCCGAATTACTCGATCGACGAGCGCCGCATCAAAGAGGATGCCGAGAAGATCTTCGATTACTATCAGAAGGCGGGTTATTCGCAGGCGAAGGTCGACTATGTAATCGAGCGGAATCCGGCGACTGGTTTTGGAACCGTGATCTTCAAGATCGTGGAAGGCGGGAAGATCAAGGTCGGCGACATCCAGTTCGAGGGTAATGCGAATGTGAGGGGCGGTTCGCTTCGCGGGGCGATGGATACCAAGAAGTGGTGGATATTCTCCTGGTTGACCGGGAAGGGGAAGTTCAACGACGAAACCTTCGAGGATGATCTGGACAAACTGAGGGATTTTTACCGCGAGCAGGGTTACCTCGACGTCGAGATATCTCAGACAAACGTCAAGTTCTCCTATCCGAGTCGCAAGAAAATGGTCATCACGATTACGGTATCGGAGGGACGGCAATACCGGATCGGTGTTATCGCGTTCAGTGGAAACACAACCTACCCCAGCGATCTTCTCCGGCGAATCGTCAAGACGAAGACCGGGGATGTCTTCAAGCCCACGGTTCTGGACGAAGAGATCGAGCTGATGAGCGATTTCTACGGGCAATTCGGTTACCTGGAAACGCGGATTCGCCTGGTTCGAAACCCCAACGTCACGACCGGCGACATCGACATCGAATTTGAGGTGACGGAGAGCGAGAAATACTACGTTGAGTCGATCAATATCGAGGGTAATACGAAGACCAAGAGCATCGTAATCATCCGGGAACTGGCCTTGGCCCCGGGCATGGTCTTCGACTCGATCCGGATGAAGACCTCTCAGTTGCGTCTCGAGAACACGCAGTTCTTTGAAGAGGTAAACGTCGTCCCGGAGAGCACGAACATCCCGCAGCGCAAGAACCTGAAAATCTCGGTCAGGGAAGGCCGGACGGGCAATCTGACCTTCGGCGCCGGGTTCAGCTCGCTGGAGCGGGCGGTTGTCTTCGTTGAACTCACCCAGGGCAATTTCGACCTATTCAATCACCGGTCCTTTTTCCAGGGGGACGGACAGAAGTTGCGGTTGCGCGCTCAGCTCGGTTCAGAGTCCAGTGAGTTTATTATCGCCTTTGAAGAACCATGGTTATTTGAGCAGCAGCTCGCGTTCGGTTTTCAGATCTATCGCACCCAATCCGACTTCACGAGTTCGATCTACGATGAACTCCGTTTCGGGTTTGAGGTCTATATGCGCCGCCGCGTGATAGGGTTGATTGAAGGCAGGCTCTCCTACCGCTACGAGGTCGTCGATATCTTCAATGTGAATCCGGGCGTTTCACCAGGGATCCAAGCCCTCGCCGGGAAGACCAAGGTTTCCAAGGTTGGGATGACCTTCCTGCGCGATACCCGGGACAGCCTCATCACGTCGACCCGCGGAAGCCGGCTTGAGTTCATCACAGAACTGACCGGCGGACCTCTTGGGGGCGATGTCGAATACTACCGACTCGAAGGTCGGGTGGCCAAGTACATGCCCATCTTTAGATTCCAAAAACAGGTAATTGAGATTCTCGGGCGCACCGGGGTGGTGCAGGAATACGGAGACAGCCCGACAGTGCCGTTTTTTGACCGCTACTTTCTTGGAGGACCGACCACCCTGCGAGGGTTCGAATTCCGTGAGGTCGGACCGAAGGACATCTTTGGTGAGCCGGTCGGCGGCAAGACCTACACCTTTGGCAGTATCGAGTATTCCGCTGATATCGTGGATCCTCTCCGCTTTGCGCTTTTCTACGATATCGGCTTTGTCAATCGGGGCGCTTACGATTGGGATGCCTCAGGTTACAACGACAACTGGGGCGTCGGCATTCGGTTTTTTGTCATGGGTTCGCCGCTGCGTCTGGACTATGGCATTCCGCTCACGACTGATAGATACAATGATGAGGGCCCGCAGTTTAACTTTTCTTTTGGCACCCGGTTCTAATAGAAAACTACCAATATTATGATACGTTTAGAAAAAGCATTCCTCGTCGCAGTGGCTGTCGGAGCAAGTGTTCTTGCTGCTCAGGCGCAACCAGCGATCAGTGTTATGACCGTCAGTCTGGCGGACGCCTACGATGGCTACTACAAGACCATGGAGGCGAATAACAAGCTTCGTGATGCCCAGGAGAAAGCCCAGGAGCAGATCGAAGCGCTCAACCAGGAGGGCAATGTCCTCGTCGAGTCTTACCAGGAAATGGTTGAGCAGTCGAAGAACACGGCTCTGACCGAAGACGCGCGTACCAAGGCAACCGAGGACGCCCAACGAAAAATGGAGGAGATCCAGACCAAGCAGGCCGAGGTCACTCAGTTTGGCCAGAACACCCAGCGTGCTCTGGCCCAACGCCAGAAGACGCACCGCGATCTGATGTTTGACGAGATCATCGGCATCGTGACCGATATGGCCAAGGAGCAGGGTGCCACCATGGTCTTCGATACCTCGGGTCCGTCGGTTTTTGGGGCGCCGGTCCTGCTTTATTCGGATGATGCTTTCGACGTGACGGAAGAACTCCTGGAGATCCTGAACCAGGATGCGCCGGAGGTTATAGAGGTCGAAGAGGTCACGGAATAGCCCGGATCCTTCACCAGATTCTCAGCCCCGCCTGTTGTTGCACGGCGGGGCTTTCTTTTGGAAAGGTAGGGCGTGGCCGCCGGACGCGCCGCCCCATAGGATTGAGTAAATCGGAAACAGATTTCTCCGAACGGACGGCCCGGCGGTCCGTCCCTACCATTTGAGAACAGTCCAGGGTAGGGCGTGG
>QNAI01000130.1 GCA_003641745.1 Verrucomicrobiota bacterium | reverse complement strand
TATTGATTACCAGCATCTTCCCGATATCTAATAGAGACTATTAGGAACATGTCGTACGGGAGACTCGGGAGTCAGATCCCTTGGTGCGGCCAGAAATCAGCCCCGTAGTTTATGAAATTTCACTCGCACCCTCTCTATCGACGCGCCCGCCTGCTGCTGGTCGCACTCGCTCTGCCTCTCGCCTCCACCGCGCTTTTCGGCCAGGTCTACGGGCCGCTGCAGAATGTCAGGATTGAGCCCCATGACCAGGGTGCGGTCATTTTCTACGACAAACCTCAAGGCTACGATCCACTCAACGCCGATCCCGTCATCTGGTACACCTACTACAAAAGAGACGGCGGAGATCCGATGCGCATGGGCAGTGTCCCCATCGACGCACCTCTGGACCCGGAGACCACCTACAGCTATGAAATCTACGGCACGGACTCCCAGGGCACCATCGTGACGGAATCCGCCACCGCCGAGGTCACGATACCGCCGACTGCTTCCGGGATTACCACCTCCCGCTTGTCGGTCACTGCCGACGGACTGGAGCGGGAATTTTTCAGCATTCACGCGACGATCTCAGGTGACGGTCGCTACGTGGCCTACAGTTCCTACGACTATCAGGGTCACGTCAACACAGGTCGGACCCAGATCCTTCGACACGACCGGGAGACCGGGGAGACCATCATCGTGAGCAAGAACGCGGACGGCGACTATGCGGACGGGAACTGTGACTGGTCGGCCATCAGTGCGGACGGGCGGTTCATCGTCTTCGCCTCCCTGGCAAAAAACCTGTCCCCCGAAGATGCGGACGTCCGGGTGGATATCTACTTCTATGACGCCCAGACCGATACGGTTACGCTCATAACGGACGCTCCCGGTATCGGAAGCGGCAACGGACAGACCTCCCAGATCCATTCGGCTCCTCTACCGGCAATCAGCGCTGACGGTTCGACCGTGGCTTTCATTGACATCGCGACGAATCTCCACCCCGAGGCCCCGGAAGAGCGCAATCGCATTTACCTCTACAATACGCTGACCACGGAACTGAGCCTGGTCCCGGAGCCAGTCTATACCCCGTTCAACTACATCGACGTGGGCCCCTCAACCGTCACACTTTCCGGGGATGGATCACTGGTCGTCTTCTCGGTCGGCTACCGGCATAACAAGGGATTCCAAGGGAACGGTCAGGTGATCTGGCAATTCGACCGAAATGCGGGCGATACGGGCGAACTCACCCCGGTCACCCGACGGTATGGTGACAGTAATCCCGCAGCCGGAACCAGCGGCGCAGCCACAATATCGAGCGACGGGCGCTACATCGCCTTCGCCTGGAGCGAGTCCGACGCGACCAACGACAAGTTACTCGACGAGCAGGCCGACTACGCTAAATCGATCGACTATAACGACAGACACAAGGCGGGCTTCATCCTCGACCGGCAGACCGACTCACTTGAGGTCTTCACCCTCACCCCGTATGGTAGGACGACCGGCAACCTCCTACCAACATCGATTATCTCCATCAGTGACGACGGTCGCTTCGTCGCTTTCTACGAGGTCAACAGCCCCTTCCGGCCCTATGTTGGTTACGCGCCCGATAACCATGGCGGTGTATTCATTCGAGACCGAGTGCTCGGTCGCACCACACTCGCCAGCCGCGCCACCAACGGCGATTTCACTGAACAGTATCCAGGCAGTCGACCGACTATTTCAGGAGACGGAAGCGCAGTCGTTTATGAATCCAGGGCATCCAATCTGGTGGGCGGCGACACCAACAACCAGACGGACATCTTCCTCACCGGGCTCGACCTGTCACCCCCCGACCTGGTCGCCCCGACCTGGCCGGACGGCAACACGATCGAGGCGACCAATACCGGCGCCACCCTGGTCGATCTCGCCTGGTCCGAGGCAGAGGACATCGGGGGCTCGATCGCCGGGTACCGGATATATGGAGACGGCGAAACCATTGCAAACACCGGCCCGACCGAACGCACGCTGCAGGTACCGGGTCTGGATCCCGAGACCACCACCCTCTTCAAAGTCGAAGCCCTGGACGGGGCCGGTAACATCTCGACCGGCGGACCGCAGGTCGAGGTGACGACGAAGGCCCTGAGTTCCGGCGGTGCCTCGCTCTCCGCCCCCGTCCTCGACGGCGGGGACGTCCAACTGGCCTGGGATCCGGCCGAGGAAGCGGTTCTGGGCTATATCGTCGAACGCCGGGATGAGGGAGGCGATTGGAATGAGCTCGGGGAAGTCGGACCGACCGTCACCATGTTCCTAGATCCAGGGCTCCCTGCCGGGACCACGGTTTCATACCGGATCCTGAAAAAGCCGACCGCCGGCGACCCTCTGGTCCATTCGGCGACCACTGAAATCACCACAAAGGCTTTATCCATCAGTTCGGTCACGACCGGTCTGCCCACCACGGTCAACAGCCGCAGCCTGCTGCAGATCGGCGGCCTGGTTGATCTGCGCTTGGAGGCAGAATCGGGACGCCAGGGTCGAGCCGAGGTGTCGATCGAGCAGTGGGTTGACAGTGACGATCCGGCCAAGGGAACCTCCCAAACCGTGATCCCGATCGATCTGGCCGAGGGAGTCGGGACGCCCGGTCTCTATCTGGCCGAATGGACTATCCCCGCCGGTACCGCGCGCGTCCTATCCGTCAAGGGGATCCTCAGTGATGGTTTTGGCGCCTCCGTTTCAGGCCTGGCAGACGGCTTCCCCATGGCGATCGAAGCGCGGTTCTCCGTCAGCGTCGACGGAAGTGCCGATGACTATGACCGCGGGCTCGTCTTCACCCTTTGGAGCGAGACAGCCCGTGCCGGTTGCAGTCGGGCCATCGCCGGTTCAGCATCGATCGAAAAGGGCGGTCTGCCGCCGGGCGACGACTACCGCCTGCGTATCATCCAGGGCAATCGCGTGGTGCGGGATCTGGCCGCCGTCGCTCTGAATGCCGGCCTCGAGACAACGATCGACGAATCCCTCGAACCCGCCACCGCGGCTCGGTTCCTCCTGAAGGATCCGGACGGTGAACCGCGAGGCGAGTACCTGATCGGCATCTACGAAGCAGATACAGACCGCTTCATCGGCTGGGGCGAGGTCGCGCCGGACGGAACGGTCGACGCGGCCCCGGGTGTCCTTTTTGCACCCGGTTCCGAAATCACCTACCGGCTTCAGAAGGAACCCTGGGATATCGAGGACGGTCCACTCGCCGCCACGATTCCGGCATTCGGTCAGACCGGTACACTGAATCTCGAGTGGGGTCCCTACTTCGTGCGACCGGGCGTCATCACCGGAAGAGTCGTCGACAGCGAAGGCAACCCCACGACCGCGTGGGTCATGGCCATGTCCGGAAACGAGGGCGTTCAGGAAGATACGCGCACGTCAACGGCGTCCGACGGTTCGTTCAGTCTCGATCCGGTCTACGCAACCGCAAACGTGACTGCACGGGGATCGATTCGGGATCCCGACACCGGCCGACGAACCAAGCTGGTGGGTATCGGGCAGTTCGAAGTGCCCGATACAGGAGGCTCGGTCGATGTGGGTGAAATCCGGCTCGAGCCGGTCCTGAAAGTCGAGTTCATCATTCGATCGCTCGAACTCGTCCAGCCGGATGGTTCGATCCGGCAGGTTTCGGCGGGTTCCGATCCCCTCACCGATCACGTCTGGCTCAAGGTGATTCGCCCCGGCTTTCTACGCTCGGATGCCAGGGCAACCGGAACAAGCGACGGGCTGCGTCTCGAGATCGAGTACCCGGTCGACACCGACTACATCCTGACCGTAAACGCCGGTGCCATCGGATACGGCAACAGCGAGATCACGGGCAAGGCTACAGCAGACGATGCCGACGCAAACGGTATCGTTCGGGTCGAAATAGAAACTGTCGAACTGCTGCCCGCATCGGACACGTGGGTGACCGCCCATCTCCTGGATCGCGAGGGGGCGCCGATCCCTGCAGACACGGAATGGACCGCGTCCACCATCAGGGGTGGGGTTTTTGGCCGACGTTCCTACTTCGGATACGGACCGGACCTGCAACTGCCGACGGCCATTGGCTCCGGCCAGCTTCGGCTCAATCTCACCGATCAACCCGATAAGGTAATCGCCACACCCCTGGTCGCACAAACGGGATCCAACGACTTGGGCGACCTCCGTTTTTCACCCTCGGGGCGATTCAGAACATCAAACGCCCTGTCTCTCATTACGGAACCTCGCCTCCTGGGTCCCGATGAGAACGTTAGGTCCTACCTGAGAATAAGGAATCTCCAGAACACACCGGTCGTAGACGGCCGGGTCGCCATATCCGTTCCGGACGGTCTGGAACCGGTTGAAGGAACGGCCATGATCGATGATCAACAGGCCGAAACGATATTCTCTGACCATGTCTTATCCATCGAAACCGGATCGCTGACGCCAGCCGACTTCCAGCGCATCTATGTCGAATTCCAGCGGACAGAAGCATTCGATGCCGATTCCATAAGCCTCTACGCCACCTACGGCTATTCCGCGCCGGAGGGTCAGGTCGAGGAGCAGGTCGGCTCCAACCCGATCGAGGTCATTGTTCGTCCGACGATCACCGGGCCAGCCCAGGTTGAGGGTCGGACGATCATACTCAAAGGACGCGCGCCCAACGGCACCATCCGCATCTATGATGGCAACGAACTCATCGGAACACGACGGGTGAGCTCACAGGGCTATTGGAAGATGGAAGTGATTCTGGCGGAGCGCAGAGTTCCGTATTGGCACACCATAACCACCCGAGTCACAACCTCGGAAGGCGAGGAGATCGTTTCGGACCCCTTCAACCTTCTGCACCAACCAGACGCCACCCGGCCGAGCCGAATGCGTTTCCGACAGGCCCCTGTTCTCAACGAACCTAAATCGGTCATCCTGCTCAAGCGGTTTCCTGACGTGGTTGAATGGACCGAGGTGGAAATGGGTCCCGAAGTATCAACCGCATGGAGGCGCATCCTGGCCGGATTTCCGTTCGAATTCGAATTGGAATTTAATGATCCCGAGTTTGTAAGAGAACTCGAGGTCACGGTTGCCGGTCCGGGCGGTGGAACAGCATCCGCTGACAACGGGAAGGACGGTGTCTTCCGGGCCACGGTCGAGACCGACCGTGATGACTGGTATGTGGGTCCGATCTCCATCGCCTATCTTGATGCAACCGAAGCCTTTCCTCGTTGGGGCAACGAATTGGAGATCGGCGCGTTCAGCGAACTTCCAGAGGAATCCTCCGGACTCGCACTCGCTCGGTCGGAAGGCACATCGACGACCCTGGACTACGACGGAAGGGATAACTACGTCCAAGGCGGATCATTCCCTGTCACTCACCGGGATCTGGATGCCACATTTACCTACAAAGTATGGCCGGATGTCGATCTGGCCGACTCGGACACGGCAACCATCAGCTATCCCGGAGGATCGTTGACCTTTCCCGCCGAGACCGTCCCTTTCCGTAAAGCGTCCTTCGACTACAATGTCTCCGGAAGGAACTTCCGCTTTTCAACGACCGTTTATGTCGACTACGAACGCTTCCTTGCCAGGGACCGTAGTCCTCCCTCCTGGGGAGAGAACGCTGCAATCGCCGTGACTGAGCCGGGGGCAACGAGCGCCCATCTCACCTGGCCACGGGCTAATGACGAACTGTGGATCCAGGAATATAGTCTCACCCTGGATGGAACAGAAATCGCGCGCATTCCAGGCGGACTCCGATCACACACGCTCAACGACCTGACTTCAGGCCTCGATTACGAAGTGGCCATCGTTCCGATCGATGGCGCGGACAAGACCGGGCCATCCCTTGGCATGATATTGGAATTCAAGGGCACCGAGACCCAGGTTTCATCCCTGCCTCCGATGGCGAAGCAGGAGGAACCAGCTTTGCTTGAGGCGGCCTGGGATGAGGTGCTGCGTTCGACTCACCCCATGGCCGCGGCCGGCGGAGGGGCAGTCGGGGCTGCAATCGACGTCGTCGGAAACGCCGCGGTGCCGATCGACATCCTGTCGCTGGCCATAGACTACTTCGACGCGTATGAGCAGGTCGATCGCTGGAATGACATGATTGATGCGATGGATTCGTGCGGCGCTTCGCCGACACAGAAGGACAAGGTAGAAAAGGAGATTGCAGAAGCTGCCGCAGCGCTGGTGGCAAAAACATACATCGGAACCGGAATGACCGTCGCATCACTCGGTGCAACCGCAACTGGTGCGGGAGCTCCGGTCGGAGCTGCCATCGCGGTCACCGGGCTGGTCAGTGGCTACGTTCTCGGCGAGGTTGAGAAGAGCGCGGCCAACGATGCCGAGGACGCCTTTAAGGAGGCGATGGATTCGAATGATGACTGCGATGATCCAGACAAACCACGACGCACCAAATCAAGCCGGACGAGAACTTTGACCCTTGCCGATCCGGTCTGGAAGATCGACCCGAGCGGCTATGTCTTCGAAGTTCTCGAGGACAACCGGCTCAAGGGCGTGACCGCCACGTTGCTCGAGGGCGAGGGCGAGAGCGGCCCCTGGATCGTCAGCGACGCCGAGGCCTTCGGGGAAATCAACCCGCAGGTCACCCCGGCGGGCGGGGTTTACCGCTGGGACGTCCCGGCGGGCTGGTGGCGGGTCATGTACCAGAAGGAAGGGTACGAGACCACTTTCAGCGATGCGCTGCCGGTCCCCCCGCCCCACTTCGACGTCAACATCCCGCTCAAGTCACTGGCCGCACCGGAGGTGACCGCGGTGAACAGCCTGAACAACGGGGCCGCCCTGGAGGTCACCTTTGCCAACTACATCCGAGCGGCCATGGCCTCACCGGCAACCGTCCGGGTACGCACCGCCGGAGGCAATCTGGTCGAAGGCGAAGTCTACGCGGCAGCCGACCAACTCGTCGACAATCCCCATACCGAGTCGGAAGCAAAGGACATCACCACAAAGATCGCCTTCGTGCCGGCCCAGCGTCTGACCATCGGCGAAACCTACACGGTGGAAGTCGACGGTGTGATCGAGTCCTACGGGGAAATCCCCATGGGCGAGACCGCCTCGATCGAGGTGAGCATCACCGACGATCGCACGGGCACCTACTTCGGCACCTTCGATCCCGGCGGCGGACTCTGGACTGCACGCGTCAAGGAGGAGGGTCGAACCATCGCCATTGAGGGTTATGATCCGGAAACCGGCACCGTCTTCGCCGTCGAAGGCACTTTCGATGAGGACGGCAGTATCAGGCTCAACATGGAGGACCTCGACACCAGTGCCGTCCTGACTGGCACCATGGTCGACGGTGTTCTCAGCGGGACCGTCTCCGTTTTGGGCTACACCGTTGCCGGCACCCGCAGTCTGGGCGCCCCGGCGGCCACCGACGGCGCCCTCACCTACCACGGTGCGGTGATTGGATCGAAGAGCACGACCGTCACAGCAACCCGCGGCCCCGATGGGATCGTCCTGGCGGTCATCGCCGGCGAACTGGCCACCGCCGCCACTTCGGCCACGATTGACGAACAGAGCCACTTCTCCGGCTTCCTCTCGGACGGCTCGGAACTCGAACTCGACCTGTCCGATCCAGACGGCGCCATGACCGGAGTGCTGTCCCTGGTCGGCAACGGCTCCTGGGAGGTTCTCGGTTCGCTCGCCGGTTCGCCCAAGGCCCGTCTGGTCAACGTATCCGGGCGCGGCCCGGTGCGCATCGGCAACGGCAATCTCATCGCCGGGTTTGTCATCCGCGGCTCGGCCGATAACCCCATGCTGGTGCGCGCCATCGGTCCGGGACTTGAAAACTTCGGCTTGCAGGGCGTCTTGCAGAAGCCGCGCATCCGCCTCGTCGATCAATCCAAACCCGTCGATGAAAACCTGATCGCCGAAAACTCCAACTGGCTCGAAGCCGGCAACCGCAACGAACTGCGCGCCGTCTTCGCAGGCCTGGGCGCCTTCTTCCTCGATGATGCCAGAAGCGACGCCACCGTCTATGTGCCGGTCACCCCGGGTCCCTATACCGCGGTGGTCGAAGGCATTGACGGCGATGCCGGCATCACCCTGGTCGAGGCCTACGATGCCGACCTGGGCGTCTTCGGCTCGACCAGCGAGGGTGTCGCCAATCTCTCGCTCCGGGGTGACGTCGGGACCGGCGCGGCCGTCATGATCGCCGGCTTCGTCATCGATGGCGATGCACCGCGACGGGTCCTGATCCGCGGGATCGGTCCGGCCCTGGCCGGCTTCGGTGTCCAGGGCACCCTGACCGACCCGGCCGTCACCCTCTATCAAGGCGACACGCCGGTGCGGGACAATCAGTCCTGGGGCGACTTCCTGCCCAACGAAGGACTCGTTCCGGTCTTCGAGATCGTCGGTGCCTTTGCCCTGGACTCCGGCAGCAAGGACGCCGCCATCGTGCTGTGGCTCTCCCCGGGTCCCTACACCGTCCACCTCGAGAGCGAGGACGCCGCGGAAGGCATCGGCCTGATCGAGATCTACGACCTGCCGTGAGGCGGAATGAGGAATTAAGAATTAAGAATTAGGAGTTACGAACCGGGAACTCCTGATTCAACTCCCTCAAAAGGGGTCAATGGAAATAAATACGTGTTTCCAGGATGATTCGATCAAGGGTTTCGCAAGTCGATTCCTTCGAGGGTTTTCGCAGATTTGCATTTCTTTCTGGCCCCTCTTTCGTAGTACGAAACCATTGAATTGACGTTTCTCCCCGGCCCCATCAGTAGTTTTTCGCCCAACCAGGCACTGTTGACCGAGGTTGATTCTCGCATTTTGGATGCGATTGCCTTCTTCCACCCTGAGGACTTCCCGTCTCTCAGAATGTCGTTTTGAGTCTTGCCCAGAACTTTCAAGCAGGCTTCCAGCAAGCCGGACCACTGCAGCGAATTCAGCTCCGCCAATGCCTCCCTTTCGAGCCCCGGTGCCTGCTTTTTGCCCGAAAGCTCCTCTGCCAACGCTTTCTTGAACTTCTCCTCGCCTATACACCATCCCCGACACATTCGCTTGTCCACTGACTCGATCTCATCGGGATCTTCGGAGGCCCTCATCGCCAGCAGGTTCAGGTAGCGTATCCAGCCGCCCCTCGAATCTTCCAGCACCGCATCGTAGTCCATCCAAGAGCAATCCAGGAACCTCGCCCGACTCTTCTTCTTGGGGAAATCAAAGAGACTGCTCCAAGGATATCTGCCTGAGGCCGCACCATCGATCATTCCGGCTCGAACCGGATTGAGATGAATGTAGTCGACCAGATCTCGCCAGTGCTTCCCCGGCTCCACGATCAAGGACTTGAAACGTCCCTGGAACAGATGACCGTTTTCCCTGCGAAAGCGATTGAAACGCAGGGCAAAAGTTGCCTGCAACCAGCGCATCCCCTCCGAGAGATTACCTTGGGGCGTGCCCAGGCAGAGGTGGTAATGGTTCGACATCACACAATACGCGGAAAGGTTCCACGAAAACTTTTCGCAGGCCTCAAACAAGGTCTGCTGAAACGACTTCTTCGCACCCTCACTCTCGAAAATCGACGTTCGGTAATTGCCTCGATTCAGGACGTGGTAAAGCCCCTGGCTGCTTTCAATCCGTGGCTTGCGCGGCATCAGCCCCAACACATTGAGCGCTCACCTGTTCGTCAAACCGATTTTACGTATTTATTTCCATTGACCCCTTCTGACGCGAGAATCAGACGCGGTTGAATCACCATTGACTCGGCACTGAATCATTGCGAATCTGCCCCGTAGCCTACCCCGAAGGACGTTTTTTCCTACCCCT
>QNAI01000129.1 GCA_003641745.1 Verrucomicrobiota bacterium | reverse complement strand
GATTGTTTCAAGTTCCGTAACAAAATTGGCATGGATGTTGTTCGGGAGGCACTGAAGATCTACCGGGCTGGACGGAACACGGATTTCGATGAGGTGGTCCGTTACGCCAGGATATGCCGGGTTGAAAAAGTGATACGACCTTATCTGGAAGCGCTGGTGTGAAGCAGATTTCAAATGTTCCGGCCTCGGTTCGACAACGTCTCCTGAACAAGGCCCGAAATGATCGACGTCCTTTCAACGAATTGCTCCAGTACTATGCCATGGAGCGATTCCTGTACCGGTTGTCACGGTCGGCTCATGCGGGCAGGTTCATTCTCAAGGGTGCATTGATGCTGAGGGTGTGGAATGCACCTGAGCAACGGCCGACCATGGATATAGATCTGCTCGGTATGGCAAGCAATCGCGAGGAGGATATCTACGCACAAGTTTGCGACATCATTGGTGTATCGGTTGAAGCCGATGGCCTCACCTTTGATCCCGACTCTATACGTGTGGGACAGATCACCGATGATGCTGAATACGAAGGAGTGCGGGTTCGGTTCGGTGGCAACCTCGGTACTGCCAGGATCAATATGCAGATGGATATTGGCTTCGGAGATGTTGTGTATCCACCGCCGGTTGAGGCCGAACTCCCCACAATTCTTGGGGGATTGCCTCCGCGACTACTGTGTTACAGCATGGAGAGCGCAATCGCTGAGAAACTCGAGGCCATGGTCAAAAGAGGAACGCTGAACAGCCGGCTAAAGGACTTTCACGACATTTGGCTGTTGTCACGGCAGTTTGCTTTTGATGGCAGTGATTTGTCTGAGGCGATCCGGCGAACCTTCGCGCAAAGAGGTACGGGGATTCCCTCTGAAGTCACAGCTTTTTCGCAGCCGTTCATTGACGCCAGGCAAGTGCAGTGGCTGGCGTTTCTTGGTCCAGTGCTTACGGGCCTGGAGTCAGGGACTGAAGGGCTGGTACACTGGAGTGCATCTGGGCCGTGGGATTAGGCGGTACTTGTCAGCTGAGTGGCCTCACTCTCTGAGTCCCTCAGGACCACGGCGGAACCCAAGGCGGCGGCTCCTCTATTCAGGCATCTCCCAGGGGTAGTGGTCTCGCTTCGCCTGGATGGTTCCGAACTCGGCCCGCGTCAAGTCGATGACGCCTTCCAGGGGTGGGTCCCCTGGATCCAGGTATTCCTCGTCCACTGTGATTTCGTACAAACCGATCGGCAGGTTGGACACTTCGAATGCGAAATCGTAGAGGCAGAGACAGCGGCACAGGCCTTCGGTCTCGGTTTCGGTAATCAGCAATTGGTCACCCGCGATCGTGATGGTCGCGGTGTACTCGGGGCAGCAGTTCAGGCCGGCGTTCACATGCTCGACCCGCAGTAGGCCGGTGTCCGCGTTATAGGACCAGAAGAGGTAACCCCGGTCCGACGGCAGGACCGGCGGATCTTCGCTGCGGTCTTTGTTCTTGCATCCGGTGGCGTCGATGAGCTCGCCCACGGGACCGGGTTCCGGCGCCGGTTCTTTTGGGTCGTCGCTGCACCCGGCCATGATCGGTATCGCCAGCAGGCATACCGCTACCTGTAGGAGAACAAGAAATCGCTTCATGGTATTTCCCCTTTGTCCGAACTGGTCACTTGACTCAGTTTAGAGATTCGATAAAGCGTTGTCAACGCCCCTGTTGACCTGTCCCCACGGCCAACTTATCGCACCACCACGAGCCTCCGAACCGCGCTGCGCTGACCATCGATAACGCGTGCCAGATATACACCCGTCGGTAAAAGGCGGCCGGTATCGTCGCGCGCGTCCCAGGTCATGGCGATCTGTCCGGCCGGAAGTTCCAGCGTCCGCAGGGCCCGACCAGCCAGGTCGTAGATATGAATGAGTGCCATGCGCTCGAGTGAGCGGTTGAGACGCAGTTGCGTACGATCACTCATAACGCTGGGGCGTGCGGAGAGAACGAGATCGTTGTTCAGGCGGAGGGGAGGGGACGCGCTTGGGTCGCTGTATTCGAACCAATCGCCCTCGATCTGAATGTCGAAAAGAGACTGGCCTTCCGCCTTGACCGGCACGGCGCCGCCGGCATCGTCCCGCAGTGAGAAGTCGAAGGAAAAGTCGAGGGGTGATTCCGGGACGGGCGGATGGATCATGATGTCAGCGAAATCGTAGGCCAGGGTGTCGGGTACCTGCACACGGATCCGCTGGGAGAGTGTTCCAAGAGGTCCGCCCGCGGCGCCGCGCACTTCGACTTCGAAGGGAATGTAGAATACGTCGTCATACACGCTCACGGCATCGACGGGGAGCAGGATCTCGTAAGGAAAATGATCCCCCCGGGATTGCAGGGCGACGGTGAACTCGAAAGCCCCTTCGCTGTGACTGGACTTGCCGAGGCCCACGGGCGCTCCCTCGTAGCCCTGGAAGCCGGCGCTGAGACCGGGATCGCGACCCTCTCCCGAATCCGACGAATTCAGGTTCACGGGGAAGGGAATCTGTGAGGGTCCAACGGGCAACTGGTAGGCGTTCACGAGGGTAAGCGCCAGGTTGGATGCCGCCTCCACGCCGCCGCCGTCGTCGAAATAGGAGAATTCCATCAGCGGCCCCGGAAGCGGATAGGGCGGTCCGGTTTCGATCAATGTGGGGAGATCCATGAAGGCGTAGCGTTCGATGTCGCCGGTCACGCGGATGCGGCTGATCAAAGCCTCGGAAGCTCCGCTTGGGCTTTGTTCGTTGAAATAGAATTCCACCCGCGTGATCTGTGTCAAATCCCCGATGGCGATCGTGGAGAAAAGCAGGACGTTGGGGCCTGGTGACATTTGCAGATTGATCGCCACGGCGTGGCCTGGATAGTAGAACTTGATGAAAACAGACATATCCGATACCGAAATCACATCCAGGATCAGGCGGTCATTGACACCGCCGGCCGTCAGATCTGTCGGTGCAGCCATTTCGTATTCGAGGACCACGTCGGCGCCTTCGGTGACATCGCCGGGGGGACCGTGCTCTTCTGTCTGAATCCAAAAGGCAAAATTACTGCCGCCGTAGGGGACCATTCCTGCCGAAATTGTCGCCATGTCATTGATTATGATGTGTCGTGAACCACCAAAGCAGCTCTCGGCCGGCAAAAGCGTGTGCGTGTCTTCGAAGGGGCCGTTGGTTGGATTCATTGCGCCTTGGGTGAAATCGTCGATCGTGAAGATACAACAGGGGATGCTCAAGGCGTCGGTGGGGATGAGGGGAATAACGAGAATGATTAGGACCAGCAGCAGGGAGGATAGGGCCTTCATGACAAACCTCCGGTCGCGGCGGAATATATTGGATGTTCCCATCAGAATGGACCTATCCCGCATCATACCACAACAGGGGGCTCGGTTGAAAATTAATGATCAAATTCCAGCTTTGCCCGGATGGAGCGGGCTTAATCCGTCAGCAACATCCGCGCGCTACCCACTTCATCCCCTGCCTGCACCCGTAAAAAATACAAACCCTGGCTTACTTTCTGCCCGGAGTTGTTCATGCCGTTCCAGAAAATCGAATAAGATCCTGCCGCCTGATTTGTTCCAAGCAAGGTCCGGATCTCATGCCCGCGGACGTCATATACCTTGGCCGTAACAAACACATCGGTGGCCAGACGGTAATTGATGGTCGTGCGAATGCTGAACGGATTGGGATAGCTTTGGTCCACCTTGAACAGGGACAAGGTGCGGTCTTCCACCCCGGACACGGTACAGAATTCGTACGCTCCCATGTCGGGCGCCGTATCGCAGTACTCGTCCGTCGCCAGATCAACCAACGTCACTCCATTGAGAATGATGAAATCCGTGCCCGCATTGACGCAGGCCGAAGTTTCGGTCAGTTGGAAATCGTAGTTGGCCGCGTCGACAAACTGGGGATTGACGTCGATGTTGTTGCCGCCCGTCGCATCGTCCGGCATGGTCAGATTGCTGTAGTGGATTTCGGCGAAACCTCCAAAATCCAGGTTAAAATCGTCGCTGTACATGCCCGGGTTGTCATACACGATGGTATTGGCAACGAAGGCCTCGGCGTATGCCAGATTGACGGCGCCGCCATCACCGGTAACAGCGCTGTTGCCGGTAATGGTGCAGTTGGCCATGTACAGCAAATTGCCGCTGCCAAGCGTATTGAGGGCGCCGCCGGCTGAGTACATCGTGTAGTTGTCGACAAAGAGGCAGCCGGTCAGTTTGGTCCCGTAAATCGAATAGCAGGAAATGGCGCCCCCACCATAGTTGCAGTTGTTCTGAATGAACTCACAGTTCGTGATTTCGGTGTTCATGTCGCCGGTGAATTTGATGGCCCCGCCTTCGCCGTAGCAGTGGTTGCGGATAAAGCGGCAATCGGTAAAACGAGTCAGAGGGCCGGAGCTGCTTCCGGTGTTGATGCCATACACCGCGCCTCCCATGCCCAGGTTGTCGGCCGTGGCGTCGTTGTCCGCGAAAACACAGTGGGAAAATACCGCATCGGACCCCAGCAGAGCCACCCCGCCGCCGTGCATGTCGGGGAACTCGCCGGCGGTCTTGCCGAATTCGATCCGGCAGTAACTCAGTTGGCTGATGTCGGCCGAATCGATGCGAATGCCACCCCAGCCGGTTGCGGGAATGTCGGTCGTGAAATAGATGGTATCGTTTTCCGCACCGACCGCCTCCAGATATCCCTCTACCGTGAACTGGTAGTGGCCCTGGAAATTGACTTCCACACCCGGTTCGATGATCAGCGTCTGGCCGCCGGACACGACGATCTCACCGATGACACGATAGGGCGAAGCGGCAGCGGTCCAGGTACCGGACTGGTTACCGCTGACATCGGTTTGGGAAAAAACGAGTTGAGGAATTAGCACGAGAAAGAGAGCGAGGATGTTTTTCACGTCAAACTCCTTAATGGCCGGGCAGGGTTTCGATCAACCCCAGTGGAAAAATTTATTATATCAGCATTGATTTTAAGTTGTCAAATTTTCGAACTCGCCAGCTTTTCTCCGACATTCCTAATGTGCTAAGCCTTGGAACAGGTTGAACACCGGGGGCCCCGAAAAGGGTTTCTTTCCCCGTCACACCCGCCGAACCAGGATTGACTGGGACGGAAAAGTAAAATGACCTCCAGCTAAACAGCCCCGCCATTGGGGACCGGACGTTCGTGTAAATGACGGGTGGGATTGGAGATAATAAGTCGTTGGTTCCGGCCTAACGGACTGGTGACTGTAATTTGATAACATCGTTTAAAACCTGATTGAATTGAATGAGTTGCCAGTTAATGAAAAGGCTTTTTCTTGTTAAGGGAGAATTCCCGGGCCTGCAAAGGGGGGAAATCATGTCGTCAAGATCACCACCGCTTACCCACCTATGAATCACTTGCCAATACGTAATGAAGTAATCGACAAACTTTTGTTTGGGGGAGGTAGGGGAGATGAAACGGGGAATTATTTTTTCATTTTGTTCCATTCTGGTGTTGAGCCTGGTTTTTACCGTTGGAGTTGCCTGGGCCCAAAGGACGTTGATTCCAATTGAGGGAACGCAAACCGGCGAGCCCGTCTATCCCGGTGAAAGATGGATGGATGACGACGGCGTTCTCCACATTCGGGGCAAAATCCATACTTCGTTCGCTGAGGGGCATGACATCAATGGCGTTCCGTGGTCTGCTGTCGGTACGGTGGTGACCAACGTCAACATGAATCCCGCCACGGGCGTTGGTGATATGTGCGGCTCCACTCAGAGAGATTACACCTACGGAGATCTCCAGGGTTCCTTATCCGGGAAAATACGAGCAACATCCACGGCGTTCAGGTGGATCGGTGAGGCCAACTTCCCGCATGGAACCGGCGACTTTGCCGGTTGGAAGTTGGTCCGGGTGAATTTTTCACGAGGCTGGAAGGAACAGGTAACTGTCATGGAGGGCTTTTTTCACATCCCGCCGGGAGGTGGAGGCGAGAAGTCGGCCCCCCTTGATGAGTCCAGTTCATGGGGTTCAGTAAAGGCATTGTACCGGTAGCGGGAGCCACTGCCTGCGAAAGAATCATTTAATCGACAAAGGCCCGGCCAGGGAAATGGTCGGGCCTGGTCTTTGTGGCCGACTGTTGTGAATAACCATTAATGTCAGTCCACCGACAATTGAGGTGCAACTATTGCCGACGCACCGTGGTGTTCTCTCCTGTGGGGAAGGGAAATACCGATTTGGGATGGGCACACCTGCAAGGAAGGGACAACACATCATGGCTACCTGGAAAATTGTCAGCTTGTTCGTTTTTACCATGATTGTGGCTGTTGTGGCGGGTGTGCCCGCATTGGCGGTTGACCGTGTGGTCAACGCCGAGGGCACCGGTGAATATGCGACCATCGACGATGCGGTGGGGGCCTGCAGCCACGGGGATCAGGTATTGTTGATGCCCGGTACATACACCGGGGTCGGTAACCATGACATCCAGGTCGAGGCCGATATAACCATCAAGCCCCATGAATTCATGTCGGAAGTCATCATCGATTGCCAGGGTTCCGAACTCGACAACCGGCGGGCCTTTAACGTGGTTGACGGAAGTCCGACTTTTCGAAACCTGACCATCAAGGGCGGCTATGAAACCAATGGCGGTGCCATCGCCATTATGAACTACACCACGACCATTATCGGTTGCCGTTTCATCGACAATCAGGCTGAGCGTGGCGGCGCAATCTACGCCGACCGGGCCGACGCCTTGAACCTGGAAATTTGCCTGTTCTCGAAAAACCATGCTTCCATCGAGGGCGGCGGTGTCTATGCCACCGGGAATTTTCCGGTGTCCGTGGACCGGGCCACCTTCTATCGAAACTTTGCGAACGCCGGCAGCGGCTTGTTCCTGACCAACCAAACGACTCTGGACATCTCCGAGTCGCTCATCCTTTTGGGGAGTGGTGGGGCAGCCGTCGGTGACTACTACGGTGGTACGCAAACCGCCGTGGAATGCGATATCTGGGGCAACGTGGCCGGCGACTGGATGTGGCAACTGGCGCCCCAACTTGGTGTCAACGGCAACATCCATGCCGATCCTCTTCTTTGCGACCCGGACGCTGATGTCCCCAACTTCCAATTATCCGCGAATTCGCCAGCCTATACCTTCCTGAACGCCATGATGGGCAGCGACGGTATCGATTTCGACTGGGACGTTCCGGTCTACGGTGTGAGGGCTGACGGCAGCGGCATGTTCCCCACCATCCAGGCCGCCCTTGATACGGTTCCGGTGCCGGGGGAGGTCGTGCTGGCGGCGGGCCGGTACGAGGGGGTCGGTAACACCGGTCTGACCTTCCTGGGCAAGAATGTAATGATGCGCTCGCGCGATCTGAACGCCGAGACGACCGTCATCTCAGGCTCCGGACAGCATGACCGCGTCATTTGGTTGCGCGATGGCGAAACAACGGCGGCCACCATCAGTCATCTGACGATTGAACAGGGCAACGCGGACTTTTCAAGCGATTACCCGGGCTACGGCGGCGGCATCCTGTTGACCGGCGCCGAAGTCACTTTGCGAGGGTGTGTAATTCAATTCAACCAGGGAGCACACGCCGCCGGCATCAGTCTCAACAACGAGATCAACGATCTTGTGATCGAGGACTGCGAGATTGCGCGCAACGGCGACCTGAACCTGTATTTCCATGGGAACCGTCTCGATGTGACCGGCACCCTCTTCTGGAACTATGCCGGACGATCCGACGTCGGTATCTGGACCGGGGATTTTGCCAATGACGTCAACGTTGAGAATTGTGAATTCATCAATTTTGAGAAGGCGGTTCACATCGACCATCCCTTTAGCAGCGCGACCTTCGATTTCGTGGGCAATACCTTTTCCGAAGGTGAGAGCGCCATGACCATTGAAGGAGCTGATAACGTGGTCCTGGACGGGAACACATTCACGCGGAGGCGCAACAACGGCGCCCTCACCATCGTGGATTCGCATGTCAGGATAGTCTCCAGCGATTTCGACGGCTGTAATCGATCCCTGGAAGGCGGCGGGGCCCTCAACGCCGACAACTCCTGGGTCTTCATGGAGAGATGCGAATTGACCAGCAATTACAGCGAGCAGAACGGCGGTGCAATCCATGCGGTTAACAGTAACATTTTCCTGAATCATAGTGTGTTCACCAATAACCAGTGTATTGGCACGGCTCCCGTCTCCAACGGCGGTGCAGTATTCACCACAGGTGGCTCCTTAAGCCTGTATCGATCCTTTTTCGACGGCAACCTGGGCGACTTCGGCGCAGCGGTGTACTGCGAAAACGCCTCCTTCTACTGCCTGGACGCTGAATTCGCCCGCAACCACGGCAGCGGCCCCGGGATCCTGAATGTCCACCACGGCGGCGCCACCGCCGAAATCACCGGCGCCACCTTCGCCGACAACACCGTGGACTCGGGTTCAGTAATCTATGTGAACGCCGCGACAGTGACGTTTGAAGAGTCCACCATCACCGACAATTCCGGCTCGGCGGGTTACGCTCAGATCGAGTTCAACGGTGCCAATGACTTGATATTCAACCAGAATATCGTCGCCTTCGGGGTTGGCGTTTCGGCCCTGTACGTGGCCGCGATCCAAGGCACTGTGGATCTCGCCTGCAACGATCTCTACGGCAATGACGGCGGCGATTACGTTGGCTCGGTGGGTGTCTGGCAAGGTGTCGCCGGCAATATTTCGGAGGATCCGTATTTCTGTGATCCTGGTGTCTACTTATTCACCCTGCAGCAGCTGTCGCCCTGCCTGGCGGCCAACAACACCTGCGGTGTGGATATCGGGGCCTTCGGCTACGGTTGCCCCCAGGTCACGGCCACCCCGGATGACATCATGCCCCGGGCTTTCACCCTCGAAGGCAATTCTCCCAACCCCTTTAACCCGCGCACGGAAATCCGTTTCTCCCTGCCCGTCGCATCACAGGTCGAACTGGACATCCACGATGTCTCGGGGCGCAAGGTGCGCTCCCTGTTGACTGGACAGGTATATGCCGCGGGGACTCACGAGATATCCTGGGAAGGGAAAGACCATGCCGGACGCGCGGTGCCTTCGGGTACCTATCTCTATCGCGTGACGGTGGGGGAGCGGACGCTCACCGGGAAAATGTTACTTGTGAGATAGGTTGTGCCTTGGAAATTGTGTCTGGCAGCAAGAATACTCCAGACATCAAAAAGAGGGGCCCCGGGGCCCCTCTTTTTATCATTTGATCACCTTTGCTGGATAAAACAGCCCTCAATTTGGCCACGCAGCCCGAGACACAATTTCAGAGGCACAACCATTACCTAACGGAAAATGGCTTTTACCGAACTCCACGACCGGTCCTCAATCCCAACCGGTGGATTGCCGACAGTGAACTCCAACAAGTGCTCCCACGAACCGGGATCCCTCGTGCCGTCATGCAATTCCGTGACCGTGACCGAGTGATGTCCTTCCGGCAAACCCTCCAGCTCGAACACCACCAGATAGTAGAAGAGACCGCCGGGGCAAGGATCACCGGTGAAGGAATCCAACACGGAAAATGTCAGATCACCAACGGGTCCCTGCGACCAGCATTGATCGGGCAGGACCGCTTTCACGTAGACACGAAAGGGCATCCCGGGATCAGGATTGTCGGGACTCAAATTGATCAATTCAACGTGGGTATCCGCAGAGGCGAAAGAGGGGATAACGATTAGAAGCAATACGGCTAAAAAATACTTCATGGCCCAACCTCACAGCACAAACTATATGCCCCTAAGAATATAGCATGCCCCTTCAGTGAGTATACGGAGGCGGAATCAGTGAGGCAAACACCGTG
>QNAI01000128.1 GCA_003641745.1 Verrucomicrobiota bacterium | reverse complement strand
TCGACATCGACATCGACATCGACATCGACGACGGAAGAGCTTCAGCCGCTTTTCCGATGCGTGAGGTAATAGATCAACGGCATGTCTTCGTATTTTCTCTCTTTATAGGCTACGAGCTCTTTTCCCTAAAGCTTATAGCCCAAAAGCCTAAAGCCTCTTCTTATGCGTTATATAGTAGAGCAGGGGAACGGCGAGCGGACTGATGATGAGGGAGGCGATGGCGCCGAAGAGGAGCGATATGGCGAGTCCCTGAAAGATGGGGTCGGCCAGGATGACGAGGGCGCCGATGGCGACGGCGAAGGCGGTCAGCATCATGGGTCGGAAGCGGACGGCGCCCGATTCCACCACCGCCTGTTCGAGCGGCAGGCCGTGGCTCATTCTGAGTTCGATGAAGTCGACCAGGATGATTGAGTTGCGCACCACGATACCGGCGCCGGCCATGAATCCGATCATGGAGGTCGCGGTAAAGAAGGCACCCATGCCCCAGTGGGCGGGCAGGACGCCGATGAGCGAAAACGGGATCACGGTCATCACGATGATCGGGGTGGCGTAGTTCTTGAACCATCCGACCATCAGCATGTAAATAAGGATGAGCACTGCGGCGAAGGCGAGACCGAGGTCGCGGAATACCTCGATCGTGACCTGCCATTCACCGTCCCATTTCATCGATGGCTCCAGGTCGTCAAAGGGCATCGAGGCATTGTAGACCTTGAGCGGTCCCTCGCTGCCGCCGAAATCGGCACGATTCAGCTTCTTCAACTCCCGGTTCATCGCGAGGATGGCGTAGACCGGGCTTTCAATCGCGCCGGCCACGTCGGCCGTCACATAGGTAACGGGTTTGAGGTTCTTGTGATAGATATTGCGTTCGCTCAGGGTTGTCTCGATCCGGACGAGTTCCCTCAATTGAACCAGGGGCGCTTCCGGGTTCACCTCGGAGCGAACATAGAGGGCGAGCAGGTCCTCGGGGCGGGCACGAAGCTCCCGGGGAAGCTCGAAGACGATGTTCACGTCCTCCCGCTCGTTCGAGTCGTGAAGCAGATCGACCGAGGACCCATGAAGGGCCATCTGCACGGTGCGGGTTACTGTGCCCTCGGATATACCGTGGAGGGCAGCCTTCTCCTTGTCGATCACCAGGATGGCTTTCTCCTGCTGATCCTCGATGTAGGTATCGACATCGACCACGCCTTCGGTCGATTCAAAGATATCGCGGACCTTGTCGGCCAGGGCGAGTCGGGAGGCATCATCCGGACCATAGATCTCGGCCACCAGGGTCTGGAGAACGGGCGGTCCGGGCGGCACTTCGGCCAGCGCTACGGAGGCTCCGTGCTCTTCGGCAATGGCGGCGAGCCGCGGACGCATCCGCTTGGCCAGATCATGGCTTTGGTCGTCGCGATCGTGCTTGGGCAGGAAGTTGACCTGGATGTCGGCGACGTTGGCGCCGCTGCGCAGGAAATAATGGCGAACCAGTCCGTTGAAATTGAAGGGAGAGGCGGTGCCCACGTAGATCTGATAATCACGCACCTCGGGTTCCCTGCGAATGGCGCTGGCCATCATGCCGGCGACATGGGCGGTCTGCTCCAGGGGCGTGCCTTCGGGCATGTTCAGGATGACCTGGAATTCAGATTTATTGTCAAAGGGCAGCATCTTGAGCCGGACGCGACCAGTCGGCACCAGGGCCATCGAGCCCAGCAGAAGCAGGATGGTCAAACCGAGGAATCCCCAGCGAAGGACCGCGCTGCGCAGCAGGGGATCCATGAAGCGGTGGTAGGTGCGGGTGAAGAGGTTGTCGGGGGCGTGATCGCAGGCATCGAGCGCTTCGACAAACTCGGGCATTTCGCAGGCTTCCTTGCTCACGTGCCCCTTCAGGATTCTCAGGGCGGCCCAGGGGGTGACCGAAAAGGCGATCAGCAATGAGAAGATCATCGCGGCGCTGGAACCGACCGGGATCGGGCGCATATAGGGCCCCATCATCCCACCGACGAAGGCCATGGGCAGGACGGCGGCGATGACGGCCAAGGTCGCGAGGATGGTCGGGTTGCCGACCTCGTCGACCGCGTCGATGGCCACCTCTCGCACCGACCTGCGCCGGCTTTCGGGCAGGCTGAGGTGACGCACGATGTTTTCGACCACCACGATGGCGTCATCGACCAGGATCCCGATCGAAAAGATCAGGGCGAAAAGGGTGATGCGATTCAGCGTGTATCCATAAAGGTAAAACACGAGAAGGGTCAGGGCCAGGGTGGTCGGTATGGCCAGAAGGACGACGACCGATTCCCGCCACCCGAGGAAAGCCAGGATGAGGACGGTCACCCCGAAGATGGCCAACCCCATATGGAGCAGGAGTTCATTCGACTTTTCGCTGGCGGTGCCGCCGTAATCGCGCGTGACCGTCACCTCGATATCAGTCGGGATGATCTGTCGCCGGAGGCCCTCGACCTTCTCCATGACCTGATCGACCACGTCGACCGCGTTTGCCCCCGGTCGTTTGGCGATGCTCAGGGTCACTGCAGCCTGTTCGGAGCCGGATCCCTTGCCGCCCGACCCGAAGAGCACATATTGCGAGAGTTCTTCCGGCCCGTCCGAGATGGTGGCGACGTCGCGCAGGTAAACCGGTTTGCCTTGGAAGACGCCGATTACGACCGATCCCAATTCGGCGGCGCCGGTCAGGAAGGATCCGGTCTGAACGAGGATCTCACGATTGGTGAAGGATTGGCTTCCCGCGAAGGCCTGGGTATTGGATTGTTGGATGACGGGCAGGATACTGGTGGGCGAAAGGTTGCGGGATGCCAGCCGGAGGGGGTCCAGCTGAACCCGGACCTGGCGCCTGGCGCCGCCGATAATCGTGGTTTCGGATACATCCTGGATGGTCTTGATCGTGTCATCGACCTGGACCGCCACCCGGCGCAGCAGGAAGTGGTCGTAGGTGGAACTGTGGAAGGTGAGCGCCAGGATCGGAACATCATCGATCGTGCGCGGCTTGATCATTGGCATGCTCACCCCGTGGGGGATGCGGTCGAAATTCGTCTGCAGCTTCTGGTTCAGCTTGACCAGGCTGGTCTCGAGATCCTCGCCCACCTTGAACCGGACAACGGTCAGGCTGGCGCCGGGCATTGCGGTGGAGTAAAGGTATTCGACCCCGGGGATCTCCCAGAGAAATTTCTCCATGGGGCGGGAAACCCGGTTTTCGACTTCGGCCGCGGTGGCGCCGGGCATGGCGACCATGACGTCCACCATGGGCACCTTGATCTGTGGTTCCTCCTCACGCGGCAGGAGCAGAAGTGCCATGATTCCGAGCAGGATCGATGCGATGACGGCGATCGGGGTCAGCTTGGAATCGATGAACATGGCCGCCATCCGGCCGGCGAAACCAAGGCGGCGTGAACCCGTGGACGAATTGTCACTTTTCATCAGTTGATCTCCACTGGTTGACCGTCGATCAATGGTTGATCCGCGGTCACCACGATGATGTCACCAGCATCGAGCCCCGCCAGGATCTCCACCTGGTCTCCGTGAACGGCGCCGGTCTTGACGATGCGCAGATCCGCCCGGTCGCCCTCGACCGTGAAGACCCGCTCGATCTGCCCGAACAACGTGACTGCCGAGGCCGGAATCAAAATGGCATCGACCGGATGGCCGGACAGGCGAACGCGGGCGAACTGGCCGGAGCGGACCGGTGTGTCGTTGGGCAGGGCGATCCTGGCATTGAAGGTCCTGGAAACCGGATCCGCGCCGGGCGCCAACTCGGAAATGCTTGCCCGACCATTCCACTCGCCACCGGGCATGATGACCTCAACCTCGGTGCCCACCTCAATCAGAGGGGCAAGGATCTCGGGAATGTCGGTCTCCACCTCCAGGGCAGAGGAGTTTTCGATCTGCAGCAGGCGCATACCAGGACTGGCCAGATCCCCCTCACTCACGACCTTGCGGGTGATCACACCGTCGAACGGAGCAGTGATCCGGGTGTAGCTGAGCATGGTCTCGGCTTCACTTACAACCGCCTGCAGGATTCGCTCACGATCTTCAAGCGCCTTGACCGTTTCCGAGGTGCTCGCTCCTTTGTTCAGTAATTCGCGCTCACGTGCCAGGTCGCGTACGGCCTGGTCGAGTTGGGCCTGCGCCTGCAGGACCTTGGCGGAGATTTCTCCCGCGATGATGTTGACCAGGAGATCGCCTCGCTTGACCGCCTGCCCGAGCGATACGGGAATATTGTCAATCGTGCCGATGACCTTGGCGGAGATGATCGCACTGTCGACCGGACTGATGGTGCCGGGTATTTCCACACGGTTGGCCACCGTCTGGAGGGCAACGGATGCGGTCTGAACCGACACGGGGGGCTGTTCAGCCGTCTCCCTGCTTTCATCCGTCGATTGATGACAGGCGGGCAGGGTGAGCAGGATCAGGGATGCCGGTGCGGCAAGGATCAGGGATTTCATATGCTCGAAGGGTTGGGAAACTGTTGGAGACCGAGCGCCCGCCTCAGCTGGGCGACGGCGACGCGTTCGTCGGCGATCGCGATGGCGCGTCGCATGCGTGCCCTGGTCAGGCTGGTTTCAATATTGATCAGGTCGGATGAGAGAATGACGCCCTGTTCGAAGCGGGCCCGGCTGAGGACGGCGCTCTCCTCGGCTTGTTCAATCACCTTTTTGGTGACCTCAAGACGTTGAATGGTCTGGGCGAGGGCAAGTTTCGCCTGCTCGACCTGAAGGTCGATACCCAGGGTCATTTTGCGCAGGCCTTCGAGCGTCACGGCGTGTCTGGCTTCAGCTTCATGGATCTTTTCGCGGGTCATCGCGCCATCGAAAATATTGAAGTCGACCGACACACCCGCCATCCAGGAATCACCGGTGCCGTCCAGTCGCCAGCCATGGTCGAGCTGGTAGGAACCGAATGCGTTGACGATCGGCATGCGGTCACCCTTGGCCATCCGAACCTGAGCCTCGGCCGCTTCGGTTCGGGCCTTCATGGAGAGAAGGTCGGGATGGGTCGAAAGGTCGACACTTGGGGGCGGGCGGAGAAGATCGATCGTCTGGTCGTCCGGTGCGAGGGTCACTCCCTGACCGGAATCGAGGCCGAGCAGGTTGAGAAAAACGCGCTCGGCCAGATCGCGCTGGTGGCTGAACCCGAGGTGGTTCTCCCGGGTCTGGGCGAGTTGCACCTCGAGATTGAGCACCTCGGTTTTGAGGAACGTGCCCGCTTCGAATTTGAGCTTGGCCACCTTCAGGTTTTCCTCGAAAGCAGCCACCGCGGTCTCGGTTGAGGCCACGACCTCGCGCGCCTTGATGATATTGAAGTAGGCGTTGACCACCTCGTAGGCGAGTTGGTCGCGAACCGACTGGCTGTCGAGTTCGGACGCCCGGAGACCGGCATCGGCCGCGTCCTGCCCGGCCGAACGTTTGCCACCGCTGTAGATATTGTAGCCGACCAGCCCGGTCAGGTTCAGATTATCGACCCGGCCCGGGTCGTTGAAATCGAGGCCGAAATCGAAGACCCCCTGGTTGAGGATCGCTCCGAACGCCATCATGGGCGTGTTGGTCTGCATATAGGACGCCCGGAGATCGACACGCGGGTAGAGTCCGGACTTGGCCTGTCGGACGGTGGCCTCGGCTGAACGAATCCGGTGATTGGCGATGCGACTGTCCGGGCTCTTTTCCAGAGCGAAGGCAACCGCCTGTTCAAGGGTCCAGACTTGGGCCTCCATCCGCGGCGGGAAGAGGGCAACAGTCAGTCCGATCAGGGAGATTGTCAGAATGCGTTTCATGGAAGTGTCAGGGTAGATCCCGGGATCCACCGGAATTCAGGAGGTCAAAATATATCCCAGAAAGGCGCCGTAGAGAGCCCCGACCCACCACTTGCTGGTCAGAGGGCAGGCCCCGGTGCGACAGCGACCGAAATATCCGGTCAAACCGCCGAGAGCGGCGCCGAGGGAGATTGCGAGAACAGCGTTCATGACCGGTCGGATCGTTGTCCAATCCCCAGTCTGCGAAAGATGTTCTCGGCCGGACAGAAGCCGGTCAGAGCAGACTGGAAGAGGTTCAGGCCGACGAACACGGCCAAAAGCAGCCACCAGTGATTGACCAGGGTGGCGAGGGCAAGGCTGATCAGGATGAAGGTTCCTGCGAGGAGGCGAATGGCTTTTTCTGTGGTCATGGCTTTTTTGGGGTTTGCCGGGTTGGGTAATTGATCTCCCGAACCTCACCACGTGAGCGAACAGAACTCGCGCAGCATTCGAAGAGACAGGCGTGGTAAATAAGCGGATGGTCGGGAAAAGGACAACTAATTGAGAAGATGGTGGGTGTTTTGGCTTGTTCTGGGTGAAAAGTGTATTACTATATGAACGTTAAATTTAAAAGTATATGAGCAAACAATCATATAGTAAAAAACTGTCAAGCCCCTTTTCGACAAAGTCGGCCACTCGAACCGAAGGGGTCCCGCAGGACGCATTTCTTCAACTGGTGGCCGATCGCTTCAAGCTTCTGAGCGAGCCGATGCGCCTTCGACTGATCCATGCTCTGATTGAAGGGGAATTCACTGTTTCCGCCTTGGTCGAGAAGGTCGGGGCCACTCAGGCCAATGTTTCCCGTCACCTCCAGACCCTGGCCCAGGCCGGAATTCTCGGGCGGCGCAAGGACGGGCTTCACGTTTACTACCGGATCGAGGACGAATCGATTCTTGAGCTCTGCGAGCATGTCTGCGGTGGCCTCCAGCGCCAGAGCGAGGCCCGAGTCCGCCTGTTCGACTGACGTTCAGGGGCACTTTGATTAATTCGAAACGCTGACAATCTCCAATTAATCAATGTGCCCCTTAGGCGAGATTTGTCTTTCAGCGGACGCGGGAAGGCTTTTGCATCGAGGCGTGTCTTCCACCATCCGACTTGCTGTTCTCTTGGTCATTTTTGGTGTTGCCTCTTCTGCGCGGGCGGATGTCTCCATGAGTTCGCTCCAATCCCTTCCCGCAGTGGGGGTCAAGGTAATGGGGCTTCCCGCCTCGGCCGACGCGTTCGCCCTGGTGGAGGACGATATCAGCGACTTTGTCGGGCGGATACTCGACCGGAACGGGGTGCCGGTTATTGGCGCGGAGGGTTTCGATGCGCACAAGGGTGATCCGGTCCTCGAGGTAACCCTCACCCTGGTCAAGGTGCGCGGACCCAGCCACCTCTACACCATCGATCTGGAATTGCGGGAGCTCGTGGTGCCGGTTCGGGAGCTGAAGTCGCTGGTGGAGATCCCGGCGGTCACCTGGAAGCGTCAGACAGCGGGAATTGCCAACCGCGGAAGCACCGTCCTTGATTCACTGGAAAAAATGGTCGAGGATTTTGGAACCGAGTTTCGTCGCGAAAACTGAAAGACCGGCTCCGGTTTTTCAATAAATCCAGACTTTAGATATGCCGCTGATCGACAAACCCCTTGCTGAACTGAAAACCTACCTCGGGCGCAATCCAAGGCCCGGGGATTTTGACAGTTATTGGGAACGTGCCCTGGCCGAACTGGATGCAACAGATCCTGAGGTTGAGTTGCGTCCGTCCGAGTTTCAGGTGCCCGGCGCCGAATGTTTTCACCTGTTCTTCACCGGTGTTGGCGGCGCCCGGGTTCACGCCAAATACCTGCGGCCTTCCCGGTCGGAGGGTTCCCATCCCGCGGTCCTGCAGTTTCACGGCTACAGCTACCACAGCGGCGACTGGTCGGACAAGCTGAACTACGTCAGTCTGGGATTTTCGGTCGCGGCGCTTGATTGCCGTGGCCAGGGCGGATGGTCCGAGGATGTCGGAGGGGTTCGCGGCAATACCCTTCATGGGCATATCATCCGGGGGCTCGACGACCATCAGGACAGGCTTCTCTTTCGTCAGATATATCTGGATACAGCGATGCTGGCCCGCATCGTGATCGATCTGCCGGAGGTCGACGGAGAGCGGGTCGGCGTAACCGGAGGCTCCCAGGGTGGGGGACTGACCTTGGCCTGTGCCTCGCTCGAGCCCCGATTGAAGCGGGCGGCGGCGGTATTCCCCTTCCTCTGCGATTTTCAGAGGGTATGGGAAATGGACCTGGTCATGACCGCCTACGCCGAACTCAAGACGTTCTTTCGGCATTTTGATCCGCGGCACGAACGTGAAGAGGAGATTTTCACCCGGCTCGGCTATATCGATTGCCAGCACCTGGCGCCGCGGATTCGTTCGGAAGTGCTCTTCGCCACCGGGCTGATGGACGAGACCTGCCCGGCCTCGACCCAGTTTTCCGCCTACAACCGCATCACCTCTCCGAAGAGCATGATCATCTATCCGGATTTCGGACACGAAGGTCTCCCGGACATGAACGACTCGATCTTCACCTTCATGTCCGATCTTTAGTGTCCTGTCTCATAAATGAGCTAGCCAATACCAGAGCCATTTTCAACCCCAGCGAGGCGGCCGTCGGACGCACCGCCATACAAGATATTCCCTATGACACAAGAATCCCCATCACTGTCCTTCCGGGGCGGGGCTTTTGCCTCCGCCGTACCCATGCTCTTCTTCATCGTTTGGGCGATCGTGATTTGCCTCAACGGGGCGCCCGACGTGAAGGGCCTGATCCTGGGCTTGATTATCGGCCTGAGCCTGACCCTTTTTCTGGTCCGGGGCAGGTTGTGGGATTACTGCGAAGAAATATTCACCGGCATGGCCAACCGCATCGGTGTCGTCACCATCGTCTGCTGGTTGTGGGCCGGGATGTTCGCCCAGGTGCTCCGGGCGGGAGGCCTGGTTGACGGCCTGGTCTGGTTGGGTCTTCAATCCGGGGTGGGCAGTGGCATGTTCACGGTCCTGACCTTCCTGCTGGCCGCGCTCTTTGCCACGGCGGTCGGAACCGGTTATGGTACCACCGTCGCTTTCTGCACGCTCATGTACCCCACGGGAATCGCCTTGGGAGCGGATCCCGTGATCCTCTTTGGCGCCATACTGTCGGGTGCGGCTTTCGGCGATAATCTCGCACCAGTTTCCGATACCACGATCGTCTCGGCGACCACGCAGGAAACGGACATCCCCGGCGTGGTGCGCAGTCGTTTCAAATACGCGATTCTGGCCGCAATTCCTTCCCTTATCCTCTTCATGATCCTGGGGACGGCCAAGGGCACGGACGGGGTCGAACTCGGCCTGGCGACCGACCTGGTTGATCCCGATGGTCTGTTGCTGCTTGTCCCCTTTGGGCTTGTCATCGTCATGGCGATGACCGGCCGACATATCATCACCTCGCTGACTTTCGGTATCATCCTGGCCATTATCATGATTCCGATTTTCAGATTGGCGGAGATGTCGTCCATTGTTCATATTGATCGCGACGCCGGACTCCTGACCGGAGCGCTGACCGATGGCATCGGAGGCTATGTCGAGATGGCTGTTCTCGTCCTGCTCATCATGTCGGCCAACCACATCATGAAGATTGGCGGCGCCTTCGAATTCCTGAAACAGGCAGCGCTGCGTTTTGCCCGCGATTCAGTTCGCCGGGCGGAGTTGGTCATTTGTACGTTCGTGGCCAGCTTGAATGTGTTTATCACCGTCAATACCGCCGCGGAAATCGCCGCAGCACCCCTGGTCAGCGACATCGGCAAGCACTTCAAACTGCATCCCTACCGTCGCGCGAATTTCCTGGATTCAATCACCTCCGCGCTGGGTTACATCTTCCCGTGGGGTGGAGGGGTGTTGATCGGATACGTCACCTTGACCACCTTGAAAGCCGCCGAGTTTCCGAATATGCCCATTGTCAGCCCCACCGAAGTCTGGCCCTACGTTTTTCATGG
>QNAI01000127.1 GCA_003641745.1 Verrucomicrobiota bacterium | reverse complement strand
GGCCACCTTGGCTTTGAACTCTGAACTGAATGTGCGGCGTTTTTTGGACATGGGCTTTTTCCTCTTCTGTGACTATCTGGTTTAACGATAGCCCCTGTCCAGTTTTTGGGGAGCACTTCATCCTTCCTCTTTCCGTTCGCAGTGCCTGTACGGCCGCAACCGTGCTGACACAGTAGGGTACCAGATAGGTGAGTCCAATCTTGGCCGCCATCGTCATCGTCCAGGCTCCGGACAAAATCCGGTCATAGTGATTGATCACCGCCAGGACAGTCCCCACCACGACAGCGATCTTCACCGAACGCACAACAACATCCCACCGAACCGCCAGTTTAAACCAGATATTCACCAAAGGAGATACATTATTAACAGGAGAAACGAGATTTTGGGAAGGAATCCCAGGTCCCTGACTTCCAACCTGTCCTGATTCCCAATTCATAGGTCCCAATCCCTAAATCTTACTTCTTACTTCTTACTTCAAACTTCTTACTTCTTACTTCTTACTTCCCTCAGTCCGTCATGCGGAAGGTCACCCGTGCGGGGTAGCTTCGTCCGTCCGGGGTCGGACCGTGGTTTCGCACCGCCTTGAATGCGGCCAGGACACTCTGATCGAAATCGCTGTTTTCCGAACTCGTGATGATCCGCACACCGCTGAGGATCCCCGATGATGACAGGTCGAACTTCACGACACACTGAAGACGATCACTCAAGCCGGAAGGCTTGGTCCAGGCCCTTTTCAAAGCCTGTTTCAGCCGCGCGAAATAAGCCTCCAGCGCACTGATCTCAGACCGCGACATCTGGTTCAGTTGAGTTGTATCGACCATGATGTCCCGGAGATTGTTCACAATCTGGGATGTGTTGATCTTGGGCACCTTGATCGGCTTGGGCTTCACCTCCCTCGGCTTCTGCACCTTGGGCGCGCCCTGTTCCCGGACAAACTGCTCGTAGGACATTTTCACCGGCGGTGGCTCAGGTTTCTTCTCCACCGGTTTGGGTTCCGGTTTCTTCTCCACCGGTTCCGGAATCGGTTCTGGAATCGGCTCGGAGACTGGCTCGGGCTCGGGAATCACCACGGGCTCGATCGGAATGGGTTCAAATGAGATTTCCGCACTCTCCTCGGATGTGGTTGGCAGGCGCGGCAGTGAGACCAGTTCAAACACGGCCGGTGGCGGCTTTTCGTCCGGAACGAAGGCAACCATCATGACCGCGCCCCCCACCAAGGCAGCATGCAGGAGCACGGAGGCCAAAAAGGCGCCACTGGTATCCCTTTTCTTCATAGATGCACTCCCTTACCCGGCCGTTTCATCAAGGTATCATGCTGTCACGGGTGATAGGATGGATCCCGTAGGAGAGGGTTTATCCCTCGATGGATCATTGGATCGAGGCGTAAAGCCTCTCCTACAACCTCTCTAACAACTGTGATACCCATCCTCTTATGCTAGCGTTGTTGTTGCGTATCCAGACTGATCTTCGAGAGATCGTTTCGTTTCAGCAGGTCGAGGAGGGTGACCACTTCCTGGTAGGCGATGTTCCGGTCTGCCTTGATGCTGATCACCGGCGGACGGGTCGAGAGGGAAAACAGCTGCAATTGCGTCTCCAATTGGGCCTGATTCATCTGTATTCCATCCAGGCGATACCCACCCGGAACGACGGTGATTTCCCGAAAGAGCGCGTCCTGATTCTTCGAATCAGCATCGGTCGATACGGGCAGTTCGACTGGCAGGGTGCGTTCCTGCTCGATCAGCGGTGTGCTGATCATGAAGATGATCAGCAATGCGAAACCGAGATCGATCAGTGCCGTCACATTCAACTCGGAGAGGGCGGTCAACCGCTGCGGTCGATGGAAGGATCGCGCCATGTTCAGCGGGACTCGAGTTCAAACCGATCAGCCAGTGAACTGGCAAAATTCTCGGACTCGGTGATCAGCAGGCGGGTTCGGGACAGCAGGTAGTTGTAGCCGAAAACTGAAGGGATGGCCACGAGCAGACCGGCCACCGTGGTCAGAAGGGCTCCGGACACACCGGGAGCCAGGGATTGCAGGGTGGCGGTATTCTGCATGGCGACCGCACCAAAGGCATCCATCACGCCCCAAACCGTTCCGAGCAGCCCAAAAAACGGTGCGCCCGAAACAATGGTGGCCAGGAAGACCATGTTCGATTCGTAGGCCAGAGTCTGGTTGGCCACGGCCCTCTGCAGGGCGTTTTCGGTATGCTCAACCCGCGCGGTCGAAAGGCGTTCGTCGCTCTCTCCCCGACGCGGCTCGACCCTCCAATAGGCATCGATCGCATCCCGGAACATGATGGCGTAGGGGATTGAGGCAGGTACGCGGAAGCCGTCCGGCAGATCGATGATCGTCCGTTGCTCACGGAGTTTTTCCTCGAAGCCGCTGTTGAAAGTTCGCAAGCGCCGCAGTTCGATGGACTTCCCAATCATGATGGTCCAGGCGATCAGGCTGAAGAATGCGAGCGCGCCGATGATGACCTTTCCGGCCAGGTTCGATTGCTCGAAATAGCTGAACAGATTGGGTCCTGATATCTGGGCGAGTACCGGAGGGCAGGTCGATGCGAATACGAGCATTTCAATCAATGTTCTGGCAGGAATCTCCCGGCGATCAATGGAATTTGAGCATCTGATCGATTCCTTTCTCCATCGACCGGTCCGCTGAAGGGCAGACGAAGCCTGTCGGGCGAAATCTGTTTGCGGTCATTCAAGCGACCCCTTTACCTCAGCGACAACTCCCAATCATGGACCATCAGACTCGTACTTTACAAGAGCTGCAGACCCATCGCAGCAAGATCACAACCAAGAACGCCCTCCTCGGTTTCGATGGCTTCGTCGACACGATCATGCACGCGGTGGACTGTCGCACGGGACCGGGCGCACAATTCGACCGGATACCCAGGATCGAGGACTTCGGGAACCGTATTCTAGCGGCTGCCGGCAAGAGCACCAATGTGGAGCTCTACCCGATCATGGAGAAACTCGGTGGAAACGGTCCGATTTTGGGGGCAGCTCTCCTGGCCGCCGGCGTAAAAACCCGCTATATCGGCGCCCTCGGCAAACCCGCCATCCATCCCGTCTTCGCTGATTTCGCCCAAAAAACAGAGGCAATATCGATCTGCGAACCGGCCACGACCAATGCGGTCGAGTTCGAGGATGGAAAGATCATGCTCTCCAACCCGTCCAGCCTGGACGAGATCACCATGGAGGAGATCACCGGCGCCGTGAGCGAAGGCGTCCTCCTCGACCTCCTCTCCCGGGCCGACCTTATCTCACTGGTCAATTGGACCCAGACCCCGCACATGACGGAGCTCCTCTCCGACCTGCTGGACCGTATATTGCCAATTCTTCCACCGCGTGATCAGCGGATTTTCTTCTTCGACCTGGCAGACCCGGCGAAACGATCCATCGGCGACCTTCAGACCGCGTTGCGAACGATCAGCCGGTTCCACCCGTTCGGCTCTGTCACGCTGGGACTCAACCTGGCGGAGGCCATGCAGGTGGCCGGCGCTCTGGACCTGCCCGAACCAAAAGAAGACCCGGATGGATTGAAATCACTGGCCTCCCGCATCCGCCAATCTCTCCAGATCGGAACCGTCGTCGTCCACCCGACCAAATCAGCTGCGTGCGCCACCCGCGACGATTCGTGGTGGGTGCCCGGTCCCTGGACCACGAAGCCAAAAATCACGACCGGCGCGGGTGATCATTTCAACGCCGGATTCGTCATCGGGCAGCTCTTGAAGCTCTCCCCGGAAGCCTGTTTGACCATGGGAGTCCATTATTCGGGTTATTATGTCTTCAACGCGAAGAGTCCGGGACTGAATGACGTGGACGGATTCATCAGAGAGTGCCACAATTCAGGGTAGAAAATCATGACTGACCAACGAAAGGGCATCCTCATTTCCTTCGAAGGACCGGAGGGAAGCGGCAAGACAACCCAGATTGAGCATCTGGTACCGAAACTTGAGAAACTGGGGCACGAGATCGTTGTTACGCGTGAACCGGGCGGAACGGAGATAGGCGAAGAAATCCGGCACCTGCTCATCCACAGCAGCAACAATTCCGAAATGTGTCCCGAGACCGAGCTTCTTCTGTTCGCAGCCAGTCGGGCGCAGCTGGTCCGTGAGATCATCCTGCCGGCCCTCGAGGACGGTAAGATCGTGCTCTGCGACCGTTATCTGGACTCGACCACCGTCTACCAGGGCGCCGCGCGGCAGGTTTCCGCCGACCCGGTCAGCATGATCAACGAGTTCGCCGTCGGAACCGTCGTCCCTGATCTGACCGTCATAACCGACGTACCGGCCGAAATGAGCATGTCCCGTGTCCGCCACCGGGCTTCGGATCTCCCCGATCGCATGGAGCGCGAGAACATCGATTTCTATCGGATCGTCCGCGAAGGTTACCTGCTCCTGGCAAAGTCGCTTCCCGAGCGATTCTATGTCGTTGACGGCACAGAGGGCGAAAATGAGGTCGCCCGTGCGATCTGGGCCGAGGTCAAAAAGAGGGTGAAGCTCTGAACGGCGCCGACCTGTCGTGACTGATCCGCTTTTGTGCTCGTCTGAGGATTCGATGGCCCGAACGATCCTCAAACGGGCGATGCGCCGCGGGCGGCTCGCACACAGTATTCTTCTGTTTGGGACCTCACTGACCCAACTTGAGAAACTGGCGTGGGAAGTCGGTTGTTCGCTCCTCAATATCCCCAGGGAGAGCACCGATCATACTGATTTTCTGCAACTTCGTCCGACGGGCAAAGCCAGGAACATACGAATCGGAGAAAAGGAAAACCCGGATAAGAGCACCGTCAGGCATTTCAACCAGCAGATTGCGCAATCGCCCTATTCAGGCGACAAGAAGGTTGCGGTGGTCGTGGAAGCTGATCGTTTCAACACACGGGCCGCAAACGCATTCCTCAAGACCCTGGAGGAGCCGCCGCTCGACACAACAATCCTCCTCCTGACCACCCGACCCTACTCGCTTCTTCCCACTATTCGAAGTCGATGCCTGCGCATTCGGGTCTCTGACCAAACCGACCGGGACGACGATCCTGAAACGACCGCATGGCTCGGTCGCTACCGCGACTGGCTCAATTCGCTCTCTGCGGGACTTCCGGCAAAAGAGGAAGTGCCGAACCTCGTTCTCGGCCTCTACGCATTGGTCTCCGATTTCAAAACGGACCTCGAGCGCATCACGAAGGAGTCACTTCGGGGACATCCGGATTTGAAAAGGGATGGCCTCTCCGACGAGGAGAAGTCAGCCATCGAAGCTGGCATCTCCGTGTCCGTTCGCGAGCGTCTCCTGATCAGCATGGAGGAGATCACCGCGGAATTCGCGCGTGGTCTGGCCGATTCCGGTAACGACTCCATTGCCTCCCGCCTCCCTGCCGCCATCGATGCCCTCGAAGACACTTCCCGACTGCTACGAGTCAATTATCAGGTCCAGAGCGCGGTCGAACAATTTCTCCTGGCCTCACTGAGAATCTGGACTGCGCCGCGGGGGTGAGTTTTTCAGGTAGGGACGGACCGCCCGTCTCCGCGTGGCTACGCCGTGACATGCCGGGCCGTCCGTCTAAGGGAAATGGGTGCGGTCTGGCTCAGGAAATGAGGCGGCGCGTCCGGCGGCCACGCCCTACCTTTTCAGCCAGTTCCTCCCTGAGAATCTGGACCGCAGTGCGCGGTGAGTTTTTCGGTCGGGATCGGAATTCTCTACGAGCCATAAATCAGGGGGCATTCCCATTTCATGGCTTCCTGAACATCATCCATCTGACATCCAGATACTTCCTCACTTCATCGATGAATTGATCCCGGGCTTCGATATGCGGATTATGACCTGATCCTTCGATCCGCACAAACCTGGCCTCCGGAAAGTGCTTCCGCGTTCCGGACTCATCTTCAGCTCTGAAATAGGGCGATCTCCCGCCAAGAAGAAACAGGACAGGATCGCCAAACAGATCATCCGAATCCAGGGGTTCTTCCTCGAGGTTCTCCATGCCATCCTCCAAGGCGGATACGTTCACTTTCCAACCGAATCGGCCGGTGGCGGACCGCTCCAGGTTGGTCAACAGGAACTTTCGCAGGGCCCAGTCCGTGACCAGGGCTTTCATCTTTTCCTCGGCCTCGGCTCGCGAGGTCAGGTCAGACAGGGGAAGAGCATTCATCGCTTCGAACTCAGGAATATGAGTCGAAGGATACGCTCGTGGCGCGATGTCGACCACGATCAGCCCACCTACGCGATCCGGATGGCGGCAGGCCAGCCGCATCGCCACCTTGCCCCCCATACTATGCCCAAGGAAGACCGATCGCTCGATCTCATGATGATCCATCCAGAACAGTACATCGTCCACCATGAGATCGTAGCTGTGCTCATCGCGCCAGGGGGATTCGCCATGGTTTCGGATATCCAACGCACAGACATGGAAATCGTTCGATAGAAGACGGCCGATTGTCTGCCAGTTGCGCGACGAACCCAACAGGCCGTGAAGGACGAGAAGGGGTGGAC
Organism: Verrucomicrobiota bacterium; assembly: GCA_003641745.1. Taxonomy (GTDB): domain Bacteria; phylum Verrucomicrobiota; class Verrucomicrobiia; order Opitutales; family Opitutaceae; genus B12-G4. The sequence goes on along the minus strand of QNAI01000127.1, from coordinate 3,274 downwards.
GACCCTCACCTCCCAGATCCCTGTGAAACAACAGCATGGGATGACTGTTGAACCAGATATTCTCCTTTCGGCAACCAAATGCTTCAGATCTTTCCGAAGTCCGGAAGAGTGAGCGTCGGCACCCTCCGTCGCCAAGGCTTTGGCGGACACGCAGCGACGCGGCTCTTACAGTCCCGTATGGAAGCTATCGCTGCGTCGCGGTGGGATATCCGCCGGCGCGAACCGGGTAAAATCGATGATTGTCCTCTTTTTTTGTGTCATTCCGGCCACGATTTCGCCTATCAATGGGGTTACGTCCACCGTATGGCCAAAAACAGCAAAGTGACCCCGATGATGCGTCAGTATCTGGAGGTGAAGGACAACCTGCCTCCAAATACGATTCTGCTCTTCCGCCTGGGCGACTTCTACGAGATGTTTCACGAAGATGCGGTCGAAGGTGCGCGTATCCTCGGTATCACGCTGACCAAGCGCAATAACTACTCGATGGCCGGCATTCCCTACCACGCGGCCCAGAACTATGTCGGCAAGATCCTGGCCGCCGGAAAAAAAGTGGCCATCTGCGATCAGACCGAGTCCCCCAAACCCGGCAAACTGGTCGAGCGCGCACTGACCCGGATCCTCAGTCCCGGCACCACCCTTGAGAGCAACCAGCTCGAGGCCAATCGAAACCACTTTCTGGCCGCCATCGATCTCACCCGCCAGGGCCTGCACGCCGCCTGGCTCGATCTGTCGACCGGCGCTTTTCAGGTCGCCTCAGATCAACGGCCCGAGAAACTGTTGCCCGTTCTCACTTCTGTCGACCCGGCCGAGATGCTTCTTCCCGAGGAAGCTCTCTCCGACTGGAAGGCGCGGATTCACGAGAACCCGATCTACGAACAACTGGTCCAGCTTTGCTCGGGTCGAGCATTGAGTGAGCTACCGTCCTATCATTTCGAAGGCGAAGCCGGCGCCAGGCTGGTCATGGAAAATCTGGGTGTCCTGAATCTCGAGGGTTTCGGCCTCTCAACCCGGCACAGCGCTCTCGGAACCGCCGGTGCCGTCCTCCATTACGCGACCGACAATCTCTGTGCCAAACCGGAGAACATCACGGCAATACACGAGTATCGCTCCGAACAGAGTCTTCTCGTAGATCCCGCCACCCTCCAGAATCTCGAGATATTCCGGTCGGCCCGGGGTTCCCGCGAGGGCAGCCTGATTGCGGCCATGGATGCCACCGTCACGGCGGGGGGCGCCCGCCTGCTTGAACAATACCTGATTTCGCCCATCCTTGAGATCGACCAACTCTGCCGCCGGCAGTCCTGCGTCGGCGCCCTGTTCGAACACCCCGGACAGACCTCTGAACTACGCGAAGCGCTCAGCCGCGTCCGCGACCTGATTCGGATCCTCGGACGTCTCCAGAACCGGCTGCGCTCACCGCGCGAGCTCGGCGCCATCCGTGAAACCCTGGTCCAGCTGCCCGGGATCCGAAGTGTCCTGGGCGAACTCGACGAACCCGATATCGTCTCCCTGAGAGAACGCATCAACGAGATGACGGATCTGCGCAGCCTGCTGGACCGCGCGCTGAATGATGAACTTCCCGGACAGCTGCTCGACGGCGGGTACATCCGACTCGGTTATGACCCGGAACTCGATCGCATGCTCGCACTCACCGGCGACAACAGGAACTGGCTCTCCGAGCTCGAGCGCGGCGAACAGGAACGGACCGGAATCAGGAATCTCAAGGTCAAGTTCAACAACGCTTTTGGCTATTTCATCGAAGTCACCAAGAGCAACCTGCATCGCGTACCCGAAGACTACATACGCCGGCAGACCACGGTCAACGCCGAGCGCTACGTAACCGACGACCTCAAGAAGAAGGAGAAGGAGATCTTCCAGGCGGAGGAGCAATCAAAGGCACGCGAACAGGAGCTTTTCGCCGGGTTGGTTGACATGGTCCTGGATCGCGCTGCGACCATCCGGGAAGTTGCCCTCGCCCTGGCGGAGATTGATGTCTTTGCGGGCTGGTCGGTTCAGGCCCGCGAATGGGACTACTGCCGCCCCACCCTCGACGACAGCGACCGGATCGATATCCGCGAGGGTCGCCACCCGGTGGTCGAACAGGTGCTGAAAAGTGACAGTCTCGGCCTGGCCGGGACCCATGCCTTCGTCCCGAACGACACCCTGACCGAATCCGCTGACCAACAGATCCTGCTCATCACCGGCCCCAATATGGCCGGCAAATCGACCTATATCCGTCAGGTTGCCCTTATCACATTAATGGCCCAGGTCGGCTCCTGGGTTCCGGCAAAGAAGTGTAACATTGGTCTCGTCGACCGAATCTTCTCGCGGGTTGGCGCCAGCGATGACCTGGCACGGGGCAACTCGACCTTCATGGTCGAGATGAACGAGACCGCAAACATCCTCAACAACGCCACCGAGCGCAGCCTTGTCATCCTGGACGAGATCGGCCGGGGTACGAGCACCTACGATGGCCTGAGCATCGCCTGGGCCGTGGTCGAACATCTTCACCGTGATCCCATACGCGGGCCGCGAACGTTCTTCGCCACTCATTACCAGGAACTCACCCAACTGGACAAGCACCTCAACCGACTGAGTAATCACTCCGTATCGGTCAAGGAGTGGAATGACGAGATCGTCTTCGTCCGACGCGTGGTGCCGGGTGCGGCCGATCGCAGCTACGGCATCCAGGTCGCCCGCCTGGCCGGTCTTCCCCATTCGGTCATCGACCGCGCCAAGGTCATCCTCGAGAAGCTGGAATCCGACGAAAACACCGTCACCGTCTCATCCCCCACCCCAACTGCCCGGCCCCGAAAAAAGATCCGGGTGGAACCCGCCGAAAAGGACCAGCTGGAACTGTTTTGAGCCGCTCCGCGGCGAAGCTGGTGGTTTGGGATTTTGAACAGAAGGACGCGAAGGTCTCGAAGGGATGGCTTTGATTCTGAGTTCGCGATCTCTGCGCATCCGCATCGGCGCCTGCCCTGTCCACCCGTCGGCATGTCTGGGCGTAGCGCGCGAAGCCTGAAGCTTTATTCACTGGAGGGCCATAGCGCTCTGTGCGACGGAGGGCGCGAGAAGCCACCCCCCGTTTCCCGACATGGGTCGGGAATGGAAGATCGAGAGTATCTTGAACAGAAGGACGCTAAGAACACTAAGGGACCGTAACAAAATAACTCACAAAATCTGCTGGTCTTTTCGGCGGGCAACGGTGTTGGATTCCGGCTCAGATAGCCCGCTATATTCGCCCGAACCCGCCTTGTTGCTCCCCGAAAATCCT